>JBBRZL010000147.1:0-9004 GCA_038236735.1 Holophagales bacterium | reverse complement strand
TCTTTTACCAATCTCGAAGGCGCAGCGACTCACAGATGCGGAAGTGGACGCACGATTCGCCCGGTTGCACCCCAAGCTCCTGGGCGCTCTGCTCGATGCTGTCGCCCTCGGCCTGAAGCGCCTGGGGACGCTCAAGCACGCGGGTGGCCTGCCTCGGATGGCGGACTTCTACGCGTTCGCCTTCGCGGCCAGCCCGCTCTTTCCAGGCGGCACTGCGCTCTTCAAGCTGGCCTTCGAGGAATCGTCGCGGCAGGCCATCGAGCATGCGCTGGAGGTCTCTGCCATCGGCCCTGCGCTGCTCGCCTACTTGGGGAGGAGCGGCAACTACTTCCGTGGATCTGCGGGCGAACTCCTGCTCTTTCTAGGGTTCGGCCCCAGCACTCCCAGGAGTGCCCAGGACCCATCCCCGCGCACACCAAACCAGCTGGCCAACGAGCTGCGCCGTCTCACACCGGCCCTGGAGGCCACCGGCTGGCGCGTCCAAACGGGTCTGAAGGACGCCACGGGCAACCACCGGCAGGTGGTCATCTCTCGCGCCACAGCCGGGGGTGCTCGCCTCATCCCCCGTCGGGAAGGGGGTGCCGCATGAGCTCAATTCTCGGACCACATGCTCGAGGAGCAAAAGGTCCGAGGCCCAACTCCGCACGTAAATCCGCGCGGCTGCTAGATACCCACCTGTTCACGCATGCAGTGGCAGCACCGAGTCTACGCACCGTCTACGCATCGGGCCGATTTTCATCACCTTTTTCCCCCAACCACGCCAGTGCCAGAGCACTGGCAAAACCCCAAGGAGCACCATGACTTCCTTCCGCAGCACCCTCACCCCCACCCAGGGCCTCGACGAGACCACGGTCGAAGAGCCGGGAGGCGCTGTGCCTCTTGACCCTGAGCCCACTCTCGCCGTCCCCAAGTCCCTCGCCCAGCTGCTGGCTGACTACGAGGCCGGACTCGATGAGCACGAGCGGGCCAGCCAGGACCGGCAGCTCATCACCGATGCTTTGCTCAATGCCCAGGAGCAGATGCGTGAAATCACTGCATCCCTTCCCGGTCTTCGTGAGGCCTGGGAGGATGCCGTCTTGGATCCGATCCAGGCACCCAAAGCCAAGGCCGCACTCGACAACGCCAAGGCTGAGCTGCTGACGCTTCGTGACCTGATCAGCGTTCTCGACGCAAAGGCGAGGCGACTTCCCCTTGATGACTTCGCCAGCTCGTCCCGCATCGCTTCCAGCCGCGATGCCATCCTCGACTTCGTCTCCATCGAAGAGCTGAGGGCCTTCCCGCCCGAAGCTCTCACGATCCTGCAGCAGGCCTATGCCGTCTCTGCGGCGGGAATGAGCTGGGGTGACTGGCTGGCCCACGCTCTGCCGCAGCTGCCAGCTGCCTCGGTCGGAGAGGTTCGCCTCGCCGTCCTGGCCCGTCACAAGGTCTCACTGCGATGAAGACGCCTGAGCAGTTCCTCGCCACCTTCCGGGGGCAGCGCGCCCTCAACGATTTAATCGCAAAGCTCGAACAGCAGTTCCGCCTCGACACGCTACTCGTCCCCACCAACCCTCAAGGAGAAACCAATGTCTGACCTTCGCAACATGTATCCCAATTCCGCGCACGCCGACACCAGCACAGAGGCCACGCCCAACATGGGCTCCTTCGCTCACCCCAAGGCCCCCGCTCCGGCTCCTGCCCTGAAGCCTGGGCACGACGCCAATGGCCGCATGGCCCACCTGACCGGCACCCCCGAGCAGAAGCCTGGGCACGATGCTGATGGTCGGCTGCAGGAGCACCTCGTTCCGGCCAAGGATCTTCCGGCTGGGCATGACGACAAGGGCAAGCTCACCAGCGCTGGCGATGCGATGTATCCCAGCATGGCCGCTGCGCACTCCGTCACGGCTCCGGCTGGCTACGAGCACCTGGGATTGGTCGTCGAGCCCGCAGCGCAGGGTGAGTTCCTCGGCCTCTGCAAGGAGTTCGGGCTCTCCCAGGCCCAAGCCCAAAGGCTGACTGACCTCCATGTGAAGCTGGTCTACGGGCCCAAGGGAGGCTCTCGATGAATCTCGATCAGTGGAGCGCTCTCAAGCGAGGCGATGTCGTTCGCTTCTGCGATAAGCCAGAGATTCGCCTCCGGTTGGTCACGCCGCTCGAATTCCGCACTCGTCAGCGGCATCAGTCCTGGCCGGAGGGGTGGAACGTAGAAACCCCGGACGGTGACCTGCCGGAGTGGCCAGAAAACGGGATCCTCCACCACCACTGGCGGGACTTCCTGGTGCTGGAGGCGGCATGACCAACATGAATGCACATAATACTTTGCGAAAGGATAAGCGCATGAGTGATTCGACAATCAAAGCGCAAAGCACCGACAGTAAAATACTGCCAAATAGTAAACGAAAGCCTCCCCGCGCAGGCATGGGAAGGCCCAAGGGTGCCTTGAACAAGGTCGGCTCCGATGTCCGCCTGATGGTTTTGCAGGCTCTGAACGCGGCGGGCGGGATTGATTATCTTCTCGCCCAGGCGTGGAAAGCGAACCCCGCCGCGTTCTTGGCCCTGGTCGGCAAGCTGATCCCTGCAAAGGTTGAAGCTGACATGACCGTCAGGGACGAGAACCTCGCCCAGCAGCTCAATGAGGCCCGCCAGCGAGTGGCCAAGGTCCGAGCCCGAGAAGACGCAGAACAGGCTCAGGAAAAGGCTGATGCCATCGCGGCTGCGGTTGCCGAAGTTCGTCGTGAGCTGACTGCGAACTGACGCTGTCCGAACCAACAGGAGAGCCGCCGCAAGGTGGCTTTCTTGTGCTCGGTGCCATCAATGACAAAGGCCCCCGTCATGGAGGCCCTTGGCTGATGGAATAGTAGCGCAGCCCTGCTGTAGATCGCGGCTAGCGGGCCTGGGTGGGATCCTGGTGCCTCGGGTCCACCCCAGGTGGCTCAGTGCCCTCAGACGAGGCCCCCCGGGGCAGGAGTGACGGTTCCTTGCGCCAGCCAGTCGACCTTCTGTTGCTTCGCAGCTGCCACCTTGAAGTCGCCCAGCAGGTTTAGGTATTCCGGCTGCGATTCCCCCGGGAGCTTGTCGCGGAACTCTGGCAGCTTCCCGGCCCATGGCATTGAGATGATTGGGGCCATGGCTCACCTATCCCTTCGCTTCGGCAGTGGCAGCTTGGACGGGTTTGGCGGGGGCTTCGGCCAGTAGAGTTGGGCCTCCAACATCCGCTCGATACCGAGGTGAGCCAGGAGCATCGGGTCTTCCCTGAGCACCTGCCGCAGCTCGTCCTCAGTTTTGTCAGCCAGTGCAGGCTCGGTGCGCAGCAGTGCGAACTCCCGCTGCTCCTCGGTGTCATCAACCAAGGGAGAGGGCTCCCACACCTCGTGGAACCCCTGCCACGCGAGGAGGGTCAGTTCACGAAGCAAGGTGGGGCTGCGGTCGCCCTTGGCGTGCCGTTCTACCAACTCATCAATGTATTTCATCAGCGCACCTCCAAATCGACCAGGTAGAACCCCGCGCCCTGTGGCCCGTAGGGCTTGAAGACCAGCTCCTTCCCGGGCGGCACCACGACCTTAGGCCAGTCCCGGGTGTTGGCAGGTGCGCGGGGGCACGCCAGCACCAGCGTGGGGGGCTCCCCCTCCTCCTCGGGCCTGAATCGCCTCACACCGACCAGCCGTGGCCCCTCCTGAAAGATCGGATGATCCTTGCGCAGCATCCTCATTTCTTCTCCCCCGGCTCGGTGCTTTCCCAGGCCACGCCGATCTCCTCCACTGGCTGCAGCTCGGGCACCGCTACCAGCAAAGCCTCAAGCACGAACACCCGGCTGCGTGTGGTTCGGGCAAGCTGCTCAGCGCGTGCCTTCGCGGCCTCAAGCGTTGCGTATGGCTGATTTGGGCGACCACCATCCTCGATCCAAACACCCCAAAATTTCTGGCTCATCGGGCACCTGCGATCTCGCATGTGTTCTTCATCGAAGGGGCGCTCCAGAAGGCCTTGGTTGTTCCCCTCACCTCGATAGCCCAGTCCTTGCGCACGGTGTAGATGTATTCGATGTCGAAGGGCATCGCCGTGCAGACCCGGTAGCCCAGCACATTCATCTCGTCCAGGCGGGTATCAGGCAGGGCAAAAGCCTGGATCTCCTCCGCCTGATCATGCTTGAACCAGTGAGCGAGGCAGGCCAGCAGCAGATCGCCCTCGAAGAACCCACGGGCAGCCTTGAACCGATTGAGGTGCTTCGTGAGTTCTGGAACCACAATCTCGGGACTGCCCGAGCTGTGCCGGTAGAGCATTGCCTTCTCGCCTTCGATGCGGATGATGGCTCGCGTGCTCATTGCTTCTCCTTTTTCGAGGGGGTTCTCCCTCGCGCATGGGTCTGATTGACCAGGGCACCGTGGCGGCCAATCCGCTCGGTTGCCGGATCCCCGGAGGGACCGCTCTTCATGCAGGTTCAGTATCGGCTCGCTGAGTGGACAACTCAAGCGCAACGCAAAACCGCGCCGAGGTGGCGCGGCCCCAGGGGTTCCCCGGCTGCGGGTCTCGACTAAAGATCCAAGCCCACGGTGGCCGGATGAAAAATCGGGCGCAAGGGTGAGGATGCGCCTCAATCAAACCCTACGGTGGATACGCATCGAGAATAGGTGGATAGAACTGGTTCCCCGGGCCAGTTGGTATCGGGTTGTTGAGTGAATCCGAGTAAGAGTAATCACTCTCAGAAAAGTTCAATCACCGCTTTATTAGTACGAGTGGCCATTGCCCGCCCTGATCGGTCAGATAGAAATTGAAAACACTGTTTGGAGAGCTTCCGTCAGTAAGAAATCCCAAACCAGAATAGTTAGATGCGATGGGGTAAGGACCATACCCGGGCATATACAGTTGGATCCGAAATGCATTTTGGGACGGGTTTGGCTGAGTGATTGTTCCAGAGCCCTGCACGAGAGATGGCACATACAAATAAACAGAAAAACTGCCATCGCTCTTAACGTTTATGCTGACCGGCCTTAGGTACGGATCCAACATGCAGTCGTAATTGCCCACCAATGAGGCCAGAGTCAACTGATGTGTGGAGGCTGGGTTGTAGGCGAAATCAAAGGTCCCACTGTCACCAGCACCTGAGTAGCTCCCGCCCATATGGTTGGCGGTAATCACGCTGCCATTCGTGAGTGTGGCGGGAAGAGTAAAAACCCCCCCAGGGAACGCGTAACCGCAGGGGGCAAACAGAGTGCTAGACCCACTGAAAGCACTGCCGGAAACAGATATGTTTCCTACAGCCTGTAGACCGTTGGCTGCTACATATCGGAATTCCCCCGAGTCCAGGACTATGGCTGTCGCCGCAATTTTTCCTGAGGTTGAGGATTGGATTGTCCCTGTAAAAATTCCGGCTGGGGATTGTGGTCCTGTAGGGACGACGGGCGAACTGCTAGCACTGCCCCCACCTCCACCACACCCCACGGCCAGGAAGGTCAATACGATCAGGGTGAGAATCAAGGCGCGATTCATGTGGAGGCTCCTGTTATGGAGAGTAACCGGATGAGTGCGAAGACTGGGTGAATTGAGGATGAGGGTATCAGGTGGGCGGTAGCACGCAGACCTTCCACAAAAAACCCCACCGGGGGAGGTGGGGTCGAGAGAACGCAGGCATGGGAGCCGTTGCAGCCCCCAGTGTAGGTCGAGCCATCCCGGTGTGCCAGCACGAACGCTCGTCAGTGCTGCATCTTCGGACACCCCCGGACACTCGTCGGACACCCACGCCAAAATACCAACCCGCATGGGTGTTGGGTTTCGGACACTTCGGACACCTCGGACACCCCTTTCTCTTTTAAAATAGAAGAACAAGAGAGAGGAAAGGGCTAGAGCCCCACCACCACCGGGTTTGAGGCTCCCCGAGGAGCCCCCGACGGGGTGGTCAACACCCTCACCCCCCGGGGTGGGTGTCCGAGGCATTTCGGAGGGGCTCCGCGTAGCCCCAGCGTAGACCGGGCGGAAAAATGAGGCCCTCAGGATGTCCTGAAGGCCCGTAAACACTGCATTGTTTGGAGCGGGCGACCAGGATTGAACTGGCGACATTCAGCTTGGGAAGCTGACGTTCTACCACTGAACTACGCCCGCGGCAGGGGTCCATGCTAGCGCATGTTGGGCAGTGCGGCCAAGCGTCAGCCCAGGTAGGCGGTGATGACGCGCTCATTGCGGCTCAGCTCGGCGGGGGTGCCCTCCACGGCGATGCGGCCATGCTCCATGACGTAGGCGTAGTCGGCCACTTCCAGGGCGCTCTTGGCGAACTGCTCCACCAGCAGAAGGGTGAGGCCCTCCTCCTTGAGGCGGCGGATGATGCGGAAGACCTCCTGCACGATGACCGGTGCCAGGCCCATAGAGGGCTCGTCCAGCAGCATGACCTTCGGCCGTGCCATGAGCGCCCGGCCGATGGCCAGCATTTGCTGCTCGCCGCCGGACAGGGTGCCCGCGGCCTGCTTCGTGCGGTCGGCCAGCTTGGGGAACAGCTCGTAGACGCGGTCCAGATCCACCTGGGCCTTGGCCTTGTACCCGAAGAAGCGGGGCAGCCGCGAATAGGCGCCCAGCAGCAGGTTGTCCTCCACGGAGAGGGGCCCAAAGACTTTGCGCCCCTCGGGGGCGTGGGCCAGGCCCAGGCGGGCGATGCGCGAGGCGTCCATCCCCTGCACCTCCATGCCGTCCAGCAGCACCTTGCCTCGGCTGGGTTTCAGCCCGCCGGAGATGGCCCGCATGGTGGTGGTCTTGCCGGCGCCATTGGCGCCGATGAGGGCTACCAAGGTGCCCTGCTGCACCTGGAGCGTGGTGCCCGTGAGCACCTCACTGGCGCCATAGCCCGCATGGAGATCCTCCACTTGCAACATGGATGTCTCCTTCATGCGGGGAGCGGCTCGGCGCCGCTGGCAACTTCAGGTTCGGGCGGCTGGCCCAGGTAGGCCTCCACCACCTTCGGGTGGCGCTTCACCTCGTCGGGCGTGCCCTCGGCGATGATCTTGCCGCCGTCGAGCACGGTCACGATGTCGCAGAGCTCGCTCACCACGTCCATGTGGTGCTCGATGAGGAGGATGCTGATGCCGCGGTGGTGGACGCGCTTGATGATCTCGATGAGCTGGACGACGTCGGGATGGGCGAGGCCCGCCGCGGGCTCGTCCAGGATGAGCAGGTCCGGCTTGCGGGCCAGGGCCCGGGCCACTTCCAGGAAGCGCTGAACGCCATAAGTGAGGTCCTTGGCCTTGATCAGGGCCTGGTCCTGGAGGCCGAGGCGGCCCAGCAGGCAGAGGGCGTCGGCCTGGGCCTGGCGCTCTTCGCGGCGGGCGAGGCCCAGCAGCACCAGGGGGAGGGGCGCCCGGTACACGCCCCGGAGGGCCACCATGACGTTCTCCAGGGCCGTGAGCTCCCCGAAGAGTTGGAGGTTCTGGAAGGTGCGAGCCACGCCCGCCCGCGCCACTCGGAACAGGCTCCCTGTGGGCAGAGCCACGCCCCGCAACAGCACGCGCCCGGCGGTGGGCGTGTAGAGGCCGGAGATCACATTCACCACGGTGCTCTTGCCCGAGCCGTTGGGCCCGATGAGGCCATGGATGGAGCCGGCGCGGATGGTCATGGAGACGCCATCCACAGCTTTGACGCCGCCGAAGTGGCGCTTGAGGTCCTCCAGCACCAGCAGGGGCAGGCCATCGGCGGCGTGGGGGGGCAGGAGTGCCTCAATGTCCGAGGGCGCGGGCAGGGGCGCCTGGGGCACGCGGAACAGCCTGGCCAGGAAGCTGGCCAGGAAGCCCATCAGCCCTTCGGGCAGGCCCACCACCACGGAGAAGAGCATCAGCGCGAAGATGGCCTTGCGCCAATCTTCGGTGTTCTCCACCAGCAGGCCGCCCACCACCAGGATCCCCATGGCCACCACCGGGGCCAGGGCCTGGAAGGGGCGCGTGGTCTTCTTCACCAGGCCGCGCAGGCCCGCCGCCAGGGCCCCGGCGAAACCCAGGCCCGTGAAGAGCTGGAAGAGGTGGCGGTTGGACAGCAGGTTCGGCAGCAGGACGATGACGGAGGCGCCCACGAAGGCGCCCCAGAGGCTCTTGCGGCCGCCCAGCACCACGCCCAGCAGCAGGATGATCATCAGGTCGTAGGTGTAGCTCTGGGGCTGGAGGTACTGGAAGTTGAAGGCGTAGAGGCCGCCCGCCAGGCCGCCTAGGGCCGAGCCCAGGGCGAAGGCCGCCACCTTGTGCCGGTAGGTGCCCACGCCCATGGCGTCTGTGGCGATGGGACTGTCGCGCAGGGCCTCGAAGGCCCGGCCCCACTGCGAGGCCAGCAGGTTGCGCATGAGCATCCAGACCACGGCCAGCAGGGCCATGCAGAGCCAGTAGAAGAGGGGCGGCGTAAGCACGTGGCCCCAGATGGGCGGCCGGTTCAGGCTGAGGCCCTGGGCGCCGCCCGTGAGGCTCTCCAGTTCATTGAGGGCCGTGGTGCTGAGGGCGGCAAAGCTGAGGGTGGCCAGGGCGAACTGGGGGCCCTCGAGCCTCAAAGCGGGCAGGGCCAGCAGGCCGCCCAGCACCAGGCCCACGGCCATGGAAGCCAGCAGGGCTGGGCCCATGCCCAAGTGGAGCCGGGTCACCACCAGGCCCGCGGCATAGGCGCCCAGGCCCAGGAAGGCCACATGGCCGAGGTTCACCTGGCCCAGGTAGCCCACGGTGACGTCCAGGCCGATGAGCAGGATGCCGTAGATGGCCAGCAGGGTGAGGAGGCCCAGGGCATAGGGGTTCACCACCAGCAGGGGGATGGTGGCGAGGAAGGCGAAGACGAGCAGTTCAGCGCCGCGGAGGAGGAGAATTCTCTTCATCTCACACCTTCCTGATGGTGGCTTTGCCGAACACGCCCGTGGGGCGCAGGGCCAGGGCCAGGATCAGCAGCACGAGGCCGGGCGCCTCGCGCCAGCCGCTGCCCAGGTAGAAACTGGCCAGGCTCTCGGTGGCGCCCAGGAACATGCCGATGAGCACCACGCCGAAGCCCGAATCCAGGCCCGCCACCACGGCCACGGAAAAGG
>JBBRZL010000146.1:0-9020 GCA_038236735.1 Holophagales bacterium | reverse complement strand
GGGGGCACGGCAGTGCCCCCAGAGGGGTGACAGCCCGCGAACGCACTGCGTTCACGGGCGCCAGAGGGGCCATGCCCCGATGGAAGTGTGACCCGCCAGTGACCACGCATTGTCTCAACTATTTCAGGCGGGGCACACTAGGGGCGGATCAGCCCCGACTGCGGAACAGCGGC
Organism: Holophagales bacterium; assembly: GCA_038236735.1. Lineage (GTDB taxonomy): Bacteria > Acidobacteriota > Holophagae > Holophagales > Holophagaceae > Geothrix. The sequence continues at coordinate 8,847 of JBBRZL010000146.1, read as the reverse complement.
GCGTAGCTGGCCCGGTGGTGGTAGGCGAGGAAGGCGTTGCCCGCCACCAGGAACAGGGCCACCGGCAGGCCCTCGGGCCCGAGGAAGGCGTGGACCAGTAGGATGTTCACGATGATGGGGGCGATGAGCACCGTGGCCAGGGGCACGAAGCGGCCCGACAGGAAAGCCAGGCCGCAGACCAGCTCGATGATCTTCAGGGTCGGCAGGAGGTAGACCGAGGCCTGGAGGCCATCGCTGAAGGTCTTCATGGCGCCGGTGGGCGCGGGCGGGGTGATGAGCTTGAAGAGGAACGTGATGGAGGCGAACAGGAACAGAAGCCCCATCAGACTCCGCACGATGATGACGGCGATCTTCACCTGTGGCTCCTTGGCTGTGGTTGATTCCGGCATCAGGGTACCTGCCTATCGCCTGAGCCGCATGCCTCTATTTCATCTTCGATTTCAGCCGGATCTCCTCGCCAGCAACCATGAACCGGCCCCGGCCGCGATGGTGAAGGGTGCGCGGGGCCTTCACGGCGGGGTTGATCCAGGCCTGCACCACCTCCAGCACGAAGAAGCAGTACTTGGGCACCATTCGGGTGTCCACCACCCGGCATTCCAGGTTGGCGAAACACTCGGTGATGAGGGGCGCCGCCACGCGGGAGGCGGCCCCGGGCGTGAGATCGAAGCGGGCGAACTTATCCACCCGGGTGCCGGAGGTGTTGCCGCAGCCCACGACCTGCTCCGCGAGATCCACGGCGGGGATGTTGATGACGCATTCCCGACTGGCCTTCAGCAGCTTGAAGGAATGGTTGCGGTTGCTGATGACGCAGCCGATCAGGGGCGGCTCGAACTCCAGCATGGTGTGCCAGGACATGGCCATGATGTCCCGATTCTTCCCGTGGGCGGTGGTGACCAGGACCACGGGCCCGGGTTCGAGCAGCCCGTAGACCTTGGCGAGGGGCAAGGTTCGCCGCCTCATGCGGACATTGCGTCAAACACGGGCATCGGAGCCCTCCCCGAAGGGGACGAAATCGTACTCGCCGATCCCCTGGAGGTTGAGAAAAGTGGCGGAGGTTTGCCCCGCATTGGTGATCAGATGGGGCCGCAGCGGCGGGATGGTGAACAGCTCGCTAGGCCCCAGTTCCACCTGCTCCTCCGGCGCTCGCAGGAAGATCCGGATGCGGCCTTCCACCACGTAGAAGGCATCCTGGATGTGGGTGTGGTAGTGCCAGGGGACACTCTGTGTGGGTGAGATCCGCAGCTCGTTGATGCGGAAGCCGGGCCTTGCGGCATGGGTGGTCTTGAATTCGACCTCGTAGTTCGGAGCTGGGGCACTGGTGGGTTGCATGGATACCTCGAAGGCTCTCCCGGCCTGTTCAGGAAGACGCGTGGCCCCGGCGGAACCAGTCGCGAAGATCGCCGAGGCTGCCGGTGGGGAACTGGTCGCCCGGGTAGAAGCTGGACTGCCTTGCATCGCCTACAGTACCGCCGGCGCTGAAGAGCAGGTGGTGTTTCTCGGAGCAGTTGAACTGGCCGCCAGCATTGAAGCCGGTGGCACCCTTCCCGCCGAGAGTCATCGCCGTGGTATGGAAGGCCTCTGCTCCGAGCATCAGGTTCTCACCGAGATCCCGCTGCAGAAGCCAGCCCGCGTAGTGCCAGTTCCGGTTGCCCTCGCCGGGATTCTGCCACCACCCAAAGCCGCCATAGCTGGTCCAGGCCCCCCAGGTTTTCTGGGCCCAGATGGGCAGGTACACCTGAGTGTGGCCCGAGCCGAGGCCCCGTTCTGCCCCGCCCGTGGGCAACTCCACCAGGGGGAAGATCCCGATCTGGGGAAGTGAGTGGGTCTCCTGGAGGAACCGGACCTTGAGGCCCACCTCCATGTCGCCCAGGCCGGCCCGGGCGGGGGCGTCCTGGGGCCGATTGTAGGCAGCGGGGACGATGGCGTGGAACTGCACGTCCGGGAGGATGCCGTAGTTGAATTCCACCGCCGGCCCAAGACCGCTGCTGCTCCCGGACCCGCGCTGACCGGCCGCAAACAGGTACAGCTCCAGGTGCCCAGGGTCCACGGGCTGCGGGTCGTCGGTGCGGAAGGGCGGGCCACCGTACGCCATCACCCCCAACAGGCATGGCAGCAGCGCCCGGAGGGCGCGGCGGCCGCGACCTGGGAACCGCTCAGGCATGGCACCGCTTCGCTTTAAGGCGGGTGTCGAACTTGGTCCTGTCGATGATGAAACGCTCGTGCCGACCCTTGGCGATCAGGTCCACGCCATCGTGGGCTTCCACGGCGAAGACCAGCTTCTTGCCTTCCACCGAGAGCAGTTCCACCTTGGTGGTGATCTCAAAGCCTACCGGCGTTGCGGCCTCGTGGCTGATGTCGACATGGGTTCCCACGGTCTGCTCCCGCGGCCAGTCGAGGCGGGGGTTGAGCGCCTTCAGGCAGGCCCATTCCAGGAGCCCCACCAGGAAGCCGGTGGCGAAAACTTTCGGCATCGCCGCGAATTCCTCTGCCTCGGGATAGAGGGCCGGGACGGTTTTCGAAAGGGGCACGACAAACCTGTGCTCGTAGCGGAGGCCCGGTTGCAGTGTGTCCTTCATGGCGTACTCATGGCTTCCCTGGGGGTGACCATCAAAGCCCTCCGATGATCCGTGCAAGCCCGATGACAGAGCCTGGTGAACGGATGGGCGTCCACTCAGTGGGGGTCTGGATCAAAGGCAGGACCGATAAGGGGTTTCCACTCAATCCATTCAGACATTTCGGGGCGGGGGAACAATCTGAGCATGTCGATGAAAAGACCGACCCCGTGGAAGGAGATGTAGATGCCGCGCCCGAGGTAGGGGATTTGATCGATGGCGACGCCGTCAAAGGAGCGACTACCCAGGTAGTTGGTGATTGAACCATTGCCGGCGGAACTGAGGATCGACAACACCCCCGGCTGGGTATTCACCTTGACGAATCCGTTGGTGCCTTTGATGGTGAAATTATTGCCATCTCGTTCAAAGACAATGACGTCCTTTGGGGAATTGGTAGACAAGGTGTAGCGGGCATTGAGGACCTCAAGAGACCAGCTTTTTTTGTTCCATCGGATTTGGAATCCAGAAAAAGTTGAAGCGACTGACAACTCATCAGATCCAGAACGAAGGCGATAACCACTGTTCTCCGAGCCGATGATCCGCACTTCTCCAAATCGAGATTTGATCAAAATGTCATCCAATTTGTATTCGTATTTATGATTCCCCATGAAAATAGGATCATAGAATATGCTTCCCCAGGCTGTGCGCAGAATGGTCGAATGGTTGGGCCCCGACAAGTCATCCGCTTGAGCAGGAAGCTGGCTTAACAGCAGCAAAATTCCAACAAGCAGGGATCTCATGGCAATCACCTCGGGAATTCATTTTCTCATTTGACCATGCATCTTCATGCCGGCCTCATTGCAGGGAATGCAGACCGAACATGTTGCCTTCGGTGTCGAAGGCCAGGACGATGAAGCCATACTCGCCGATGGCGAACTTTCCTTTCAGGATCCTGCCGCCGGCCGCCACGATGCGCTTCTCCTCGACGGAACAATCCTGGCAGGTGAAGTAGATCAGAGTACTGTTGCCGCCAGAAGGGCAGCCTTCCATTCTGGCAAGAGCGCCCGAAGACCCGTAGTCGGAAAAGGATTGCGGGAAGGACCAAAGCTCTGGATTGGACTTGTTCAGTAGCTTCAGCTCGACCTACAGGACGCCCTCGTAGAAGGCCTTCGCCCGGGGCATATCCTGGACATAGATCTCGAACCATCCGGCGGGGTTGCTTGGCATCGAAGGCTCCTTTTGAAAGATCGGATGTGGGCCCGATGAGGGCGAATTCGGAGGATGTTAACCGGCCTAACCGTGCCTCATGAGCCTGCTCATTGACCTTGAGGTGGCTGCCAGAGTTCGACCTTGTTCCCCTCGGGATCAATGACCCAGCCAAACAATCCATACTCGGATTCATCCATCTGCTCGAGCACCTGGCAGCCTTCTTCCTTCAAGGCCTTGACCAGGGCATGCAGGTCTTCCACTCGGTAGTTGACCATGAAGGAAGCAGAACTCGGAGCGAAGTGATCACTTTCTTGCGGATTGATTAGCCAGGCCGTTGTACCTGCAACCGACTTGCCCTCGGCGTCGGTCCAGTCGAAGGCAGCTCCGCCCCAAGCCTGGACATCGATTCCCAGGTGCTGCTGGTACCAAGCCCGCAGTGAGGGGGCATTCTTGGCCTTGAAAAAGATGCCGCCGATGCCAGTGACCCGTTTCATGTGACCTCCGATGTGTGGTGATAGGGCGGATCCGGCAGCCTTGAGCTCTCCAGATGAACCGGGTTGCTGCCCGGTCCTCAATTCCTCATGGGTGTGACAGGGCCGTGGAAAGTTCTGGCTTGGATGGGCCCAGGCTAGCAGGGTTCGGGCATGGGCATCGATGCGGAGGCCCAGGCCTGCCAGCCGACGTATTCGGTCACCGCACGATCAAAGCCCCAATCAAAGGCCCCCAACTTGGGGGCCTTTGATTGGTGGAGCGGGCGACCAGGATTGAACTGGCGACATTCAGCTTTGGAAGTTTAATGTCGATCTCACAGGCCTTCCAGAATGGCTCGGATATCACAGCAAATAGGCACTATTACCTCAACTTAGTGCCTCTTGTGGCCAACCAGGCGTGGCGTAGACCGCGCGAAAGCCGTAGACTGAGCGTAGACGGAGAACGCTTGGGGGCACAATGTTGCGCAGTAAACTCTTGGCAAAAGTGGTGTCCGAGGTGTCCGAGGTGTCCGAAACCCAGCAGCAGCAAGGGTCTAGCGTCGGACACCCACGGACACTCACGGACACCCCTCTGGGGCCTCTTTTTTTGGAACCCAGCACTGATGCGGGTTTCACGTCGGACACCTTTCGGACACTGGACGACATCCAGATGCCCGAGCGTCCGAAACCGAGGGCAGCGCCGAGCAAGGCACGCACCACCAAGCTGACCCAAGACGTGGTCGATGAATTGCCCACAACTCAGCTCAAGTATTACCTCTGGGACTTGAAGCATGTCGGGCTGGGGGTTCGCGTCGGCGCATCGGGGTCCAAGGCCTTCGTCGTGAAGATCAACCTGTCCGGGAAGCGTTCCAAGTGGCTGACTCTGAAGGCTGAGACGCTGGAAGCCGCCGGGATCGAGTATCACGACACATTGGCGAACTATGGAAAGGGCAAGGAGCTGCCCAAGAGGCAGACGGAACAACTTTGGCAGGACGTGGTGGACCGCTTCTCCGCCGAACACCTGGGGACCGTCAAGCCATCAAGCCAGGCGACCTACAAATCAGCCCTCAAGCTGGTGCGGGAGGCCTTCAAGGACCGCCCCGTGCGCTCCATCGTCTATGGGGACGTGTGGGCTTTCCACGCGGGCCTGTCCGACCGCTCCAGGCAGGCCAATGTCTGTGTTCGGCTGTGCGGGGCGATCTTCGACCGCTGCATCGCCTGGGACGTTTGGGACCCCCGGGAACAGGGCCTGACCCCGACCGAGCGGCTTCAAAAATCGAACTGGAAAGCGTATCCCGAACCGGCGCGTGATCGCCGTCTGACTGATGACGAGCTGGCAAGCATCGGGGAAGCACTCCGGGCCATGGAAGGGACCGAGAGCCAATTTCCCATCGCCGCCGTCCGCCTCCTCCTCCTCACAGGAAAGCGCCTCCGGGAGATCCTGGACCTTCGGTGGGACCAGATCGACCTGGAGGCCCGGACGATCCGCTGGACGAAGACCAAGACGGGTGCCATGGAAGCGCCATTGAATGATGCCGCCCTGGAGGTGCTCCAGGGTTTGGACCGAATGACCTTCAAAGGCAAAGACGGGAAAGAGGTGGAGCACCCGTATGTCCTGCCTGGTGCCGAAGAGGGGAAGCCCATTCAGGACCTCAATAAGTTCTGGCAACGCTTGACGAAAAAAGCCGGGATCAAAGACCTGCATCGGCACGACCTCCGCCACGCCCATGGGAACGAAGCCGCCGGGCTGGGGTTGAACCTCCAGAAGGTGGCAGCCCTGCTTGGGCACAGAGACGCCCACACGTCCGAGCGTTATTCCAAGGTGGACGCGGGCCAGCATCCGGCTATGGAGGCTTCCCAGGCCGTCTCAGGCAGCTTGAGCCGCAAACTGGGAGGCAAGTGATGGTGCGGATCCGCAACATTCCAGGGCCTCCAAACGCAGTCGTAGCATGGTCTCACAACTATTTTTCGACCTCTGAGAACCGTTCTCAAACGTGCAGAGGCAGTCGTAGACTTGCTCTTCGCTGATTTCCCTGTCACTAGGTAGTTACAAGCTCTTTTGATTGCAACATTTACCCTTGAAAGGCTCTGCAATCGACCGACAATTAAAGCCAGAAAGAAAAACGGGCACCGATCCCACGCCCTAGACAAGCAAACAGGATCGGCACCCTACCACCCCAAACCGGGAGGTCCCTCAATTATAGGGCCTCCACCAACCAGGAGAGCCCAACATGCCCACAGCCCGCCTTAAGTCCCTGGAGGAGGCGCAGAAGCTCGCAGCTGCCCCACCTCCCTCCTCGGCTACCGAGCTCCCGAGGCCCCGCCGGTTCCTGACCGCTGACGAAGCTGTCGAGTTCCTTGGCCTTGGCGGCAAATCTGCGCTGGCCTACCTCGCCATGCAGCCGGATCCACCCCCCTTCGTTCGCCTGACGGCCCGCCGGAAGGTCTTCGACCTCGCGGACCTCCAGGCATGGGCGGAAGCCCGCAAGACCAACAGAAAGTAGCGGGGGTGAGGACATGGGAGCTCGAACCCCGAATGCCGTAGGACTACGTGTTAACTGCTCATTCTTCGACCACGCACTCAATCGGTGGCCCCGCGATTTCACCGGCAATGAGCACGACCTCCGAGCCATCCTGGGCAAGGCCTACGCCCCCAGTGCTGGCAACCCGGGCGGCACGCCGAAGAAGTCCATGGCCGCTATCTCCGGTGCCTATTACCCACCCGGCAAGCCCCGTGGCGTTGAGCACGCCCTCGGCGTCGGTGTGCTTCTCCTGGACTTCGACAACACCGACGAGGTTCCTACCGGCGACTTCTATACCGACCCTCACACTGGCGAGCTGACCAACAGGCCGGTGCGTAAAAAAGTCTGCATCGAGAACCCCATCAAGCCGAGTGCGGTTCTCGCCGCTCTCCGAAAGGCCGGGGTCTCGTGCATCGGTTGGACGACCTACTCCTGCACGCCTCAGCATCCGAAGTTCCGGTTTCTGATTTTCCTCGCAGAGCCAGTGCCCGTGGCACTTTGGGCACGCTACGCCGATGCTGCGTTGACTGCTCTTGGGCTCGATAAGTTCCGGCGGGGTCTGGATCTGCCCGTCTTGCACAATCCAGCTGCGCTGGCCTTCGTGCCGGGGTCTCCAGCGCCAGAAACCATCAAGTGGTTTGAGGTGCATGGTGTCCCACTCACGCTGCCGTTGGCGTCCCTGCCCCCTCTTGCGGCTCCCACGATGCCGAAATGGCAGGCCGATGTGGTTGCCGCCCGCAAGAGTTCCGGTGAGCAGTGGTGGATGGCTTACGAGACCAGTGACGGGCGGGCTGTGGACTTCATGCACCTCGACCTCGGGACCATCCTCGAAGCCAACGGCATCAAGGTCGGGCCTGCTCGCGAATTCAAAGGCGGCATCAAACGTCGAACCCACTGCCCGTGGGCAACCGAGCATTCCCACGCAGAAGATGATGACAGCGGGGTCGTCATCCACACCCCGGGGCACTGGCCCACCTTCAAGTGCGCCCACAGTGGCCACCAGCACATGGGGCTTCGCGACCTCATTGAGTGGGCCTGGGGTCGGCCATGACCGCCTCCAAGAAGGTCACCGCTCCTGCGGGCCAAGCACCGGCCCTGAAGAAACAAAAGCCTCCGTCCCCCAAGGTCGCAGCCCTCGCCATGGCCAGGGCCTCGGCCACTGAGCTCTGGCACGCGAAGGAAGACGGCCCGGCTACTGGCTACCTCAGCCACGAGCGCAACGGCCACACCGAGCACGTCGAGCTGCGCACCACCACTGCAACCCAGTGGCTTGGGAGCCTCACCTTCTCATCGGGGGTTGTCCTGTCGAGGGCTGACATCGAGAGCGTCATGGACCACCTTGAAGCTCACGCGATACACAGCGGCCAGCGTTACCCGGTCTATGTTCGCGTGGCTGACCTTGGTGATGTGGTCTACCTCGATCTTGCGAATGAAGCCTGGGAAGTCGTCAGGGTCACGGCGAAAGGTTGGGAGATCATCCCCGGGGGTGAAGCACCCGTCAGGTTTCGCAGGCCAAACGGGACTGAGGCTCTACCCATCCCAGAGCGCGGTGGTTCCCTCTCGGGCTATTCGGAGGTGGTCAACACCAGCCCTGCGGGGCTCTCGCTTTATATTGCCTTTCTCGTCTCCTGTCTCGTCGACCGTGGTGCCCAGGCAATTCTCAATCTCACGGGGCTTCAGGGCTCTGCGAAGTCCACAGCCACAAGGCTGGGCCAGCGCAGTGTAGACCCCAGGCGGGCAATGCTCCGAGGGCGACCGAGGTCTGAGCAAGACTTCTGTGTAGCAGCCCTGAACTGCCACCTCCTCACCTTGGACAACCTTTCGAGCATTTCCAGCGACCTGTCCGACACCATGGCCCGCACTGCCACTGGCCTGGCCTTCACTACCCGAACCCTCTACTCAAACGGTGAGGAGTTCATCATCTCTGTGCGCAGGCCCCAGATCTTGAATTCGATCACAGATGTCGTTCACCGGCCCGCAGGGGATGCCGGCCTCCTCGAGCTTCGCCACCCACCAGTCGGAGGATTGGGTGCGGGTCACCGCGGCGACCGTCTCGTTCACCCGGGCGCGGTCGGCGCTGCGGCCCTTCGAGGT
>JBBRZL010000145.1:0-9079 GCA_038236735.1 Holophagales bacterium | reverse complement strand
GTTCATCACCTTCGCCCTCATCACGCTGCTCGGCGGCCTGGCCATGCTGCTGCAGAAGAACGTCATCGTGGCGGGCCTCTGCATGGTGGCCACCTTCTTTGGAGTAGCCGGCCTCTTCGTGCTGCTGGCCAACCCCGTGGCCGCGGCGCTCCAGATCATCGTCTATAGCGGCGCCATCATGGTGCTGGTGCTCTTCGTGATCATGATGCTGAACAGCCACGAGGAGGAGAAGGCCCAGTCCGCCCGGCCCGTCCAGCGCTGGGTGTCCCTGGCCCTGGTGGCGGCCCTGGCCTTGGGTGCCGTGAAGCTGGTGCTGGCCTCGCCGGGCGTGAAGGCACTGGCCCTGAGCGGCGCGACCGTGCCCCAGGCCATGACTCTGCAGAAGGTGGGCACCGCCCTGTTCGCCGACCACCTGCTGGGCTTCGAGGTGGCGGGTCTCCTGCTGCTGGCGGCCATGATCGGCGCTGTGGCTTTGACCAAAAGGAACCTGTGATGAGCGGCCCAGGGATGAATGGCATGGACGCGATCCTTCCGACCCTCAACGGCGGCCTCCAGGGGTACCTGGTGGTGGCGCTTCTCTTGTTTGCCATCGGCCTGGCCACGGTGCTGCTGCGCCGCACCCTGCTCATGCAGTTCATGGGCGTGGAACTGATGCTCAACGCGGCCAACGTGGCCCTGCTGGCCTTTGCCCGGTTTCGGGGCGGGGATGCCCAGGCCATGGTGTTCTACCTCTTCATCATCGCCGTGGCCGCCTGCGAAGCGGCCATTGGTCTGGCGCTGGTCATCGGCCTCTACCGGCACCGGGACACCACCGACTCGGACCGCGCCGCCAGCCTGAAGCAGTGAGGATGCGATGAACAAGTACTACTGGCTCATTCCGATCCTCCCCCTGCTGGGCTCGCTCTTCAACGGCCTGCTCGGCAAGCGTGCCGGCAAGGGCGTGGTTACCTTCGTGGGCGTCGGCGTCGTGTTCGGCGCCCTGCTGCTGGCCTGCTCGGCCTTCTTCGCCATGAAGGGGACGGCGGACCACCGGCTCGCCCTCACCTACGGCGAGTGGATGGGTACCGGCGCGCTCAGCGTGCCCATCGGCCTGGTGGTTGATACCCTCAGTGGCACCATGATGCTGATCATCACGGGCGTCAGCTTCCTCATCCACCTCTACTCCGTGGGTTACATGCATGAGGACGAGGGCTATGCCCGGTTCTTCTGCTACCTCAACCTGTTCGTGTTCTTCATGCTCACCCTGGTGCTGGGCTCCAGCCTGCCGCTCATGTTCGTGGGCTGGGAGGGCGTGGGCCTCTGCTCCTACCTGCTCATCGGCTACTTCTTCGAGACGGACTACGCGCCGGACGCCGGCCTCAAGGCCTTCCTCACCAACCGCGTGGGCGACCTGGGCGTGGTCATCGGCATGATGGTGCTCTTCGCGGCCTTCGGCACCCTGACCGTCGCCGACATCCTCACCCAGGCCGGGCATCTGGCGCCAGAGGTGGGCTTTGGTGTCCTCACCTTCGCCACCCTGATGCTCTTCATGGGCGCCACGGGCAAGAGCGCCCAGTTGCCCCTCTACCTGTGGCTGCCGGATGCCATGGCGGGCCCCACACCCGTGAGCGCCTTGATCCACGCGGCCACCATGGTGACCAGTGGCATCTACCTGATCTGTCGTTTGGCCCCGGTGTTCACCCTGACCCCCATCACCCTGACCGTGGTGGCCTGGGTGGGCGCGGCCACGGCCCTCTTCGCCGCCACCATCGGCCTGGTGCAGCGCGACATCAAGAAGGTGCTGGCCTATTCCACCGTCTCCCAGCTGGGCTACATGTTCCTCGGCCTGGGTGCCTCGGGCTTCGCCGCGGGTTTCTTTCATGTCTTCACGCACGCCTGGTTCAAGGCCCTCCTCTTCCTGGGGGCCGGCAGCGTGATCCTCGCCATGCACCATGAACAGGACCTGTTCAAGATGGGTGGCCTGAAGGCCAAGCTGCCCATCACCTTCTGGACCATGCTCATCGCGACCCTGGCCATCATCGGCTTCCCGGGCACCTCGGGCTTCGCCAGCAAGGACGAGATTCTCTACCTGGCCTACCTGAAGAGCCCGGCCCTGTGGGTGGTTGGCGTCCTTGCCGCCTGCTGCACGGCGTTCTACATGCTGCGCCTCTTCACCCTCACCTTCCTGGGCAAGGCCCGCGACCATCACGCCTATGACCACGCCCATGAAAGTCCCGCCACCATGACGCTGCCCCTGGCCCTGCTGGCCGTGGGCACCTTGCTGGCCGTCTGGCTGGGCTGGCCCAAGGCTTTCGGCGGCGACTTCCGCATCGAGGCCTGGCTGGCGCCCGCCACCACCTTCGGGCAGTTGCACGCGGTCCATGGCGAGCACGGTAGCCACGCCCTGGCGTGGGCCCTGGCTTCGGTCTCCACGGTGCTGGGCCTGGGGTTCGCGGCCTTCGGCTACCTCAGCTACAAGGATGGGCTGGCGGTCTCCGCGGCTCGCGCGGTGAGGTTCCCCTTCCTCCACAACCTGCTGCTGAACAAGTACTACGTGGACGAAGGCGTGGAGCTCTACCTGTTGCGGCCCCTCCGCTGGTTTGGCAACGTGCTGTGGAAGCTCTTCGACGTGATCATCATCGACGGGGTGGGCGTGAACCTGCCTGGGGCCCTGACGCGGGTCTCCGGGGATTTCACGGCTCTGTTCCAGACCGGCCGGGTGCGCAACTACGCGCTCAGCATGGCGCTGGGGGCCGCGCTCCTCCTCTATGTCTTCCTGAAATAGGTGGGGCGATGACCTGGCTCAATTCCCATCCCCTCTCCTTCCTGGTCTTCGCGCCCACGCTTCTGGGCCTGATTCTCATGGCGTTGCCCCAGGCCATGGGCCGACTGGCCCGCATGCTGGGCTTCATGGGGGCCCTCGCCTTCTTTGTCCTCAGCCTCGCCTGGCTGCTGGGGCACGGCGCCGGCTATGTGGTCGAGCGGGCGCCCTGGTTCACCCTGGTGGGCCTGCCGGTGGACTACGCCCTCACCGTGGACGGCCTGAACCTCTGGCTCGTCATCCTCACCACCTTCCTGGTGCCCCTCACCATGCTGGGCACCTGGAACAGCCTCAAGGACCGCATCGGCACCTTCGCGGCGCTGTTCCTCCTGCTGGAGACGGGCATGCTGGGCGCCCTCATGGCCCAGGACCTGTTCTTCTTCTATCTGTTCTGGGAAGCCATGCTCATCCCGATGTACTTCATGATCGGGGTCTGGGGCGGTGACGAACGGCGTTACGCCGCCAACAAGTTCTTCCTCTTCACCTTGAGTGGATCGCTGTTGTGGCTGGTGGCCTTGCTCTACCTGGCCAACAAGGCCGGCGGTTTCAATCCGGTCCTGATGGGCCAGGCCGCCTCGACGCTGCCCTTCCATGTCCAGAGCTGGCTGTTCATCGCCTTCGCGGTGGCCTTCGCCATCAAGGTTCCGCTGTTCCCACTCCACACCTGGCTGCCGGACGCTCACGTGCAGGCTCCGACGGCGGGTTCCGTCATCCTCGCCGGCGTGCTGCTGAAGCTGGGCGGATACGGCTTCATCCGCTTCGCCATTCCGATGTTCCCCCAGGCGGCCATGCACTACGCCAAGCCCATCGCCCTGCTCAGCGTCATCGCCATTGTCTATGGCGCGCTGGTGGCCATGGTGCAGCGCGACGTCAAAAAGCTGGTGGCTTACTCCTCCGTAAGCCACATGGGTTTCGTCATGCTGGGCCTGGCCTCCTTCACGGTGATCGGCACCCAGGGCGCCATGCTCCAGATGCTCAACCACGGCATCAGCACCGGCGCGCTCTTCCTCCTGGTGGGCATGCTCTATGACCGGGCCCACACGCGCATGATCGCCGACTTCGGCGGCGTGGCTGTAAAGATGCCCGTGTTCACCACCTTCTTCTTCATCATCACGCTGAGCTCCATCGGACTACCCCTCACCAACGGCTTTGTGGGCGAATTCTGGATTCTGAACGGCACCTTCGTGTCGGGCTTCAGTTGGGGCCGCCTCTACGCCTGCCTGGCCACCTCCGGCGTGGTGCTGGGCGCGGTCTACATGCTTTGGATGTTCAAGCGGGTCTTCTGGGGCCCGGAGAACAAGGACGTGGACAGTGGCACCCACCATTTGCACACGGACCTGAACGCGCGTGAGATCGCCGTCATGCTGCCCCTGGTGGTGCTGGTTCTCTGGATGGGCGTCCACCCCCGCACCTTCACGGCCATCAGCGAGGCGCCCGTCACGGCCCTCCTGAAGGACGCCCAGGCCCCCGCACCCCGGAACTTTGTCCTGAAGCCCGCGGTGCATGAAGCTGCGCCGGCGGCCCAGGCCCCGGAAAACACGGAAGGGCACGCCGCCGAACCCGCCGCCCATGAGGTGCACCGATGAACCTCAGCCCCAGCCAGTGGTCGGCCCTGCTGCCGCTGCTCATCCCCTCCCTGGGCGCCTGCCTCATCGCGATCATGTCCCTGGACAAGGATCAGGTCACCGAGAAGTGGATCCGCGGGGTGATGTACGCCACGGCGCTGCTCGCCGTGGGCGCCAGCTTCTGGTATCTGACCATGCTTTGGAACAATGGTGGTCAGCCCAGCTTCTTCCAGCTCCACATGGACCGCCTGACCCAGTTCACCGGGATCTTCGTGCTGGTGGCCGCGGCCCTGACCATCCTCCAGAGCTGGGACCACTTCCACCAAGAGGGCTGGGTCAAGGGTGAGACCCTCTGCCTGCTCCTCTTTGCGGTGACGGGCATGATGCTGTTCGCTTCCACCACCCACTTCGTGGTCCTGTTCCTGGGTCTGGAGCTGTTCAGCATTCCGCTCTATGCCCTGGTCGGCACGGTGCGGCTCCGCCCGGAAAGCTCCGAGGGCGGCATGAAGTATTTCCTCACCGGCGCCGTGGCCTCCAGCTGCTTCCTCATGGGCGGCGTCTTGATCTACGGCCTCAGCGGCACCCTGGACCTCAGCATCGCGGCCCTGATCCTCAAGACCCAGGGCCTGGCTCTGGATCCCCTGGTGCTGGTGGGGGCGGCCCTGCTGCTGGTGGGTTTCCTCTTCAAGGTGTCGGCGGTGCCCTTCCACCAGTGGACGCCGGATGCCTACGAGGCCTCGCCCCACCCCATCGCGGGCTTCATGTCCGTGGCCACCAAGGGGGTGGCGTTCATCGCCCTGCTCCGCATCTTCGGGAGCAGCCTGGCACCCCTGGGCGGCGTGGGCGTGAAGATGCAATCCGTAGTGGCCGTACTGGCCGTGGCGACCCTGGTGCTCGGCAACCTCACCGCCCTGGTGCAAACCAACGTGAAGCGCATGCTGGCCTATTCCAGCATCAGCCACGCGGGCTACCTGCTGTTGGGCTTCGTGGCGGGTACGCCCGCCGCCTACACCGGCGTGCTGTACTACCTGGTCATCTACCTGGCCATGAACATGGGCGCCTTCGGCCTGCTGACGGCCTTCGGCCTGGTGGGCGACCAGATCACCTTCGACGATCTGCGCGGCCTGGGCTGGAAGCGCCCGGCCATGGGCTTCGCGGCGGCCATCTTCATGCTCAGCCTGGCCGGCATCCCCCCCATGGGCGGCTTCTACGGCAAGTACATGATCTTCCGCGAACTGGTGGCCACGGGCCATGTGGGCATGGCCATCCTGGGCGTGCTGGCGAGCCTGGTGTCTGCCTACTACTACCTGCGCTTCCTGGTGGCTCTCTTCCTGCAGGCGCCCAGTGCCGAGGCCGAGCGGCTGGCCTCGGACCGCCCGGCCATCCACGCCCCCTTTGCCGGCGCCACGGTACTGGTCTGTGCCGCCATCGTGCTGGCGGGTGGCTTCCTCCAGACTTTCCTGGCCGATGGTTTCGCCCGTCGCGCCCTGGTGGATAGCCTCGGCCTGATCCGTTGATTCCCGCAAATACGCCTCAACCGGGAACCTCTTCTGGTGGTCAATACATCGTTATGCGAAGGTTGAGGCTGGGCCCGACCCTGCCCTTTGATAGATGGAGTTTGGTGCCATGAAGCGGAACACCTGGATCGGTCTTGGAATTGGCGTCGTCGTGGTGGCGGGTGGCGCGGCCTATTTCTGGACCCGGCCCAAGGACGAAGTGAAGTGGCGCCTGGCCAAGCTGGACCGGGGCAACGTGACCCAGCGCATCAACGCCACCGGGGCGGTGAGCCCCGTGGTGCAGGTTTCCGTGGGCACCCAGGTGTCGGGCGTGATCCAGGCCCTCTACGTGGACTACAACAGCATCGTGAAGAAGGGGCAGCTCATCGCTCAAATCGATCCTGCGGTGTGGGTGTCCCAGCTCCAGGATGCCCAAGCCACGCTGTTGCGGGCTCAGGCGGCCTACGACTTCGCCAAGGTCGACCACCAGCGCGCCCAGCGGCTTGCGGCCGAGAAGCTGCTGGCCGACCAGGACCTCGATACGAAGGACACGGCCTTGAAGAATGCCCAGGGCAACCTGGAATCCGCCAAGGCCGCTGTCGACAGGGCCAAGACGAACCTGGGCTACTGCAACATCACCGCTCCGGTGGACGGTGTCGTGATTTCGCGTCTGGCCGACGTGGGCCAGACCGTGGCCGCCAGCTTCAGCACGCCCAGCCTCTACATGATCGCCCAGGACCTTTCCAAGATGAAGGTCCAGGTCAACATCGGGGAATCCGACATCGATGAAGTGAAGGTGGGCCAGCGGGCCCTCTTCACCGTGGACAGCCTGCCGGACAAGCAGTTTCAGGCCAACGTGAGTCTGGTCCGCCAGGAACCCGTCACCACGCAGAACGTGGTGAATTACGTGGTGGAGATGCTTGTTCCCAACGAGCCGCTGCCGAACGCCGACGAGGAGGGCAAGACATCCGCCACCCCGGAGGCCCGGAAGGGGGGTGGGCAGGAAGCCCGGAAGGGCGGCGGGCGTGACGACGGGAAAAAGGACGGCGCCAAGGACGGCGGTGCTGGCCACGAAGAGGCCCCGAATCCCGAGAAAGCCTGGGAACGCATGAAGGATCGCCTGCCCGCGGGCACCACCAAACAGGACTTCCTGAAGCGGTTCCAGGAGCGCCATGCTAACGACGGGGCCACCCGCGGGAAGGCTGCGCCCTCGGTTGTCATGAAAACCTCGCAGCTGGACCCCCAGCTCCTCGCCCGCATTCCCGGGGGCGCCAGCGAGATGCCCGGGCCCAAATTCACGGGCAACCTGGCCCTGCGCTCAGGCATGACCGCCAATGTCACCATCAACACCAACCAGGTCCAGGGCGTCCTGCGGGTGCCCAATGCAGCGCTCCGGTTCAACCCTTCAGCGTTCATCAAGGATGAGAAGAAGGCCGACGGACCCCGTCTGGGGCAACCCATGATGTTCGGCGGTGGCCGGCCGACCGGGGGTTCCCAGGCCGGCACCGGCACCAAGGGCGGCAGAGTCGCCGCGCGCGTGGATCGCATCTGGGTGCTGGAGAACGGCAAGCCCAAGGCCATCGTCGTGAAGGCGGGCATTTCCGACGGGCAGTTCACGGAGGTTACCGGGGAAGGCCTCACCGAAGGGATGCAGGTCCTGGTGGGCGTGGACACCTCGAAGCAGGCTGGCACTGCGGCGGCACCCGCCGGCGGAACCCAAGGCGGACGGCGCTAGCCGGGGGCTACCATGGGCTTCCTGGAATTCCTCAAGCTGGCGGCCTTCGCCATCACACGCAACAAGATGCGGGCCTTCCTCACCATGCTGGGCATCATCGTGGGCGTGGGGGCCGTCATCGCCATGATCGGCATCGGCGAAGGCTCCAAGCGGGCCTCCATCGCCCTCATCCAGAACATGGGCTCCAACATGCTGACCATCTTTCCCGGCAGCGGCGGCAACCGTTTCGGCCCCATGGCCATGGGCAGCGCGGACATCCTGCGCGAGAGCGACATTCCGCTCATCAAGCAGGAACTGTCCCAGAGCAGCGTGGTCACGGCCACCCAGCAGGTACAGACCACGCGGCCGGTCATCTTCCAGGGCAACAACTACGTGACCCAGATCCAGGGCACCGGGCCGGAATTCCTGGAGATCCGGGGCTGGGAGGTGGAGAACGGGCGCTTCTTCACGGATGCGGAAGTGCGGGGGCTGGCCAAGGTCTGCGTGCTGGGCCAGACCGTGAAGGACAACCTCTTCCCCAACGGCGATGACCCCGTGGGGCAGACCGTGCGGGTGGGGCCGCTGCCCTTCATCGTGGTGGGCGTGCTGGAGAAGAAGGGCGCGGGCATGTTCGGCGACCAGGACGATCTCATCGTGGCGCCCTATACGACCGTGATGCGCAAGATCATGGGGCGCGACAAGATCCAGCGAATTGTGGTGAGCGCCCAGGACGGCAAGGCGGAGGCGGCTCAGACCGAGATCACGGCCCTGTTGCGCCAGCGCATGAAGACCGCCCCCAAGGACGATGATCCCTTCATGATCCGCAAGCAGGACGACATCGTGCAGATGCAGACTCAGCAGGCGGGCATTCTCACAGCCCTCCTGGCCGTGGCTGCCAGCATCTCCCTGGTGGTGGGCGGCATCGGCATCTCGAACATCATGCTGGTGAGCGTCACCGAGCGGACCCGGGAGATCGGCATCCGCCGCGCCCTCGGCGCCACCCAGCGCAACATCCTCTGGCAGTTCCTCATCGAGGCCATCGTGCTGTCGGTGCTGGGCGGCATCATCGGCGTCTGGTTCGCCTACAGCGCCGTCTTCATCCTCCAGAAGTTCCAGGTGCCGGCCGTGATGGAATCCTGGGCCGTGGTTTTGGGCCTGGGCTTCTCGGGCCTGGTGGGCGTGGTCGCGGGCTTCCTGCCAGCCTTGAAGGCGGCGGGGTTGGATGTCATCGACGCGCTGCGATACGAATAGCCCCTATGGACGTGAGTGAAACCACCCACGATCCCTACGCGGTGCTCCGCAACCCGGATTACCGCTGGTTCATCGCCTCCCTCGGGCTCATTACCCTCGCGCTCCAGATGCAGGGCGTGGTCGTGGGCTGGCAGGTCTACGAGCGCACCGGCGATCCGCTGGCCCTGGGCCTGGTGGGCCTGTCCGAGGCGCTGCCTTTCCTGCTGGTGGCCCTCTTCGGCGGCCATGCCGCGGACCGCCTGAATCGGCTTCG
>JBBRZL010000144.1:0-9091 GCA_038236735.1 Holophagales bacterium | reverse complement strand
TCCGCCCACGCGCACCAGGCCCGCACCGTGTGCCGCCGCGCCGAGCGCGAGGTGGTGGCCCTCACGCACGAGGAACCCCTGAACCCCATCGTGCTCACCTATCTGAATCGCCTCAGCGACTGGTGCTTCGCCCTCGCCCGCACCGAGAACGCCACCGCCGGGGTGGCCGACATCCAGTGGCTGCCGAAGGACTGATAGCTGGACGCGGTGACTTCGCCCTGGTTTCGGGTTGAACCCTGGGGGACCTTGACATGGATGTTTATTGTAATTACAATTAAGTTATGGATGTTTCCTTCGACGCCATCAAGAACAGTCAGAACATCGAGCTTCGTGGGCTTTCATTCGAGCGGGCAGAAGCGTTTGAATTTGCAACGGCCTGGATCATCGTAGACGACCGGAATGACTATGGTGAAACCCGCTACCGGGCCATTGGGTTCTTGAAAGAACGGCTTCATGCCTTGGTTTTCACTGAGACCCAAGACGGCATTCGAGTCATCAGTTTCCGCAAAGCAAACCAGAGAGAGGAGAGACGCTATGAGCAAGCGAAAGCCAACCCCTGACATGACCGACGCTGAGAACCCTGAATGGACAGCGGCAGACTTCAACCAGGCACTTCCTGCTCGCGAGATGCTGCCTTCAGCTCTGTTGCACAAGCTGGGCGTGCGTGGTCCCCAAAAGACCCCCACGAAGGAGTTGGTTTCCATCCGCCTTTCCCGCGATGTGGTGGAAACCTTTCGGGCCTCCGGCGACGGTTGGCAGACCCGTATCGACCACGCCCTTAAGGAATGGCTCAGAACCCACCAACCCGCCTGAACCTATGATTGGCCACCGCCGGTGTGGCCGACGTGCAGTGGGTGCCCAAGGACTGAAGCACCTCTTTCTTGCGTAGAGGGCGTTGGCCCGGCCCGGCCTGAAGGAGCCTGGACAGGGTCCGGGGCGAGCTGGCGGTACAGGAAAAGGGAGAGGCCGAAGCCTCTCCCTGGTTAGAGCGGTGGGGCCTAGAACGTCAGGCGGGCACCCACGGCGGCAGTGCGCGGGGTATTGGCCTGGTAGGAAGACTTGCGGGTACCGAAGGCACCATTGGGAAGGCCATCATTGTTGACCTTGGTGCCGTAGTAGTTGGCGCCGTAATCGTAGTTGTTCAGCACGTTCTGGATGGCCACGTAGGGCTCGAAGGCGAGCTTCTGGCCGAACTTGAAGTTGTGGGAGATCTTCAGGCTCAGGTCCATGGCCCAAGCGCCTTCCTGGTAGCCGATCCTCTGGTTCGGATGCGCCACGTCCACCGTCCCAGCGTCGGGATTTGGGTTGGAGACATTATCCGGGCCATAGAAGGAGCTGTAAGCAAGGATCACATCGTAGGCCTTGCCACTGTGCCAGCTGGCCAGGGCCGAGATCGTGGTGCCGAAGTCGAAGCGGTGGGCAAACTGGAAGGAGCCGGCGAAGCGCTCCGTGCCGCCACTCCGACGCTCGCCATTGGTGACGAAGGGCAAGGAAGCCCCCTCGCCGTACAGGCCACCGGTGGCGCCGGAGGAGTCGAAGGCGCCAGCCGCGCCACCCTCAGAGGACTTCTGGTCTTTGATGACCAGGGTCGCGATGAAGGTTGTGCGGGGATCACTGTAGGCGTACTTGAACTGGAACTGGCGGCTGCTGGCGGTCTGGTTGGAATAGAAGACCACATCCCCACCCAGCAGATTGCCACCTGAATCATAGGTCTCGATGCGTGGGTCCGACCCATCCATGCCGCCCTGGACCGTCAGGTGCTTGCTCTTGGTATAGACGAAGGCCGCATCCGCCGCATGGTGTTCGTTGAAGCGGAACGAGACCCCGATGTTGAACATGTCGGTGGTGGGGTACTGGAAATCGCTCGCCAGGAGGGACTTGCCATCGGTGTCAGCAGTGGCGGTGGTGAGCCAGCCGTTCACGGTGTTGCGGAAGTAGTCCCGCAGCCCGCCCACGTTGTTGGCGTAGTTGTAGGGCGTGAGGGCCGCCGGGAGGATGATGCGGTTGCCGTTGACTCCGCCGATATCGCTGCCGGCCGAGAAGCTGGCAACCCGATCGGTATTGGAAGGATTCAATCCCATGGCGGTATAGGTGGCCGCGTTCCGCGCGCCGGCCGGGAGGCCATTGACGGGGTTGCTCATGGCGCGGCTGAAGCCCGTGACGTTGTCGATGACGTTGGCCACGAAGTGCCCGGCGCCGAACTTGAAGACGAGGTTGTCATCCCCGTTGGGGCGGTAGAGGGCCTGGATGCGGGGCTCGAAGTACTTCTTGCCCTCGGGGGCGCTGCCGTTGATGGCGGTCTGGTTGGGGCTGTAGGCCTTGATCTGCGCATACATGCCCGCGAAGCGATCCTTCAGGTAGTCCAGCTGGGTGTCCCAGTCCAGGCGGAGGCCGCCGTAGACGCTCCACTGGGGGTTCACATTCCAGTCGTCCTGGAGGTAGATGCCGTACTGCTTGAAGCTGATGCCCTTGTTGAGGCCATTGGCCACAAAGGAGACCCGCTGCACGTTCGTGTCGGCATTCATCAAGGGCGACCAGGCACTGGCGTAGTTGACCTGGGGGCCGCCAATGGCATTGCCGAGGGTGCCGCCCACGCGGGTGGTGTAGATGCCGGTTTCCCCGAAGAACAGCACCTGGTCGGCGTAGACGGTGCGCTGGTACTCAAGGCCACCCTTGAAGGTGTGGGCGCCCGCGGTATAGGTCAGCTCGTTCTTCCACTGGGTGCGGACGATGCCGGTGTTCTGGAAGGCATTGGGGTCGATACCGCCCCAGCCACCCTGGCGGGAGAGGTCACCGGAGTCACGATGGCCCGCGAAGCCGAGCGCCGGATTGACACCGAAATCGAACGCGGCCATGGGGGAACCGTTGCCGGGGCCATTGCCGTTGGGGTGGATGCCGTTCTTGTAATCGAAGTAGGTGAAGTGGGTTTCGAAGGTGAGGTCCGAGGCGATGTTCCAAGCCAGGCGGGAGCCCGCGGCCCAGGTCTTGTTGGCGCCGGTGCCGAGGGTGGCGGGAAAGACATTGCCCTGGTAGGTGGTGGTGCGGGGGAAGGCCTGGTTGGGCGTTTCATCCTGGTAGAAGCCGTAGTTCCAGGAGGTGGTCACGGTGTTCGAGGGGTTCCAGTCGAACTTGGCGTAGACGTTCTTCTTCAACAGCTCGGACTTGATGCCGGCCAGGCTGGGATTGAGGCTGATGGAATAGGGCTGGAAGTCATAGGCAACGCCGTGGCCCTGCTGGCGGTCGGCGGAGATCATAAAGAACAGGGTGTCCTTGATGATGGGGCCGGACACTGTGGCCGAGTAGATGCCCAGGGCATCCTTGGACTTGGTGCCCTCGTCGGTGCGACGGGCGCGCAGGCTGTCGTTCTGGTACTGCGAACTGATGATGCCCGTGAACTCGTTGCCGCCAGACTTGGTGACGACGTTGAAGAAGCCCGCGGTGGAACGGCCGAACTCGGCCTTGTACTGGTTCGTCACCACCTGGAATTCCGCAATGGCGTCGATGGGCACGGGCAGGACGTAGCCGCCCACGTCCGTGGAGTTGTTGTCGGCGCCGTCCACCGCGAAGCTGGTGCCGCGGCCCATGCCATCACCGGTGGTGATGTAGGAGGAGGTCTTCTTCGTGGGGTCGACATTGGAGCCGGACACGATCGATACACCCGGCGCCAGGATGGCGGCCTGGTTGATGTCGCGGGAGACCAGGGGCAGGCTGGCGAGCACTTCGGAAGAAACGGTGGTGCCCACCTGGGCGGAAGAGGTGTCGATGAGGCCGGCCTGGGCGGATACCGCGATCACTTCGACCGTGGCGCCAACGGTGGAGGGCCACTTCAGGAAGTCCGCATTCGTTTCCACGCCCAGGGACGCCTGGCGGCTCGCCTTGAAGGTCTGGGTATCCAGGGTGTAGCTGATGTTGTAGCCGCCAATGGGGATGGAGTTGAAGGAGAAGAGGCCGGCCTGATCGGTCCGGGCGACGCGGGTGAAGCCGGTGGCCTTGTTGACGATGGTGACGGTGACGCCAGCCTTGGCATTGCCCTTGTCGTCGGCCACACGGCCCTTGATGCCGCCCGTGGCGTTCTGGGCGACCAGCATCGTGCCCCCGGCAATCAGCGCGAAGGCTGTCATACCAAACCGGGAAATGGTTCGATTCATAGAAACTCCTTTGATGGGCGGCAGCGCCGCAGGGGGGGGAGGCGTCGACCATTTGTCCTGGACCCCAGAGGGACTTGGGGACCACTGCTCGGGTGGGCAGAGTTCGGGGGACAAGGTTGGCCAAAGAACGGGGGTATGCGAATACGATAGGACAAGTTCCCGCTATTTCGGGAACTTTTTTGCCCTATTTGGGCTGCTCGCGGGTGATCCGGATCTTGTAGGGATGCCCCACTTGTCCATAAACGATCAGCAGGAGTGGAAAAGAACGAGGCTCCGAATTCCGGAAGTCGATTTTCGTGCTCCGCTGCTGCCGGCTTTGGCGATTCGCCCGGGTGATCTGGCTCTGGGAAGCCGAAGCCGGGGTGAAGCTGGGGCCGCTGAGGAGGCCGAAGCGCTGGGTGACCACGGTGGCCTCATCCGACAGGATGCGGGTGCTGAAGGATTCCCCGGGGGCCAGCAGGAAGCGGTACAGCTTCATGCCGTTGTCCTTGTCTCCGGCATCGTCGCCATAGTTCGCCTGCCCGTGCTGAGAGGCCGCGGTGCTGCCCCGGGGGACGGCCTGGGCCTGGAGGCTGGCCTCCGCGGGCAGACTGGCTTCCTCGATGAGGCGGACCTCCGATCCCACGGGGGTCATCTGGTTCTTGGCCGCGGTCAGGTTCAGGTTGCCATCCTGGGCCATGGCCTGGGGTAGGGCCAGCAGGACCAAGGCGGCGATCCAAGGAAAGGTCTGGATGGTCTTCATGGCATTCCCCGAAATAAACAGACCCCGCAGGTGGCGGGGCCTGTTTGGTGTTAGGAAGGGTCCCAGGGCTAGTGGGTGGCCTTCTTGGCGGGCTTTCCAGGAGCGGGTGCCGGGGCGGTTTCCACCGTGCCGGTCATGTTTTCATGCACCACGGTATTACTTCCGTTGCCCTGGATGTCGATTTCCACCCGGCGGTTCTTGGCTGCGCCTTCCTTGGTCGCATTGTCGGCGATGGGCTTGTCGGGGCCCATGCCCTCAGTCGTGATCTTGGAGGCCGGAATGCCCGCGTCAACCAGGACCTGGGCCACTGCCTCGGCTCGGAGCTTGGAGAGTTTCTTGTTCAGAGCTTTTCCGCCGATCAAGGAGGTGTGTCCGCTGACAACCAGGGAATACTCGCCGGAATAAGCCTTGAGGCCGTCGGCAACTTTCCGGATGGCGGCTTTGCCTTCCGGGCCGAGTTCGGCTTTGCCATTGGCGAAGTGCAGCACCGCTTCATCCAGCACGATCTTCGCCGGGGGCGGGGGCGGGGGCGGCACGGGCTTGGGGGCTTCCACCACCGGCATGGGGGCCGGCGCAGGAGGTGGCGGCGGCGGTGCCATCACCGGCTCGGGCTTGGGTTGGGGCGGGGGAGGCGGCGCGGGCATCGGCGCAGGGGCCGGCGCAGCCTTGCTGGAACCACCGAAGTGGTACTTCACGCCGGCCTGGAACCAGGAAGGATTCACGCCGGTGGTGGCATTGGGCTTGGGCTGGTTGGTGCCAAGCTCGGTCATCTGAATCAGCGCCTGGGCAGACCAGGCGGGCGTGAACTGGTATTCCAGGCCCAGCCGGACACCGAACTTGGGGCCCTTGACGCTATCGGTGGTGTTCACCGTGGCCGACTCGGATTTCAGCTTGTACTGGTTCACCGACAGGCCCGTGATGAACTGCAGGTTCTTCCAGGGGGTGGCGATGAAGATATCGCCGGCCAGCTGGAGGCTGGTGAGGCTCTGCTTCAGGCCGGTGTCATCGGCGGCGCCCGGGAAGTTCTGGTAGCCCAGGCTGGCCCGGAAGGGCACCGCGGTGTTGCCCAGGTGGCCGTTGTAGCCGAAGTCGAGCACGAAACCATTGGTCTTGTGGGTGACTTCCTTGAGGCCATCGAGGGCCGCCGTGAGGCTGGCGCCGGCGGTCCAGGGTTGCTGGGCCTCCTGGGCCACGAGGCCCGAACCGGCAAGCAGGGCCCCGAGGCCAAGGATTCGAAGAGGGGTTCGCATCGTCATTGGGTCTCCTGACTCAGACTAGAACTGGAGGCCAAGGCTGAAAGCCAAGGACCGTGCGTTCACGAAGTAGTTGATACCGGAACCGGGCTCAGTGGTGCCGAACTTGGAGGCATCGTTCACGTAGAGCTGGGTCTGGCCGAAGTAGCCCGGCAAGGTGGTGTTGAAGGTCGCGACCATCTGGGTGTTGAACACGTTGTTGATCTGCAGATCGCCGATCAGCTGCACGCGCCAGAGGGCCAGGGGCACCTTGAAGGCCAGCTTGAAGTCCACCTGGTAGGTGTCGTTGTAGCTGTACTGGCCGCGGCCGCCGTAGAACTGGGTGTAGGCGTTCGGGCGGGAGGGCGCGGGAAGGGGCAGGTCGGCCGCAAACCCAAGAGGAGCGCCTTCAGCCGCGCTGTAGTTGAGGCCGGAATCGTAGCGGAGCAGGGCGGAGTAGGAGATCTGGCCCTTGCCCAGGGGCAGGGTGGCGGTCATGTAGAGGCGGGCGCGGTGGGTCTGGTCCTGCAGCAGGGGGCCCGTGGCGGCAAAGTCCGCATCGGTGAGGCCCAGCCCCTGGGTCACCTGGTTCCGGTTGTAGTAGTAGCCCGAGGGGGTGTTGTCCCGGAAGGACTGGCCGGTGTTGGAGTCACCGCCGTTGTTGTTGCCCACGAGGCGGCTGTAAGTGTAATTGCCGCCCCAGGTCCAGGTGGAGTTGATCTTGCCGATCCACTCAAGCTCCAGGCCGTTGTATTCGCGGGTGAGGGCATCCGAGTTGAAGACGTGGGTGATCTGGGCCTGCTGATTGGGAAGTCCGGAGCCGGTGGGATCGGTGAGGGTGACCATTTCGGAGGCAGCGTAGTCCTGGGAGAAGGCCCAGTCCTTCTTCCAGGCGCGGTGCACGTAGGTGAGGCCGATGCGGGAGCCGTTATCGTAGCTGCGCTTGTAGCCCAGGGTGTACTCATCGAGGTAGGGGGCACGGAGGTTGCCGGCCACCGCGTTGCTCTTGCTGTTGTCAAAGAAGCCCAGGATGTTGTTGTAGTTGGCGATGTTCGTGACGGTGGCGTAGTCCACGAAGCGGACGTCCGTGCCGAGGACACCAACGCCGGGGTTCTGGGTCTCGGCGCTCCAGCCGCGATTGATGCCCTTGGCGTCGGCCTTCTTGATGAAGGCATCGGTGAAACCGGTGGTGAAGTCGCCACCGTAGCGGGCCCAGGTGGCGGTGAAGAGGTGCTTGCTGTCGCCGTTCAGGTCGTAGCGCAACTGGGCGCGGGGGGAGAGGTCGCTGGCATTGCCGATCTTGGCGCCGTCCGTATCCTTGACGCCGAGCTTGTCATAGCGCAGGCCCAGCATGAAGTTCCAGTGCTGGTTGATGGTCCACTGGTCGTTGACGTAGAGCGAGTCGGTGCGGTTGCGGGTGATGCCGTCCGCCCCGGTCTGCTGGATCACGCTGGGGGCGGCGCCGCGCAGGAAGGTGGGATCCAGACGGTTCACACCCGTGGTCGAGTTGGGAACGTCATTCATGGCCTGGAACAGGTAGCTGTTGGTGGTGGGGTTGTAGAAGGCGCCACCGTTGCGGAAGAACTCGTTCTTGAGGCCAGAGGCGCGGGAGGTGCCGCGGACGGATTCGTAGTAGTCGTAGCCGAAGTCGAGCTCATGGTTGCCAGCGGCTTCCAGGAACCACTTCATGTTCAGGTTGCCACTGCGGTTGTTGCGGGCATCGGGGGTGGGGGTGATGCCGAAGCCGAAGGGATAGCCGAACCCGCGACGGGTGCGGCTGTTCAAGGCGGAACCGCCGTAGACCAGCATGCCTTCCCCGGTGCCGTAGGCGGGATCGCCCACGGGGAACACGGCTTCGGAGGTGAGCTTGTTGTAGTGGGCCTCGATGAAGAGGCTGCTGCTCAGCACACCCTTGTAGCCCAGGCCCAGGATGTTCTTGTCCTCGGTCTGCTTGCCCAGGGCCGCCAGGCGGAGCACGTTGTTGCCGCCATCACCGAAGGGATTGCGGTTGTTGAGGGCCGAGTTGGACTTGGTGAAGCTCAACTCCACCGTGTGGTCCGTGTTGATGGCGCCGGTGATCTTGCCTTCGTAGTACTTGAAGGTGTCGGTGCGGGTATAGGGCGCGCCCATCTGGAAGGTGGTCCAGGAGTAGCCCGGGAACAATGTGGAGACACTGGCATTGGAAGTCAGGTTGTCCACGGCCACAATGCCACTCCGGACGGAGTTGACCGCGTTGGAGGGGTAGGTGCTGGAGCCCAGCTTGAACGCGTTGGTGGTGTCGGGCTGCAGGATGGTGCCGAAGCTGAACCAGATCCTATCCTTCCAGATGGGGCCGCTGAGGGTCACCTGGTAATTGCGGTTCAGGTTGTCGTCGGTCTCACCGGCCTGGTAGGTGTAGGAGGGGTTGTGGGCGTTCCAGGAGTTCCGCGACAGGGTGGCGCGGATGCTGCCCTTGAAGTCGTTGCCACCGGACTTGGTGACCACGTTCACGGAACCGCCGGTGGCCCGGCCGTTGCGGGCATTGAGGGGGGACAGGATGACCTGCACGTCCTCGATGTTGTCCTCGATGACGAAGGTGCCCGTGAGGTCGCCCTGGTAATCGTCCTTCACGTCGACGCCGTTGACGCGGAAGTTGGTGTTCTGGGTGGCGCCACCGCGGACGCTGAAGGAGCCGCCCCGGCCAGTGGTGAGGCCCGGGGCCAGATCCGCGGCGCCGTAGAAGCTGCGGTCCACGCCGGGCAGGGCCACCAGGTCTTCGGAGGAGAAGTTGGTGGCGGCCTTGGTATCGCTCTTGTCGACGGTGGCCGCGGAGGCGATCACCTCGACGGTGGCGGCGGCGGCGGTCACGGCCCGGAGGGTCAGATCCTGGTTGATGGCGGCACCGACGCCCAGGCGGATGTCCTTGGCGGCGGCGGCGATGAAGCCGTCCTTCACCGCGGTGACTTTGTAGCTGCCCGGGGGCAGCAGGG
>JBBRZL010000143.1:0-9134 GCA_038236735.1 Holophagales bacterium | reverse complement strand
TAGTGGGTCACGGCCTCCTTGGCACCCGGGGGCATGCGCTTGCCGCCGCCGGGGCCCTTGCGGGCCGTGGCCACGGACATCTTCAGGGACTTGGCGTGCTCGATGAGGTGCCCTGCCAGGGTGCCGCTGTTCTCGGGCAGCTCGCCCACCAGGATGGCGAAATAGACGCGCTGGAGGCGGTGCAGCTCGAAGTGCTTCTTGAGCCCATGCAGGGCCTCGGGCGTCTTGGCGAAGACCAGCACGCCGCTGGTGAAGCGGTCGAGGCGATGGACGATGAAGAGGTTGAAGCGCTTGAAGCCCCGGCGGCGGTACGACTCCGTAATGGCTTCGGCCAGGCTGGCCTCGCCGGTCTTTTCGGTGGGCACCGTGAGCAGGCCCGCGGGTTTGTACACGAAGAGCAGGTGGGTGTCCTCCCACAGGGTCTCGAAGGGACCCGACTGCAACTTGCGGGCTTGGGGCAGCACCTCGTAGCTGAGCTCGGGGTCGAAGGTCACCTTCACGGTGTCGCCGGGCTTGAGGCGGTGGCCGTGCTTGGTGGTGTCCTCGCCGTTCACCGTGACGCAGTGGCCATCGATGAAACCCTTGGCCTGCCGGTGGCTGATCACCATCACCCGGTGCAACTCCGAGGCCAGTGCCGCGCCTTCGCGTTCCGTCTGCCACTCCCGTTCGATGCGTGCCATGGCAACGCCCTCCGTCATCGCCCCGCGTCCTTACAAACGCCAAGCGGACCACCAGCAGACCATGGATTGCTGTTCCAACCTAGCAAAACGGGGGAGCGGCAGGCCGCTCCCCCGTTTTGCTAGCACGGAAATGACTACTTCTGGACCTTGCTGAAATCCCCGGCCTTGACCATGTTCAGCTTGGCGGGCTCCAGAAACTTCCGCAGAGCCGTCACGATTTGATCGTTGGTCAGAGCTTTGACCTTGGCTTCAAGGGCACCCTGCCAAGCCAGGTCCCGGCCCAGGAAGAGGTTCGAGGCCAGGCGACCTGCCAGGGCACCGTCCTGGGTGCGGTTGGTCTGCTGGCCCTGGAGCCAGCTGGTCTTCGCGGCACCGAGCTCTTCGGCCATGAAACCATCCTTCAGGGCCTTGTCCAATTCTTCCCGGAAGGCCTGCTCCAGCTTGGCCACATTCGCCGGGTTGTACATGGCGTAGGCGATCCAGTTGGCGGAGGCATCCAGGGGATCCGCATTGAACTGACTGCCGACCCCGTAGGAGAGGCCTTCCTTCTGGCGGATGCGGTCGGCCAGGCGGCTCTTCATGGCACCGCCCCCCAGCATCCAGTTGCCCATGAGCAGGGCCGGGTAGTCGGGATCCGCATCCGTCATGGGCTTGTCCAGGCCCGCGAGGAAGAAGGCGTTGGCCTTGTCGGGCGTCTCCAGAGTCTGGCTGAGGGGCTGCACATCCTTGAGGCGCTTGGGGATGCGCTGATAGGGCTGGGCGGACTTCCAGTCCCCAAAGAGGGCCTTGGCCTGCGTCTCCACGGCCTGGTCGTCGAAGTCGCCCACGACCGCCAACTGGGCTGCAGATGCTCCGTAGAAGGCCTTGTGGAAGGCCTGAGCCTCCTCCAGCTTGGCGCCCTTGTAGGCCGCGATGGCCTCATCCAGGCTGCTCACGTGGCGCACGTGGCCCTTGGGGTAGGGATCCAGGTGCTGGCGGTAGGCGATCTGGGCCACCGCGTTGGGTTCGCTCTTCTGGCTCTCGATCCCCGTGATGGTCTCGCTCACCAGGCGCTCGAACTCTTCCTTCGGGAAAGCGGGCTCCTTCAGGATCTCCGCCACCAGGCCCAACACCGCGGCGAGGTTGGCCCGCGTGGTGGTGATGCGGGCGTTGACACTTTCGGCGTTGCCGCCGATGTTCACCTGGGCCTTCAGGCGGTCGAACTCGTCTGAGATCTGCTGCCGGGAGTGTCTGGTGGTGCCCCGCATGAGCATCTGGCCCGCGATCTCCCCGGCAAGGTCCTTGTCCATGAGGGAGGTCTCGCTGCCAAAGCGCAGGGTGAGGGTGGCACTGACCTGCTCGCCCCGGGTCTTCTTGGGCAGGAAGGCGGCCTTGAGACCCGTCGACAGGGCCACTTTACGGGTGCGGGCATCGATGTTGACGGGGGAGGCGTCGAAGGCCTCGCCTTGGGCCACCTTCTCCTTGCCCTTGTAGTCCTTCACCAGCGCAGCCACATCCACGCCCGCCGGGATCTCGGCGCGGTCGGGCTTAGCGGTTGGGATGAAGGTCCCCAGCGTGCGGTTCTCGCGCTTGAGATACTTGGCCGCAGCCGCGTTCACGGAGGCGGGCGTGACTCCCCGGACTCGGTCACGCATCAGGAAGAAAAGGCGCCAGTCGCCCTGGGCGATGTACTCGGAGAGGCCGATGCCCAGCCGCTCACTTTGGTTCAAGGTGAGGTCGATGTCCTTGAGCAGGGACTGCTTCGCACGGTCCACTTCTTCCTGGGTGATCGGGGAACTGGCGCTCTGCTCGAGGGCCTTGAGCAGCACCAGCTTGCCTTCGTCAAGATTGCCGTCCTTGGGCAGCTCGGCCCCGAAGAGGGCGAAGCCGGGCTCGCGTCCCCCCATGACCCAGGGGAATACCTCCGAGGCCTTCTTGGTGTCCACCAGTTGCTTGTGCAGCCGCCCCCCGGGGGTGTCCGCCATCACCTGGCCAAGCACTTCCAGGGCAGGGAAGTCCGGATCACTGCCCGCGGGAATCTTGTACAGGGCGATGGCCACCTGGGCATCGCCTACGCGTCGGACCGTGACCTCGCGCTCGCCGTCCTGGGTGGGATCAAGGGTGTAGGTGGGTTCGACGGGGCGGGCTGGATTCTGGATGTGGCCAAAGGTTGCATTCACCTGGGCGATGGCCTTGGCCTCGTCCACCTTGCCGGCCACCAGCAGCACGGCGTTGCTGGGGCGGTAGAAGTGGTGATAGAAGTTCCGCAGATGGTCTATGTTCACGTTCTCGATGTCGCTGCGGGCCCCGATGGTGGACTTGCCGTAGCTGTGCCAGCTGAAGGCCGCGGCCATGGTGCGCTGCAAGGTCACCCGCATGGGGTTGTTCTCCCCGATCTCGAATTCGTTGCGGACCACTGTCATCTCACCTTTGCCGGCCTCCTTGTCCCAGAGGTCCTTCTGGTCGATGTTGGCGTTCACCATGCGGTCGGCTTCCAGGTCGAGGATCTTGCGGAAGTTCTCGTCCGAGGCCGGGAAGGTCACAAAGTAGTTGGTGCGGTCGAAGCTGGTGGAGCCGTTGAAGCGGGCGCCCACGCTGTTCAGCACTTCCACCGGGTTGGGCTGGCCATTCTTGCCGCTGTAATTCTTGCTGGGCTTGAAGACCAGATGCTCCAGGAGGTGCGCCATGCCGGTCTCGCCATAGCTCTCATGGCGGGAGCCCACCAGGAAGGTGGTGTTTACGGTGATGGTGGCCTTGCTGGGGTCGGGAAAGATCAGCACCCGCAGGCCGTTGCCCAGGCGGTACTCGGTGATGCCTTCGACGGAGGTCACCTTGACGGGGGCGGGTGCAGCAGGCTTGGCACCCTTGGCCTTGGAGGCGACAACCTTCCCAGGGGGTGTCGCAGGCTTGGGGGCATCCCCGGCCACCAGCGCGAAAGCCAATGCCCCGTAGATGGGCAGTATTAAACGTCGAGAGAAGGGCATGGAGCCTCCAGGTTTTGAAAGATCCCCGCTGGGGAAGGCATCAGGTTACGAGAGGTGGCACCGTCGCGGGGGTGAAAAGTGATGAGCCGTGCTTGCGCAGGATCGAAGCCGTCCCGGCCAGGCGCAGGTGCTGACCCGGTCCAGACCTGGCCGCCACCTCAGGCCCAGGCGACCTGGAGCAGAGCCCGGAGCTGCTCCTGCCAGGCCTTCCGCAGGTCCTCCAGCCGCAGCCCCTTCCCCCGGTTCGGCGCCCCCTGCAGCAGGCCCTGGGCGCTTGGGTGGGGCAGGGCGTGGAGTTCCAGGGCAGGTCCGTCGGAGAGGCGGCTCAGCACCCATTCGGCCCGCTTGCCGAACGTGATGACGCGCAAAGGAGCCGGGCGCCCTTGCGCCGCCCGCGCCAACTCCCCGGATAGGCGTGCGAGGTTGGCCGGCTCCAGGAGTTGGCGGTTCGAGGGTGCGTGAAAGCGCTCGCCATCCTTGGTGGGGCAGGCCGGGAAGGCATTGCTGAGGGCCGTGCCATGCAGGCGCGGCTTCAGGCCCAGCGTCAGGAAGCGCCCGCCGTCCCAGTCCTCCCAGGCAGCTTCAGGGACCTCAGCCCGGCCCGTGGCGGCCAGGGCGCGGTAGACCGTGATGCCCGCGCCATCTCCCCAGAAGGGAATGCCTGACTGATCCGCACCCCGCGGCCCCGGCGCCTCGCCGAACAGCATCACCGACACAACCCCAAAGTCCGGGAAAAGCGCAGAGACGGGCAAGCCGTGGATACGGGCCATGGCACTTCCTTTTCTATCTCAGCGCGGCAGAGACGAGTGAACAGGTTGGTCACTGCCACGGCACCGCGCTGAGCATGCCGAGGCCATTGGCAACGCCATCACCCCTGCGGCTGCCCCTCTTTCATCAGGGCCGACAGCGCCTTGAACTGGGGATGGTTCTTGTCCCGGGCCCACTCGAAGGCCACGGACTCATGGTTGGTGATCGTGGCGCCTGCGGCGGCCATGCGGTTCAGGGCGTGCTTGACGTAGTCCTCGCCCCGCCCGCTCACCGCATCCCAGCAGACCTGCACCTCGTGACCGGAGGCCAGCAGTTCCAGCACCGTCTGCATGACACAGACATGGGCCTCAATGCCGGCGATGACGATCTGGCGCTTTTCGGGCGGCAGGCCGGGCCGGGCCTGCTGGAGCAGGGGCTCGAAGGCGGCGTCGGCGCAGCAGCCGAAGGCGGTCTTGTCGAGAAAGAACCGGGGCGTGCTCAGGCCGTCGTAGACCGTGCGGAGGCTCTCTTCCGTGGGCCCGATGCCCTTGGGATACTGCTCCGTCAGCACTACGGGCACCGAGAAGAGATCCGCCAGTCGCAGCAAGCGGCGTGAGGTCTCCATTACTAGACCCGGCCGGTGCACCATGTGGACGAGCTTGCCCTGGAGGTCGATGAGCACCAGGATGCTGCGGGTTGAATCGAGAAGGGACATGGCAGCCTCCGGGCATGGGCATGAGCCTAGCGCGATCCGAGAATCCGTCGATGGGCAGACGCTGTCCGGCCGGGGGAACGGCCATCATTCCCCGAGACGCGGGGGATCCGGGGTCTTGGCAGGCACTAGGCGACTTCCGAGTTGGCGCATCCTGGCCAGGTGGTCGTTCATCACCCACCACTCGCAGATCTGGCCCTGATCAAAGCGCAGGAAGTGGACTCCCGAATAGGCGATCCAATGCCCCGTAGCCGGGACCCCTTCATAGGCCGCCCGATGGGTGCTCTGGTAGGTGACGCGGACTGCAAGCTGGTTCCCGTCCACCAGTACCTGATGCAGGATGTGGGTGGTATCCGGGAAGGCTTTCCAGTAATCCTTCAGCAGTCCAATGAAGGAATCGAGCTTCACGGGTTCCGGGGCCCCCTCAATCTGGAAGACCGCATCCGTTCGGGTGAACTGCCGAAGTCGGGCATAATCCTGCCTCTGGATGGCGTCGAACGCGTCGAGGGCGATTTGCCTGTTCGATGCCGCCGACCCAGGTGCCTGGGCCGGGGCAGGGACGGAAAGCAGGCTGAGGGCGGCTATGCCGCCCGCGATCCACTGGTTGCGCATGGGACCTCCTATTCGCAAGGAGCTACACCTTCCCCTACCTGCTCAAATGGCGATGGGGAACGGAGTAGGGCCGTCGAGTTCCAATATAGGAAGCTGTAAAAAGACTGCAAGGTCAGGAGTCTTGGCGGATGTTTTTATGCGGCCCTTTGGCTGCAGCGATGGGGCCGTCTACCAAATCTTTACGCGGTCCGTGGGGGCCAGGTACAGGGTCTGCCCCGGTTTCACCTGAAAGGCCGGGTACCAGGCATCCAGGTTGCGGACGGTGCAGGTCCGTTGAGGCGCGGGGGCATGGCCATCGGTGAGAATCTGCTGGCGGAGCAGCGGCTCGCGGGCCTTGTCCCGCCAACTCTGGGCATAACTGATGAAGAACTGCTGGGTGCCGGTGAAGCCATGGACCAGGGGCGCTGGCTTGCCCCGGAGGGACAGCCGGTAGGCGTCGAAGGCGGCGGCGAGCCCGGCCACGTCCGCGATGTTCTCGCCGAGGGTCTGCCGGCCATTGATGTGGAGGCCGGGCAGCGGTTCGTAGCGGTCGTACTGCTTCACCAGCTGGTTCGAAGAGGCTTCGAAATGCTTCAGGTCCTCGGGCGTCCACCAGTTGTTCAGCTTGCCGGTGGCATCGAAGAGGGAGCCGGAGTCGTCGAAGCTGTGGCTGATCTCGTGGCCGATGACGGCGCCGATGGCACCGTAGTCCATGACCATGGGCCGCTTCGGATCGAAGTAGGGGGGCTGCAGGATGGCCGCGGGGAAGTTGAGGGCGTTCATGACGGGCAGGTTCACGGCGTTGACGGTCTGGGGCGTCATCACCCATTCCGTGCGGTCGATGGGCTGGCCCAGCTTGCGCAGGTTGCGCGCGTACTCGAAGCGCTCGGCGCGCTCGGCGTTGCCGAAAGCGTCGCCTGCGACGATCTTCAGGCCGCGGTAGTCCTGCCAGCGATCCGGGTAGCCCACGCCCACCTTGAGGGTGGCCAGCTTGGCAATGGCCTTGAGCTTGGTGGCGGGGGCCATCCAGTCCAGCTGCTCGATGCGGGTGCGGAAGGCCGCGATGATGTTCTGCACCATCTTCTGGGCCCGGGCCTTCTCCACGGGGGGGAAGTAGCGCGCCACGTAGGCCTTGCCCACCACTTCGCCCAGCGCCCGGTTGGTGAGGGCCACGCCGTATTGCCAGCGGTCGCGGGGTTGCGTGGCGCCACTCAGCACCTTGCCGTAGAAGGAGAAGGACTGCTCCACCACGGTCTTGGGGAGCACGCGCTGCCGGCTCTGGATGGCGTGATAGGTGAGGTAGTCCTTCCAGGTGCCGAGGGCCGTGTCGGCGGTCAGCGCAGACAGCCCCGTGAAGGCGGCGGGCTGCCAGACCACGAACACCTCCGGCTGCTTGAGTCCGGCGGCGGCGAAGTAGGCCTCCCAGTCCAGCCCCGGGGCCTCGGCGGCAAACTCGGCACGGGTCCAGTGGTTGTTCCCCTTCAGGACGTCGCCGGATTCCTCGCGGCTGGCATGGGCCTTGGCCATGCGGGTTTCCAGCTCCACCACGGCGACGGCGCGCATCGGTGCGTCCGGTACGCCGGCGAACTTCAGCATGGCGGCCACGTGCGCGAGGTACTGGGTGCGGATGGCCGCCATGCCTGCGGAGGGATCCAGGTAGTAACTGCGCTCGGGCAGACCCAGGCCGCCCTGGAGCAGGAAGGGCGCGTACTTGGTCGGCTCGTCCAGGTCCTGGGCCACCCAGAGCCCGAAGAGGTTCGCCGTGTAGTAGTTGGTGGCGTTCAGTACGTCCACGTCGGCCCGCAGGGTGGTGCCCAGGTACTGGGCCAGCGTCTTGCGGTCGCCGATGGCGGCGATGGCCTGGAGGGTGGGCTGCAGCGGGCGGAGGCCCTTGGCCTCGATGGTCTGCTCGTCCATGAAGCTGGTGTAGCAATCCCCGATCTTCCGCAGGTCGGAGCCCGTCGGGGCCTTGGAGGCGGCCGCGGCCTTGATGAGGGCCGCCGTGCGCCGGTCCGTGAGGTCGGCCACCTCGTCGCCAACGCCAAAGGAACCACGATCTGCGGGGATCTCCGTCCGCCGGGCCCAGGCCCCGTTCGCATACCCGAAGAAGTCGTCGCCGGGGGCCACGGTGCGCTCCATACCCGCCAGATCCAGGCCAGCCAGCTCCCGGCCACGATTTACGGGCTCCGCCTGGACTGCCACGGGCTTGGGTGGAACCGCCACCAGGGGGGCAACAGCCAGGCAGAAGAGGAGGGGAGTCAGGGCTTGGCGCATCAAAGACCTCGCTAATCTCCAGGGTGGAACAGAAGGCCCGCCTGGGGAAGCCGCAAGGTCAATTCTGGATCACGCCCCCGTCCAGGTTCAGGCACTGGCCCACCTGCATGGTGTTGGCGGGATCCAGCAGCCAGGTGATGCCGCGGGCGATCTCCTCAGGCTGGAAGAACCGCTTCACGGGCACGGCCGCCTCGGCCTGGGCACGGAACTGGGCTTCGCTCTGGCCCGTGGCCGCAGCGATCTGGCGGATGCCCGTCTGGGCCATGTCGGTATCCACCCAGCCTGGCGCCACCGCGTTCACCACGATGCCCCGGTCGATGAGCTCCAGGGCCAGGGCCTTGGCCAGCCCGTGGAGGCCGTGCTTGGCCGCGCAGTAGGCCCCGTAGCCCGGTACCCCGAAGCGGCCGAGGACGCTGGCCACCAGCACAATGCGTCCACCGGAGCCCATCCGGGGGAGAAAGGCCCGCACCGTGTTCCAGGGGCCCGTGAGGTCCGTGGCCAGGATCTCGTCGAAGAAGGCATCCGAGTCTCCATCCACCGGGGTCATGCCCGAGATGCCCGCCGCGGCCACCAGGCCCTGCAGGGGCCCCAGATTGCGGGCAATCTCGGCGAGGGCTGTGCGATCCGTCACATCAGCCACCTTCGTTTCCGCACTGCCACCGGCCCTTTGCACGGCCTCGGCGGTGACCGCCAGGGCGGCCGCATCTCGGCCCAGCAGGACCAGGTGGGCCGCCTCGGTCTGGGCCAGATGCAACGCACAGGCGCGGCCGATACCGCGGGAGCCGCCGGTAATGAGAATGCTGCGGGTCATGGGGCCTCCAGCCCCTGAGGGTGGCAGCTGGTGGGTGGCGCCGGAAGCCGGGAGGCCTATCTTTTAGATTCCACAGGAGAAAGCGATGGTTCGCGAGCTAGAGGACGAGCGGCGGCAGCTCACCGAGCCCAGGAAAGTCGAGACCCGCGGGGGCCTCTGGTCCCTGCCCGACGGCCAGCGCTTGCCCAACTTGGTGGAAACCGTTCCCCTGGTGTTGGGGGATCCGGCCCATCCGGCCCGCCTCCTGCCCACGGACCTGGACGATCCCTCCGGCTTCCATGTACGTCTCACCGCCTGGCTGCTGCGCCAGGGCTGAATTCCGGCGGCGTTCAGCGGCCATCCACGCAGCGGCTGTG
>JBBRZL010000142.1:0-9236 GCA_038236735.1 Holophagales bacterium | reverse complement strand
GCGGCCCGGTTCTTCAACCCCCGCAGGGTGACGGTGGATGGCGCCGGCGATCTGTGGGTCTCGGATGGCAACCAGACCCTGCGCAAGGTGACCACCGGTGGCACGGTGACCACCGTGGCGGGAGTCGTCTCGGCCTATGGCTGGGTGGATGGCCCGGCCGCCTCGGCCCGGTTCAACGGCCTGGCGGGCCTCGCCTTCGTCCCTTCGGGCAGGCTGGCCATCGCGGATGAGTTCAACCATGCGGTGCGTCTCCTGGACCTGACGCAGGGAGTCAGCACCTTCGCAGGCGCGCCTCCACAAGCAGGGAACGCCAATGGCCTCGCAACCGCCGCCCGCTTTTCCGGTCCCCAGGGGGTGGTGGTGGATGGCCTCGGCAATGCCTACGTGGCGGACTACGGCAACAGCAGCATCCGCAAGGTCGACCCCACGGGCCAGACGACCACCCTGGCAGGCACGGCGGGCCTCTCCACACCTACGGGACTGGCGCTGGACGGAGCGGGCAACCTCTTCGTCACCGACATGAACAACCACACCCTCCTGCGGATCACACCGGCCGGCGTCATGTCCACCTTCGCCGGGCTGGCCGGCACGGCTGGAAGCATCGACGGCACGGGCGCTGCGGCTCGCTTCAACTACCCGTACATGGTGGCCGTCGACGCCTCGGGAAATCTCT
This sequence comes from Holophagales bacterium, assembly GCA_038236735.1. Taxonomy (GTDB): domain Bacteria; phylum Acidobacteriota; class Holophagae; order Holophagales; family Holophagaceae; genus Geothrix. Next base: position 8,563 of record JBBRZL010000142.1, on the reverse strand, counting down.
ACCTGAGCGAGACGGGGAACCACACGATCCGAAGAATCACGCCCGGGGGCGTCGTGACGACCCTCGCAGGGTTGGCGGGCGCGGCCGGCCTGACCGACGGAACTGGCTCTGCGGCCCGCTTCAACATGCCCACCGGCATTGCCGTGGATGGCAGCGGGAACCTGTTCGTGGGTGACATGAACAACAACAGCATCCGGAAGATCACCCCGGCAGGGGCCGTGACGACCTTGGCGCTCAGCACCTTCCTCAACTGGCCCCGGGGCCTGGCCTTCGACCCCGCGGGCAACCTCCTCGTCGCGGCGGATCAGGGGCAGGCGGTCTACTCGATCGAAACGACGACCGGAACCACCACGCTTCTCCTTGGCACTCCCGACATGGATGGCGCTTTCCCGGGCCCCCTGCCCGCCGGCCTCAGCCGACCCATGGGCCTCGCCTTCACGCCCCAGGGTGACCTCCTCATCACCACCGCCAACGGGGTGATGCTGGCCACGGCGCCCTAGGCCGGGCGGTGGGGTGGGGGCAAGGGCCACCAGCTAACTGGAGCTGGAGGTTGATGCCTGCGAGGGGGCACCGTCGGCCGCGAAGACGAGTTCCCGGACGCCCTTGTAGTCCGGCAGGTCCGGAGCCCTCGGGTTCAGGGCCAAGGCCTTGTTCCAGGCCTCCCTGGCGCCCTTGGGGTTTCCGGCCATGGCCCGCAAGGCCGCCAGATCTACCCAGGTCTGGATCTGGCGGGGGAACTTCAGGACGAGTTTCTCGGCCCCTGGAAGGCTGGGCTGGGCCAGCTGTGCATAGGGGAGGTGCTGGCTCTGGCGCCACCGGGCCTCGAGCACCGGCAGGTGGACGAGGTAGGCGGCCGACCAGGGAAAACCCGGAAACTTGCGCACCATCTCCTCGAGGATGGGCCTGGCACGCTGGTAGGCCCTGGCAGGATCCTTTCCTCGCCTGGCCAGCGCCTCGCCTTCGATGACGGCCATGACGGCGCGGGCCTGCCAGTGCACGATGGTGCTGCCATAGGGCCCCTTGGTCTGCTCCAACCGGGCGGCCATCTCGGCGAAGATCGGGGCGGGATCCTCTCCAGCCTGGATGCACCGCGAGGCTTCCACGGCCAGGAGCGGCACCTTCGCGATGTTCAAGACAATGGCATCGGGACGCAGCCTGATCGCCTCATCCGAGGTCGTCCGGGCCTGGTCGAGCAGGGCCTTGGGATCACCCCCGAATTCCACCATGGCGTCGGCCACATTCGTGACGACTTCGTTCCAGTTCAGCACCGCATCGACCCGCTTCAGGTCGAGGTGCTCCCGCATCTGCCGAGCGGCCTCGGCAGCCAGGGCGATTTCCGGGTTGGGATCCCCGCCCTTCCGAAACGCCACGCGGCTCAGCTGCCCATGGAGATAGGCGAGGTGGGAATCCAGCTGCAATGCGTCCGGGCCTTCCGTGATCTTGAGGGCTTCTCCCTTCTGGATGCCGCTTCGATAGGCGCGCTCTGCATCGCCGCCTTCGTCGTCCAGGGCCTCCCCTTCGCTTCGATTCAACAGCATGGCCACGAACCGGGAACGGGCCATGTTGGGACCCAGCCGCTCGCCTTCCTCGGCAGCCTGCAACCCGATGCGGAGAGGCTCTTCCCGGGACTGCCCCTGCATGCGCAACAGCATGGCCCAGGTCGCGCAGAGATCGGCGAGGCCATTCCGTATCTGCACGTCCCCGGGGGCGAGATCCGCGGCCCGGCGGTAGCACTGGGCCGCGCGCCGGTAGAGATCCGACATGAGCTCGCGATGCTTGTCCCCCAGCGCGTTGGCACGTTCGTTCTGGACGTTGCCCAGGGTGACGAGGGCTCCGTAGCTGTCGCCTTCGAGCGCGCGGAGCTGCTGGACGATGACTTCTTCCTGGGCGAGCAGGGCGGCTCCATCCTGCCCTTTTAAACGAAGGAGGACGGCCTGGAAATGGAGGTTCCTGGCCTTCAGTTTCAGCAGGGTGGGATCGCTCCGGCCCCAGCGGAGGCCTTCGCCGACACGGACACCCATGGCCTCGATCCGAGCCTGGATGCCATCCAGCTTCCCCGCCTGGAAGGCGACGCTCAGCTCCCGCTCATCCGCAGTGGCCTGGAGCCGCAGCGCCTCGTAGCGGGACGGGTCCTCGCGCAACACCAGGGCCGCCTTGGTGCGGCATTCATCGAAACGGCCCTGGAGGTACAAAAGATAGGCCTCACGATAGGGCCGCTTCCAGCCAGAGCCCGTGGCCTGCTGGAGCAGCGCTGTCGCCGGCTGAAGGAAGGTGACCTTGGCCTCTGCCTCGCGCCGCTCGCGAGCCTTGGGCGCGAGGGATTCCCGGGCCCGGTCCATGGCCTTGAAGTAGAGGCGGCCCAGGAGGAAACCCAGGCTCTCGGCGGCCTCCGGGGTGCGAAAGCCCCGGCTCCAGGCGGCTTCGAGGAAGGGGCGGGCACCCTCTTCATCACCCAGGGCCTCCAGGCCCTTGCCCACGACGAACAGTCCCGCCGGGGAGACCTGCCCCATCGGGCGGGCCCGCAGCTGCTCCACCTGAGCCCTGATGTTTCCCAGGAGGGGCTTCTGGTCGAAGGATGGAGAAAGGTAGGCCATGCGAAGGTCGCTCTCGATGCCGGTGGCCAGGGCCCCCATCCGGGCCGCTTCCAGGGACTGGGTGCGGGAACGCCAGGAGGTCCAGCCTGCGAAAGCCAGGGCGGCCAAGGCCACCGCGCCCACGCCACCAAGGGTTCGGGCTTGGAACGGATGGTGTCGAACCCAGCGCGCCCCCCGCTCCATCATCCCCGTGGGATGCGCCAGGACCGCCTCCCCGCGCAGCACCCGCTCCAAATCTTCGGCGAAGGCCACCGCCGTGACGTAGCGCAACGAGGGTTCCTTCTTCATCGCCTTGGCCACGACGGTGGCGAGGTCTCTGGGCAGTCCGGCCACCAGGGCGGTGAGGGGTTCGGGATCTTCTTCCAGCACCCGACGCAGCAGATCCCCCGGTCGGACCTCGCCTGCGGGGGTGGCGCCATGCAAGTCATCGGTGCTCTTGTCCACGGCCGTTGGCCCGGGCGTGTGGCGAAAGGGGGGACGGCCGACCAGCACCGAGTAGAGGGAGGCGCCGAGGCCATAGATGTCGGCCCGGAAATCCACCGGGATTGCACCGGTAACCTGTTCCGGTGCCATGAAGTCAACGGTGCCCATCAGCAGCCCCGAACGGGTGAGCCCGCCCTCCTCGTCCCGCGCCAGGCCGAAGTCGGACAGGAGGGCCTGCAGCCCCTCCTTGGTTGCCTCCACGAGGATGTTGGCGGGTTTCACATCGCGGTGGACGAGGCCCATGCGGTGGGCGGCGCCAAGTCCCCTGGCCGCCTGCGCCGCCAGGCTGACCTTCAGCTGCCAGGGAGTGCCGGTGTCGAGATCGGCGAAGGTCTGTCCCTCCACCATCTGGAGGAGGATGCAGGGGCGCCCTTCCAGGGTGCCCGTATCGTGCACACGCACTACGTTCGGATGCTCCACCCGGGCCTGGAGCCGGGCCTCCAGCAGCAGGCGGTCAGCCTCTTTCGGATCGCCGCTGCGCACGAACTTGACTGCTACCGGGCGTTCCAGCCCGGCATCCCAGGCCCGGTGGACCTCGCCCATGCCCCCGGCCCCGAGGACGCCCTTGAGCGTGATGCGGCCATCCAGGGGGGTCAGCAGCAGGCTCATCGGGCCTCCGTCATCGCGGCACGCATGCGGAGGGCCACCTCTTCGAGATCAGCTTCGGGGTAGTTCGAGAACCCGATCCGAAGGGCCTGCACGGGACCGCCATCGAACGCGAAGCGCCGACCCGGCTGGAAGGCCACCCCGAGTTCCAAACCCCGGGCCGCCCAGCGGTCCACATCGACGCCCTCGGCCACCTGGGCCCAGAGGGCCAAGCCCCCTTCGGGGACCTGGAAGCGCAGGTCCTCCCCGAACGCGCGCTGCAACGCCCGGCAGAGGACGTCGCGCCGGGCCCGGTAGGCATGCTGCATGCGATTGAGGTGGCGATGGATGTCCCCGTCATCCAGCAGCTCAGCAAAAGCGCGCTCGAGCACCATGTCCCCCTGGCGGTCCAGGGCCTGCCTCAGGGCCCGCATGCGGGCGATGAGCGGGGCGGGCCCGTGCACATAGCCCAGCCGCAGGTTGGGGCTGAAGATCTTGCTGAGGGTGCCCACGTGGACCACGACCCCGGCGCGGTCCTCGGCCGCCAGGGGTGCCCGGGGGCGGCCTTCGAAAAGGAACTCGCTATCCTGGTCGTTCTCGATGATGGCGAAGCGGTGGGCCTGGGCCAGGGCCATGAGCTGGGCCCGGCGCTCGCCGCTGAGGGACACCAGCGTCGGGTACTGCCGCAGCGGCGTGACGAAGACGGCCCGGAGCCGCTCGAACCCTGTGAGCTGGGCCAGGGCCCCGACGCGGATCCCCTCCGCGTCCACCGGCACGGGCAGGCAGCGCGCCCCGGCGCGGGCGAAGGCCTCCCAGGCTCCGGGATGGCCCAGGGCCTCCACCGCCACGGCATCTCCGGCGGAGAGCAGGGCCTGGCCCGCCAGGAAGAGGGCCATCTGGCTGCCCCGGGTCACGAGGATGTTTTCCGGGGCTGCGGCGATGCCCCGGGAATCGCTCAACATCCGGGCCAGGGACTGCCGGAGCATCGGGTGGCCCTGTGGATCCTCCAGTTCGAGGTTCTGCTGACTGTTGAGGAGCAGGGCCCGGCGGTAGGCCCTGGCCAGCTCCGAACTGGGCAGGAGCCGGGGATCCGGCAGGCCGCTGGAGACCTTCAGCAGACCCGGTGTCCCCTTGGGAGATGCGGCATCCGCGCCCGCGGCAAGGTCGAACCCCATGGCAGGGCCATCAGCAATCATCTCGGAAGACTTGAACCAGCCGGGGAGCCGGGTGGGCGGGTCAGGGGCCACGACGCTGCCCACGCCGGGTGTGGATACGACCCATCCCTCGGCCTGTAATTCACGGTAGGCCTCCATCACCGTGTTCCGGCTGACGCACAGCCGCTCCCCGAGGATGCGGTAGCCTGGGAGCGAATCGCCGGGGCAGAGCCGCCTCCGGTGAATCTCTTCCATCAGGGAGCGGGCGATCTGGAGGTAGACCGGGTCCCGGCTCTCTGGATTGAGGAAGACGTTGGGCGACTTGGCGCTCAGGGCTGACTCCGGGGTGAGGCTACCCAGTCTAGGGGCTAGTGGCCAAATCGGGTAATGCCTTCCGGAGGCATTCCCCCATGTTGGGCTCCCGGCCTAGTGGCGCTCCTGGCACAACTCCGACGGTAGACCTCGATCGGCAGATTCGAGGGACGCGCTCCCGGTCTTGCGCCATCGCAGGCATCCATGGCGCCTCACTCTGGGCGGCGCACCGGGCTCAGCGGCCCGCCGTTCCCGAATTTCGGGGCCCCCACGGCCCTGCTAGTCTGATGGCATGAGCACAGAGCAGGCGCGCTGCACCATCCCGTTGAAGCCGAAGTCCTCCGGCCGCGGGCCCAAAGGTGCCGCATGAGCACGCAGCAGGAGCGGAGTGCCACTTTGGCGACCATTCGCCGCAGGCGGATAGGACCGGCTGCGAAGCAGACGGCCCCGAAGGGGCGAGCGCCATTGGCGCGAGTCAAGCCGAAGCCCGAAGGGTGCGGCACAGGAGGTGCCGCATGAGCACGCAGCAGGAGCGGAGTGCCACTTTGGCGACCATTTGCCGCAGGCGGATAGGACCGGCTGCGAAGCAGACGGCCCCGAAGGGGCGAGCGCCATTGGCGCGAGTCAAGCCGAAGCCCGAAGGGTGCGGCACAGGAGGTGCCGCATGACGACGAAGACCTACTACGCTGGCCAGGATGTGGACGCGCCCTGCGGGCGTTGCGGCGGCGAGACGCGGCACCAGGTCCTAACGGCGACCGACGGGGTGCCTGATCGGCTCATCTGCGGCAACTGCCGCTCGGTACACAAATTCCGCGTAGCCAAACCCGAGCCCCTGCCCCGCACGCCGCGCATTCCCGCTGCGGCCAAGGTGGGCGGCCCCCGGCCCGGTTCGCTGGTGGCCCAGTTCCAGCAGGCCCTGGTCCAGGAGCAGGGGGGCGCCAAGGCCCGGCCCTACACCGTGGCCGAGCACTGGGAGGAAGGGACCTGGATGGATCACGCCAGCTTCGGCCTGGGCCGTGTGCAGCGGAAGATGGGCCGGAAGGTGGACGTGCTGTTCAAAGATGGGCTCAAGACCCTGGTCACCGCATGACCCAGACGCCCTTCCTCGAATCCGGCTCCCCCGCCCTGCGGGAGTTGCGGTTCGCGGTGCTGGACCTGGAGACCACCGGCGGCAGCCCCAAGGCCCGCTGGGGCAAGGATGGGCGCTTCCTTCAGCCTTCGGAGATCACCGAGGTAGGCCTGGTGCGCCTGGCGGGCCCGGTGGTGGAGGATCGGTTTTCCAGCCTGGCGGCGATCCAGGGCTTCCTGCCTGAGGAGATCCAGCGCCTCACGGGCATCAGCCTGCCCATGCTGGCGGGGGCGCCCCCCTGGGAGCAGGTGGCCCTGAAGCTGGCGCCCATGCTCGAAGGCCGCGTCTGGGTGGCCCATCATGCGCCCTATGACGGCAGCTTCCTCAAGGCCTGGCTGCCCGAGGGCGTCTGGCGCCGCCATCGCCTCATCTGCACCCGCCTGCTGGCCAAGCGGCTCATCCCCGAACTGCCGCGGCGCAGCCTGGCGGAGCTCTGCGAGTTTCTGGGCATCACCAATACCCGCGCTCACCGCGCCCTCCAGGACGCCGAGGCCACCGCCGAGGCCCTGCAGCACCTCCTGCAGCGCGCCGAGGAGCAGGGCCTGGACGGCGAGGCCTTCCTCGCGGCGGGCGAAGTGGCCTGGAGCAAGGTGTAATGGACTGAAGACTGAGGACTGAATCCCATGGATCTCGCGCGCTTCCTCGAACTCGTCCGCACCCAGGGCTGGCAGGGCTGGTCCCTGTGGGCGGTACTGCTGGCCCAGGCGCTGCTCTGGGTGGGACTGGTGCGGCTGCATCTCTCGCTGCAGCGGGAGGAGGCGCCCTGGGATGAGTGCATCGGGAAGATCCGCTCGGCCTTCCTGCGCAAGGTCAACGGCGAAGAGGAGCTCCAGGAGCTGAAGGTCCACCGCTACGCCCCCCTGGTCGATCAGCTGCTGGCCCTGCACTTCACGGAAGAAAAGAGTGATCGCTTCGACCGCTGGCTGCTGCTGCGCTGGAAGATGAAGGAGGGCCTGCGTCCCTACTGGTTCCGCTGGGGCTACCTGATCATCGCCTTCGGGGCCGTGGTCTGGTACCTCCAGGGCCTGCGGTTGGACATGGGCACGGACGTGCTCAAGCGTACCCCCGTGGATCCGCGCCTGCTGTGGGTCTGGCTGGGCTACGCCATGATCCTGGCCTGGAAGATCGTACGCATCCACGGCAACCTCGAACGCGTCCAGCGGAGCCTGCTGCTACCCAGGCGCGACGAGTGAAGGCTGGCCGGCGCGGTGAGGCGGCCCGGCGCCTGGGGCTCCGGGCGGAGCGGTTGACGCTCTGGCTCATGTGGGCCCGGGGCTGGGATCTGGTGGCCTGGCGGCAGAAGCTGGGCCGCTGGGAGCTGGACCTGCTCCTGAGCCGGGGGCCGGAGCTGCGCCTGCTGGAAGTGAAGGCCCGGCGCCCGGGCGCCTGGGTGGGCGCCGACACGGCCCTGGAGCCGGAGCAGCGCCTCCGCCTGCAGCGGGCCCTCCAGACCTGGCTGGACCGGGTGCCCTGGCCCGGCCAGGTCACTTTCCAACGGGTGAGCTGGGCGGGTTTCCGCTGCCGTTTCCACCCCCAGGAGCGCTGGGACGGGCTGAAACTTCAGCGGGGGTAGAACGGGATCGCAGGCTGTAGGGGGGCCGCCAGGCCCTTTCCCAGGGCCCACAACCGGCGCCCAACTGGCACGCCCCTCGCCCCGCACCCTGCGGGTGTCGGTATGTTGACCTTTCTAGACCGTCTGCTTCCGTTCATGGGCCGCCTGGCGAGGCGGTCGGACCTGGCTGCGCCCATTTTCGTGATGATCGTGCTGGTGGTGATGGTGCTGCCCCTGCCGGCCTTCATGCTGGATCTGCTCATCACCCTGAACATCACCCTGAGCCTGGTGATCCTGATGGTGGGCATGTACGTGCCCCGGCCCAAGGAGTTCAGCTCCTACCCCTCGGTGCTGCTGGTGGTGACGCTGTTCCGGCTGGCCATCAACGTGGCCACCACCCGGCGGATCCTGCTCTATGCCGGGGACCAGGGGGCGGATGCCGCCGGCCACATGGTGAAAGCCTTCGGCCAGTTCGTGGTGGGCGGCAGCTATGTCGTCGGCCTGGTAGTCTTCCTGATCCTGCTGGCCATCCAGTTCCTGGTGATCAACCACGGCGCCGGCCGCATCGCCGAAGTGACTGCCCGCTTCACCCTGGATGCCCTGCCGGGCAAGCAGATGGCCATCGACGCCGACCTGAACGCGGGCTACATCGACGAGCACGAGGCCCGGCGGCGCCGCAAGGACCTGCAGGAGGAGGCCGGGTTCTACGGGGCCATGGACGGCGCCGTGAAGTTCACCCAGCGGGACGCGGTGG
>JBBRZL010000141.1:0-9334 GCA_038236735.1 Holophagales bacterium | reverse complement strand
TGGGTGGGTCGTAAGGTTCGCCAGAGTCCCGACTCGCCAAGACAGCGCGGGGCGCTGTCGGGAGCGGGACCGGCAGACCGCGCAGCGGGATGCGGGGGGGTTCGAGTCCCCGCCTGGGTGGGTCGTAACGATCGCCAGAGTCCCGACTCGCGGAGACAGCGCGGGGCGCTGTCGGGAGCAGGACCGGCGGATGGCGCAGCCGGACGCGGGGGTTCGAGTCCGGGTGAGTCGGTTGCGACCACCGGGTGACGCAGCAGGGTCCTGTGGACCCTGCGAATTCGGGCCCTGGGAAGGAGCGAGTTGACTGCGGTGACAACCCTCGGGGTGTTGGAGGATGGCCCGAACGTTGGCGAGGCTAACGCCCAGGGCTATCGGGTTGGTGTCCTTCTTCAGCCAGTTGTTGACGTTCGCATTGACGAGGCTCGGCGTGTGCGGTGCCGGACCCGAACTTCCCTGAGGCCCGGCCTGATGCGCTCGAAGGCGTGGGCGGCGCGATAGAGGTGCTTGAGGTTCGACAATCGACTCTCCAGCCAGTAGTCCACGGCCTCGGCGACGGTCAGATTGACCTCTAGACCCTCTTGCTGGCGAAGCAGGTCGTCGCGGACCTGATCCAGCAGCTTCCGGGCCGTGTCCAATCGGGTGGTGGGGAAGGTCCCCTCCTTGGTGGCGCGGCCCACGCGGATCTTGTAGGCCCAGAAGCCCTTGTCCGTCTTCTTCAAGCCGTTCTTGTAGCCAGACTGCGCCATGGACCCCTCAGTGATCACCGGGGAAGCCCGGCCACAAGACGTAGTAGGGCGATTCGCTACCTGGAATGCACCCCAAAGTGGATCCAGGTGGTGAAGCCCTGGCGGAGACGGTGGTCATACCATCGAAATATTCTGGAAATATCTACAACGTGATGTAGATAGGTGTTCTGGTTCGTGACCGGGGAGCGCCTTCTGCCTTCATCAGGATGTGAAACACGGAAACGCCTTGTTTTAGTTATTTGCCATTTTCTAAAACAAGGCGCATCCTTGTTTTACTTTCCGGGGGTGCCATGAAGCGGGACATCACAGGCCGCTACGTCGTGCAGACGACCCAGGGCGAAGAGGTGCGGGCCTTCGTGCCTAACCCCCTCCCCCCGGCCCCTTCCATCCAGTGGACGCCTGCTCTGCTGGCAGCCCAGCAGCGGGCTGCTCTGGCCCTCGGGCGGCTGGACGGTGTCACCGCGCTGCTCCCGGACCCGGCCCTGTTCCTCTACAGCTACGTCCGCAAGGAGGCCGTCCTCTCCAGCCAGATCGAGGGCACGCAGTCCTCGCTGTCTGACCTGCTGGCCTACGAGAACCAGCACGCCCCTGGCGTGCCCCTCGACGACGTGATGGAGGTGTCCAACTACGTCGCGGCCCTGAACCACGGATTGAAGCGGCTCAAAGAGGGCTTCCCCCTGTGCCTGCGGCTCATCCGTGAGATCCACGAAGTTCTGCTCACATCGGGCCGTGGCCACGCGAAGCAGCCAGGAGAGTTCCGGACCAGCCAGAACTGGATCGGCGGCAGCCGCCCGGGGAACGCGAAGTTCGTCCCGCCGCCGCACGAGGAGCTGCCGGAGTGCCTGAAGACGTGGGAGACCTTCCTGCACGGGGACCCGATCATCTCGGACCCCCTGACCCGGGCGGCCCTGGCACACGTCCAGTTCGAGACCTTGCACCCCTTCCTGGACGGCAACGGTCGCGTGGGGCGCCTACTCATCACCCTGCTCCTCCACGTGGAGGGTGTGCTCCGCGAGCCCCTGCTCTACCTCAGCCTCTTCCTCAAGCAGCACCGGGAGACCTACTACGAGTTGCTCCAGAAGGTCCGCAGGTCGGGCGACTGGGAGGCATGGCTGGACTTCTTCTTCCAGGGCGTCACCGAGACTTCCGACAGCGCGGTCTCGACCGCCCAGCAGCTCCTCCAGCTCTTCGCCGACGACCGGAAGCGCATCCAGGCGAACGGCAAGATCGCGGGCTCCGTTCTACAGGTCCACCACTACCTACAAGGGCGGCCCATCGCCTCCGCCTCCGCCATCGGCGACGCGGAGATCCTCTCGCCCGCGACGGTGAACAAGGCCCTGAAGGCCCTGGTGGAGATGGGCCTCGTCAGAGAGATCACCGGCGGGCAGAGGAACCGGCTGTTCGCCTACGACCAAGTGCTCCAGGTGCTGTCGGAGGGGACTGAGCGGTAGCGGTAGCTGTTGCTCCTGCATCGCTGACGGGGGTCAGTGGCAGCCACAGCCACCGCTGAAGTCTGGCCGGGAGGCCGCACGGATGGCCTCGAAGCCCTCCTTGGCGATGAAGCCAGCCAGGATCAGGGCCGCCAAGGCATCGACCCACCAGAGGGCAGGCCAGAGCAGGAAGAGCACACTCCCCAGGAACAGCACGCCGGAGAGCTTGATGCAGGCAAAACTGCAAGCTGCGTCGCCCTCCAGTGCCTTGCTGTCGAGGACCTTGGCGGCCTGCAACTTGGCCCTCCACAGCCACGCCATGAAGAAGAGGCTGGCCACCGAGATGATCACCCCTGGAAGAGTCGTCCCTGGGTGGCGGCGGCTGACCAGTTGCAGGACCGCACCAACGAACGTCCCTAGCGCGAGCACGACGAAGAGCACCCCGATGCCAAGGGTCGCCCGACGTTCCCGGCGGAGACGATCCCCATGGCAATCCTGTCCAGCCCGCAGCCGCCAGAGGACCAGGAAGGCAGACCCCACTTCGATGAAGCTGTCAGCCCCGAACCCGAACAGAGCCACGGAATCATCGGAAAGGCCAAATCCCACGGAGACCAACCCCTCGATCAGGTTGTAGCCGACGGTCACGATGGCCAGCATCTTGGCGAAGCCCATCCAGACCTCTGGGGTGGCATGGATGGGGGGGCGGCGAAGGGACATGGTTCAACCCCGGTGGGGTCCTCGTGGGGACCCACTATTACACGATGTCGTGTATTATTTCCGGGATGGCCAAGACCACCCTTAATCTCCCCGCGTGTCCCCCAAGGGCGCCGCTCTCTGAGCGCTCCCTGTTGAGCGCGGTCCAGTCTTCTGACTTGGCTCGCCTCTTCGACGTGCTGGCTTCTGGGACTCGGCTTCGCTTGCTACACGCCCTGGTCATACTTGGCGATCCCTGCATGTCGGACCTCGCCGACGCCGTGGGCATGAAGCCCCAGGCCGTCTCCAACCAGCTCCGGCGGCTAGTGGATCTGGGCATCCTCAGCACGCGACGACATGGGACTCATATCCACTACAGCATCGTGGATCCTTGCGTGACGAGGCTGATGTATCACGGGCTCTACCTGAACGAAGAGACCCGGCCTTACTCCCAGGTGCACGCATCATGAGGCGCTGGGTTGCGATCCTGCTCCTGTGTCTGGTCGGGGCCTACCTGGGCGCCACGGGCGTGGACGAGTGCGGTGGCTCGGCGAACGACACCTGCGCCCCGGTCTGCCACCTCCTGTGCTCTGACGGGTGCGCGGCGGCCCCGATGCCCGAATCCCCTGCCTCACCGACCCCAGACCCCCTCCCCCGATCCAACTACAAAGTGAGCCCCGCTCTGCCCCCGCTGGCGCGGACCGTGGAGCCGGAGAAAACCCCTCCTCGGGTGTGAAGTCCTGGATGCCATCTGTGGACTAGGTCGGGCGCAGCCATGCCCGACAGCACTTCATCTCCGAGGAAACCCATGCGACGAGTCCTGATCGGGGCCTTGCCCTGCGTCTTGCTGGCCCAGGTGCCAGCCCCACCGCTCACCTACGACGACCTTCTACAGCGGGTCAAGCCCGGCCTCGACCAGCTCCGCTTGGGGGCTTGGTTAGCCGAGCGCAACCGGGAGTTGGCGGGGAGTTCCGGTCTCCTCCGGGAGGGCCCATCCCTCGGACTCGTGGCTGGGCCCCGTCGGGCCGCCGGGTTGCCGGGCACGACGGATCAGTCCGCCGAGGTGGACTTGCCTCTCTTCCTGTCCCCCTCTGTCCGCCGAAATCTCGCCAGGGCGCTTGATCGGGCCGACCCTTTGCTACGAGAGGCGGCCCGGCGGGAAGGCAGGCTTCGTCTTCGCCAAGCCTTCCTGGACGTGTGGCTCGAACAACGGGTGATGGGCCTGCGGGAGCAGGACCTCGCCACGGTCCGGGCGTGGCTTAAAGCCGCGCAGACGCGGCTGGAGGCGGGAGCAGACCCAGGCTTCCAGGTCGCGCTGGTAGAAGGCGAGGTCTTCAAGGCGCAGATGGAGCTGGCGGACAGTCGCCGCCGCGGCTCTCTGGCGTGGGTGGCGCTGCGGAGTCTCGCGGACCTGCCCGATCGGCCGATGGCCATCGCCGACCCCGGGCTGGTCCGGTTCGAGGATGTCGAAGGGCTGCCGACCAGGTATGAAAAGGCACCGCTTCGCCAAGCCCTACTGGCCCGTCTTGACGTGGAACGCGAGAACCTCCGGCACCGCGAGGCCCTGAATCTCAGCCGCTGGACCCTGCGGGGTTCCTATGGCAAGGAAGGTGAAGACCGCATTGCCAAGGTCGGCGTGGCCTACCGCTTCAGCCGTCCAGGCGAGACCCAGGCCGTGCGTCGCGAGACCGAAGCCGGGCTCGCCACGCTCCAGCGTGAACTACAGAACGCGATCGCCGAACTGGACGGGAGGTTCCTGGCCGCCCAGGAGCGCCTCCAGATCCTCGGCGATATTCCCCCGACGAAAGGCTTCCATGCCGCCATCCAGGCCGTGGGCCTTCGCCTTCAGGCCGGGAAGGAAAGGCCCTCGGATGCCCTTCCCATTCGCCGCCAGCTCCTGGAAGCCGAAGTGGCGGAACTCCGCCGACAGCACGCCCAGCACCTTCTCCAGGCCGAACTCCAGGCCCTCACCGACGGAGTCACCCCATGAAGTCCCTGCTAACCCTGGCCACCATGGCCGCACTCCTCCTGGCGCTGGGCTGCGGACGGGAAAAGGCAGCCACCCAGGCCGTCGATGGCCACGAAACACACGAGAGCCCCGGACGTTCCAATGGTTCGGTGCCCCGCGTTCCACTGAGGGAAGTCCGAGGGCTTCGCCTCATGGCGGTCCCAGAAGCTCGTCGTGAAGGTGCCTGGTTCCCTGCTGAAGCCACTGGCGATGAGGGGGCCCAGATGATCCTCTCTTCTCCGGTCAAGGGCATCATCTCCGCACTGCCCGCTTCACCGGGACGACCGGTGAAACAGGGAACTTCCCTCGCGGTGCTTCAGAGCCCCGAGCTGGCTCGTCTGAAAGCCGACTGGATCTCCTCCAGGGCCAAACTGGACCGGGCCGAGGCTGAAGTGGCCCGCGAGGAGAAGCTCTACGCCGCCCAGGCAGGCAGCCGCCGGGAGTTGGAGTCAGCTAAAAGTGAGGTGGCATCGGCTCGTGCGGATGAGGACGCCACCCGCCTGGCCCTGGAGGCCAGGGGGCTACGCCCAGATCAGGCCGGTGCGACCTTCATCGTGAAGGCCCCCCGGGGCGGCGTCGTGGGCACGTGGAAAGTCCAGGTGGGACAGGGCATCGAAGCAGGTCAAGAACTCGGGACTTTCCAGGGTGCCCTCGCGGCCCTGGCGAAGGTCGAGCTGCCCCTACCGGTCCCTGAGACCTGGAAGCCGGGAACGACCACCAAGGTCCGGTCCAGTGAGGGTCACAACTGGCAGGGCCGTCTGGAGAGTGCGCCCATGGCCCTCTCCCAGGACACCCGCAGGTTGACCTACCGGCTGCGCCTCACAGGCGATGCCCTGCCGATGGCCGGAGCCCCCTTGGAGGTCTACATCCCCTTGGCCAAGGGGGTGAGCTTGCCCCAGAGCGCCCTCCAGCAGATCGACGGCGTCTGGGGTGTCTTCGTTCAGGAAGGCGAGTTCGCGGTCTTCCGGCCCGTGAAAAGAGGAGTCGAGTTGGGCACGGAGGTGCTGGTCCTGGAGGGAGTGAAGCCGGGCGAGACCGTGGTTGCGGAAGGCGCCTACCTCCTCAAGGCCCTGCAACAGAAACGCTCGGAGCCCGAGGAGGGAGGTGGCCATGGCCATTGATCAGACTCACCACCGCTCGCTCGTCCGCCGCTGGTTCGACTGGATTTTGCCCCGGCGTGGCTGGGTTTTCGGCCTGTCCCTCGTGTGGGCCGTGGCTGGCGTCCTGACGTTCATCAACCTGAAGCGTGACCTCTTCCCGGACATGAGCCTGCCGGTGCTGTCGGTGCTCATCCAGAGCCCTGGACGCTCCACCACGGAACTGGAACTCTCGGTGGCTCAGCCCACGGAGCAGGCCCTGGGTGGTATGCCCGGTGTCCGGCGCGTCAACACCCAAGTGCTCCCGGAGTTGGTCCAGGTGGTCGTGACCTTTGAGGGGGACACGGACCCCTGGCGGGCCCGCCAACTGGTCGCAGAGCGGCTGGGCACCGTGACGGGAGGCTACCCCGTTGGCACCCGATCGCCCCTGATGTCCAGCGCCTCAGGCCGCCTACAGGAACTCATGGAGGTCGTGCTCGAAGGTGAGAAGGTAGACCCCCTCAAACTGCGGGATCACACGGAGCAGATCCTAGTGCCTCGTCTCCAGGCCGTCGCAGGTGTGGCCCGGGTGGAACGCCTGGGCGGACAGGAGCGATCCCTCCGGATCATGCTCATCCCCGAGCGGATGCGGACCCTGGGCATCGGCCTGGACCGTGTGATGGCCGCCCTGGAACAGAGCCACCAGGATCTGGCCGCCGGGGTCCTTGAGATCCAGGACAAGGGGTGGTTCGTGACGGTGGGCAACCTCTCGGCCAGCCCCGAGGAGGTGCGCCGTCTTCCCGTGCAGGGTCCGAAGGGCTCCGTGACGCTCGGCGAACTGGCGGAGATCAGGGAAGCCCCAGCCTTCCGCCGGGGCCTCGCCCGCCACGATGGTCACGAGGATGTGAGCTTGCGGATCGTGAAGCAGCCCACGGCAGCGTCCCTGGATGTGGCCGAAGGCGTCCGTGAGGCCATCCAGGAGTTGAAGAAGGACCTGCCCAAGGGCATGACGTTGGACGTGATCTACGACCAGGGCAAGCTCGTCACCAAGGCGTTGAACGGGGTGACCCTCGCCCTCCTGCTAGGCGGGGCCCTAGTAGCCCTGGTGCTGGTGGTTCTGCTTGGGAGTCTTCGGGGTGCCATGCTCGTCCTCGCCGTGCTCCCCTTGGCCACGTTCGGCGCCGCCATCCCCCTCCATATGGCGGGGCTCGGGTTGAACGCCATGACCCTGGGCGGTCTAGCGATTGCTGTGGGACTGCTGGTCGATGCCTCCGTGATCATGGTCGAGAACCTCGCCCATCGGCTGCACCAATGGCCGCAGGCCATTAGGGCCGCATCGGCGACAGCCGATGGCGGGGGCGAAGCCCTGAGCACCGTAGGTGCGAACCACGACCATCAAGACCACATCGAGCCCCGTCGAGTGGCCCTGACCCGGGCCTCCGCCGAAGTGGCGGTCCCGATCCTCACGGCGGTCCTGGTGATCCTGGCGGTGTTCATTCCCCTGCTCTCAATGGGTGGCGTGGCAGGCAAGCTCTATGCGCCCCTGGGGCTCGCGGTGGCATCGGCCATGACCATCAGCCTCATCCTCAGCTTCACCCTCGTTCCGGCCCTGGTGGATCGCTTCCTTCCCCCTGGCATGGACCTGGAGGAGCCAAAGCTGGTGGTGGCCATCAAGACCCTCTACCGCCCGGTCCTGAACTGGGCCATGAGCCATGGACCGTTGGTGATGGGACTGGCCTTCGCGGTCACCCTGCCATCCATCTGGCTGGCCCTTCGTCTGGGCTCCAACTTCCTGCCCGCCCTGGACGAGGGGGCCTTCATGCTGCTCTCCAAGGTGCCTGCGGAATCCAGCCTAGATGCCGTAGACCAGGCCAACCTCCAGTTGGACGAGCGGCTCAAGGTCATCCCCGGCGTCCACGCGGTGTATCGCCGCAGCGGGCGAGCCGAGGTCACGGAAGACCCATGCCCTATCACCGACAGCGAGATCATGGTGATCCTGGAGCCCACCGCCGACGAACGCGCCATCGGACGGAACCTCCTCCAGGTGGCCGAGGCCATGCCCTTCCCGGTGGAGGTGAACACCCCCATGCAGGAGCGGATCGCCGAGGGCATCGGCGGGACCCCGGCGGACATCCAGGTGAAGCTCTTCAACCGGGACCTCGCGGCGGTCCAGAAGGCCCTGCCCGAGCTTCAGGAGCGATTGGGGAAGGTGCCGGGCGTCCGAAGCGTGGCGCCGGACACGCCCGCGCCCATGCCGCGCTGGCGGGTCGTGCCGGACGAAGAGGCCCTCCGCCGTCTGGAGGTTCCACGCCTGCTGGTCTCCAGGACCCTCAGGGCCGCCCTTCAGGGGCTGCCCTCGGAGTCGCGGTTCGACGGCCCCCAGCGCATCGAGCGTGTGGTCCACTTCCCCAACGATGGCCAGGTGAGCCCCCAGACCCTCAAGAACACGCCGATCATCCTCGACGACGGGCGCTTGATCTCCCTGGGGCAGGTGGTCGAGTTCCAGGAGACCCAGACCCCGACCCTGATCCGGCGGGAGGCGGGGCAGCGTCGCATTGGCTTGAACGTCCGCACCGACGGGGACCTGGGCGGAACTGCGAAACGGATCGAGCAGGTGCTCACCAGCGCCAAGCTCCCGGAAGGCACCTTCGTGAAGCTGGGCGGCAAGATCGAGGAGGCCCGCGAAACTCAGCGCCGTCTCTGGGGCGCCATCGCCGTCGCCCTCACGCTCGTGGTCGGGCTGCTCTTCATGGCGCTGAAACGCTGGCGCGAGGTGCTGGTGGTGCTGGCCACCCTGCCGAACGCCTTCGCGGGGGCACTGCTGGGCCTGTGGCTGGCGGGCGAGACTTGGAACATCAGTTCCATCGTCGGCATGATCGGCCTCTTCGGCGTGGCCGTGCAGAACAGCCTGGTGCTCATCACCCAGGCCAAGGACCTGCTGGCCAAGGGCCTGCCCTTCAACGAGGCCCTGCGGGAAGCCAGCCTGGGTCGGGTTCGCCCCAAGCTCATGACCGCCGGGGCTGCCATCCTCGGCCTGCTGCCCATGCTGTTCGGGTTTGGGGGCTCCGAGTTGGAGCGCCCCCTGGCCGTGGCCATGGTGGGCGGGCTGGTCACCAGCACCCTGTTCACCCTGCTGGCCTTGCCGAGCTTCTACGCCTGGGTGGGGCAACCGAAGGCCGAGAACCCCTAGGCTGTGGTGTATTTGTGGGCTGCCTCCGAAGCACCCCTTCTACACCCGCACCACGACTAGCTCCAGTAGCTTCGATACCTTTCTTGTGATTCCAGGTGTCGTGGGGTCGAGTCCCATCAGCCGCCCCCACCCAAGAACGCCCCCCCCCCGGGGCCTTCGGGGGTTGGGAAGACCATGGCTCGCACCCCCCA
>JBBRZL010000140.1:0-9370 GCA_038236735.1 Holophagales bacterium | reverse complement strand
TGGAACAGGAAGCCAACCAGCACACCCACAACCTGGAACAGACCCTCTCCAAGCTGTTGAACGATGTTCCGGACGAACCTTCCGCCCCCGTGCCACTCCTCGACGAGGACGGAGACTGATTTCCCTGCGAGGCCCGTGATCATGGCCAAGCTCTTGTTCCGTAAGTCGACTAGGGAAACCTTCCCCCTGTCCTGTGCGTTCCGCGCGTCGGCGCGCCTTAGCCAGGGACTCTGGTTTCCCCCCTATAAACTAGGGAACTCGGCAAGCCTCCACGACTGAGCGGGGATTTTCAAATCTGGTGCTGGTGGCTCTTTGGATCCTCTTCCTTGGAGTCGCCCATGAATTTGATCAGTTGGATCTTCCTGGCCCTGGCCCTGGTGGCCGGCGCCGTCGCGTTCCTCATGTCCATGCGGGCCCAGAAGGCGGCCATCGACAGTTCCCAGGCCCAGGCCAAGGCTGAGGCCGATACCAAGACCCAGCGGGAGCAGCTGCTGGCGGAGGCCAAGCGGGAAGCCCAGCGGCTCCTGGAGCGCGGTACCCAGGACGCCGAGTCCATGCGGAAGGAAGCCGAGCTCAAGGCCAAGGAGCAGGCCATCCAGGCCCGCCAAGAGGCCGAAAAGCTGCTCACCGAGCGCCAGAACAACCTGGAGAAGCAGGAGCAGCGGATCCAGTCGAAGGAGCAGGGCCTCCAAGCCAAGGAAGAAGGGCTCGACAAGAAGACCCAGTCGGTGGACCAGAAGGCCAAGGATCTCGAGACCCTGTCCGAGAAGCGCAAGGCCGAGCTGGAGAAGCTGGAGGCCCAGCAGGCCGAGGCCAAGCAGCTGGTCCTGGCCCAGGCACAGCGGCTGGAGGAGATCGCCGGCCTCACCCGGGAGGACGCCAAGAAGGAACTGATCTCCCAGCTCGAGTACTCCGCCAAGATGGACGCCGCCAAGACGATCCGCCGCATCGAGGAGGAGGCCCAGGAAGAGGGCATGAAGAAGGCTCGCTGGACCATCGGCGCCGCCATCCAGCGGGTGGCTTCGGACGTGGTGGTGGAGCAGTCCGTGAGTTCAGTGCAGCTGCCCAGCGACGACCTCAAGGGGCGCATCATCGGCCGCGAGGGGCGCAACATCCGGGCCCTGGAAAAGGCCACGGGCTGCGACCTCATCGTGGATGACACGCCGGAGAGCATCGTGGTATCGAGCTTCGATCCCATCCGCCGCGAAGTGGCCCGGCAGGCCATCCTCAAGCTGTTGGCCGATGGCCGCATCCACCCCGCCCGCATCGAGGAGGTGGTGGAGAAGGTCAAGGTGGATATGGACCAGCACCTCAAGGAGATCGGCGAGGCCGCCTGCATCGAGCTGGGCTTTCCGGACGTGCACCCCAAGCTGCAGAAGCTGGTGGGCCGCCTGAACTACCGCACCTCGTACGGCCAGAACGTGCTGGAACACACCAAGGAGGTGGCCCGCATCGCCGAGTACATGGCCGGGGAGATGGGCTCAGACGCTCGCCTGGCGCGGCGCGCGGGGCTCTTTCACGACATCGGCAAGGCCATCGACCGCGAGGTGGAGGGCACCCACATCGAGATCGGCATGCAGCTGATGCAGCGCTACGGAGAGAAAGAGGACGTCATCCACGCCATGAGCTGCCACCACGGGGACTTCGAGCCCCGCACCGTGGAGGCCATGCTCATCACTGCCGCGGATGCCCTCAGTGCCGCGCGCCCCGGGGCCCGGCGTGAGATGCTGGAGACCTACGTCAAGCGCCTGGAGCAGCTCGAGGGCATCGCCAACAGCTACAAGGGCGTACAGAAGAGCTTCGCCATGCAGGCCGGCCGCGAAATCCGCATCATGGTCGACGCCGGCTCCGTGAACGACGACCAGGCCTACTGGATCGCCAAGGACGTCTCCCGCCGCATTGAAGCGGAGATGCAGTACCCCGGCCAGATCAAGGTCACGGTCATGCGGGAACTGCGGGCCGTGGAAGTGGCCCGCTAGGCGCGGTGTTCTTCACCTTCAGGCGTTAGGCCGAGTTGGGGCTCACCGCCCGATGTGGATGAGCCCCCGTTTGAGGGCGATCACGGCGGCCTCGGTGCGGTCCTTGGCCTGGAGTTTGCGAAGCAGGTTGTTGACGTGGATCTTCACGGTGGGTTCGGCGAGGCCGAGGGTATCCGCGATCTCGCGGTTCCGCTCCCCCTGGGCCAGGAGCCGCAGCACGTCGAACTCCCGGGCGGTCAGGCGCTCGGCCTCCATGGCCTCAACCAGCCGGGCGGCGGTGGTGGGCGGCAGGTACCGCTCGCCCGCGGCCACGGCCCGCACGGCCTCGATGAGGATGGCCCGGCGGACGCTCTTGAGCAGGTAGCCCCGGGCCCCGGCCTCGAGAGCCCGCTGGATGTCGGCGTCGCCGTCAAAGGTGGTGAGTACGAGGATGAGCGCCCCGGGGTCCTCCCGGCGGATGGCCTGGATGGCCTCCACCCCAGTCAGCCCAGGGAGCTGCAGGTCCATGATCGTCACCGTGGGCCGGAGGTTCCGCCAGGCGGTCACGGCCTCCTTGCCATTGCCGGCCTCGCCCACCACTTCCAGGTCGGGCTCGCCTTCGTGGAGGATGGCGACCAGGCCGTCGCGGACGATGGGGTGGTCATCCACGATGAGCAGGCGGATTTTTGCGGGCGGGTTCATGGTCATGGGCGCCACCTTCGGATGGGTAGGGTGATGGTGATGCAGGAGCCGAGGCCCAGACTGCTGTCGATGTCCAGGTGCCCCTTCAGCCGTTTGATGGTTTCACGGATGCTGCGCAGACCATACCCTCCGCCCTCGGCCCTCGGGTCGAAACCCTGGCCATCATCGGCAATGCTGAGCTGGACCTGCTGCTCTTCGAATATCAACGTCACGCGCACCCACTTGGCCCGGCCATGGCGAAGGGCGTTGGTGAGGGCCTCCCGGCCCATCCGCAGCAGCTCTTCCTCGAGGTGGTCGCTCAGGGGCCGGGCCCGGCCCGACTGGGCGAGCTCTACCTGGATGTCCGTGCCGGTGAGCAGCCGGTCGGCCAGCTCGTGCAGCGCCCCCAGGAGGTCGGTCCCCGCGGGCCGCCGCGGGCGCAACGTCATCACCGAACGCCGGGCCTCCTGGAGGCTGGCGGCGGCCAGGTTGCGGGCGTGCTCCAGGCGTACAAGGATGGGTGCGGGATCGCCCTGCATGCGGGTGAGCTTGGCCTCGGCGGCTTCCAGCTGGAGCAGCACCCCCGTGAAGCCCTGCGCCAGGTGGTCGTGGATCTCGCGCGCCATGCGATTGCGTTCGGCGAACACCGCCGTCCGGGCCTCCAGTTGCTGGAGCCGCAGGCGCAGCAGCCACCACCCGAAGGCGGCCAGGACCAGCGCGCAGAACAGCCAGAACACCGTGCGCTGGTGGAAGAAGGGTCGGATGTTCACCGGGAGGAACAGTACTTGCGGCGGACCTTCCTCGTCCAGCCGCCAGGCCTGGAGGGCGAAGCGGTACGAGCCCGGGGGCAGGTTGGAATAGGCCGCGAAACGCCGGTCGTCGACCTCGTTCCAGACGGACTCCAGGCCTTCGAGGCGGTAGCGGAACCGCACCTTGTCTGCCCGGGTCAGGCAGGTGGCGGTGTAGTAGATCTCGAAGCGATGGGTGCCGGGAGGTACCTCGATGGGGTCCGTATCCGGCAGGATCGTCTCGTCGCTTTCCGCCTTCAGCTTGTGGAGGCGCATCGGCAGGCTCCGCGTTTGCGTGGCCTGGCCAGCCAGACGGGCCAGGCCTCGGCTGGTGGAAAAGTACAAGTCTCCCTCGCGGGTGGCCCAGGTCAGTGGCTGCGCGCCGCTCTGAGTCTCCCGGGAGGGCATGCCATCGTGATGATCAAAGAGCACGGCGGGAATGGGGCCGGCCTCATCGAGTCCCTTTAACAGGGTGTTGCGGGAGAGTCGGAACAACCCTTGGCCCGTGCCCAGCCACAGCCGGCCGTCAGCGTCCGCCAGAATGAAGTGGATGGCCAGGGCCAACGGGCCGGTGTGGTTTGCGAAGCCCCGGAGGACGCCATCCTGAAGGACCTTCAGACCATCGGGCGTGCCGATCCAGAGCCTGCCTTCGGGGTCCAGGCACAGGGCCTGGGCGCCGCCGGAACCCAAACCCTCCGGGCGACCCAGCCAGCGGACCTGCCCGGCCTCGAGGATCCCCAAGCCCAGCGTGCTGCTGGCCAGATAGAGGGGCCCCGCCGCACCCGCCGTCATGGCCAGCACACCCTGGATCGCGGGAAAGAGATGGGGGGCGGAGCCCTTGGGAAAGGCCAGCAGGCCTTGGCGGGGCGTGGCGGCCCACAGGGTGCCCTGCGCGTCTTCGTAGAGCGCTTGGATGGTAGCGGGCCGGGGACCTTCGGGCCACGAGATCCGCCGCAGGCGGTCCTGCTCCAACGCATGGATCTGCCCGTCCCGAGTGCCGAGCCAGAGCCCCCCTGCCCGGCGCGGCCAGAGGGAGGCAATGGGTCCACTGAGGCTTCCCTTCATGGCGACACGCTCGATGTGTCCGTGCCGCAGGACGCCGAGGGTCTGCTCACCCGTGAGGCACCAGACCGTACCTTCGGAATCCTGGCAGACGGCTCTGGCGGGTTCTTCGGGCTTCCCCCCGGACACCGGCAGGCCCTGGAAGGGAACCGGGTGGAAGACGTGCAGCCCGCGGGCTTCACTGCCTGCCCAGAGGGCGCCCGAGCGATCCTCTAGCAGCGACAGCGCGGTCCAGCGAGTTCCAGCGGGCTCTGGCGCAGCCTCCAGCCGGCCTGCGGGGTTCCGGCGAACCAGTCCATGCTGTTCAACGCCGATCCACAGGCTGCCCTCCCGGTCCTGCTGCAGCGAGGCGATGGTCCCGGCCGGCAGGGCCCGTGTCCAGCGCGGAGCCTCGAGTCGTCCCTCGACCAGGGCCAGCAGGCCCAAAGAGCGCGTGCCCACCCAGACCATCTCCTCGGTGGGAGCCGCCAGGGCGGTGATGTCAGTGGCCGTCAAGGCTGCCAGCACCAGGCGGTCCTGGTGCACGCGCCAAAGGCCGCTCCCGGCAGTCCCCACCCAGAGGGTGCCATCCGGGGCTTCGGCCAGGGCGCCGATCCGCAGTTGGCTTAAATCCGACGAGAGCGGCCGGAAGCGTGCGCCTTCCAGGCGGTACAGCGGGCCTTCGGCAGGTGCCGCCCAGAGGGTGCCCTGGCGGTCACAGAGCAGCCGCCGAATGGGGCGCTCCGGCAGACCTTCGGCCGGGCCCAGGGTCTGGACACTGCCCCTCTGGAATCGGTAGAGCCCGGGTTCCGACGTGCCGATCCACAGGCTGCCATCGGCGGTCTCGGCGAGGCACTGAATCTCGTTGTGATTGAAGTCGGGCACATTCATTCGGGAAAAATTTTCGAACACCGCGCCGTCGAATCGGACCAGGCCCGACCGGGTGCCGATCCACAGGAATCCATCTCTGGATTCAAGCAGGGCCGTGGCCGAGTCCTGGGGCAGACCTTCCTCGCTGCGCCAGTTGTGATGGATCTGGGTCGACAACGGCTTGAGGGGATCCAGGGCGAACCCGTGGATGTGGATCAAGAGACAACACAGGGTGATGACCAGCCATCCGAAGCTGCTCTGCGGAGAATCTTGAATTCCTGCCATCCGTTTGTGCATGGAAACTGAAGGTTAGGGCATCTGCGGTGAGGCATCAATGCGGTTAGATCGAATGATCTAGGCACGAGGGCCCGTTCGGGATATAGGCACGGGGAAGGTACTGGCTCATAGTGAATGCACTCGCTCAGACATCCACGGTGCTGTATGCTCCGTTTTTTTAGGGAACGAACTGGAGATCATCAGCTTCTGGACTTTGGGAGCGGCCTTCATGCTTAAGGAACCTGCGTTGCATACCATGATGATGCAGACAGCCCAACCGACATCTCCTCCACCCAATTCCAGCTTCAGCGCCCGCAGCCATGAACCGACCACTTTCCCTGGAATCGTCATGAACAGCACTTGGAAATGGCTCACCGGCCATCTTGGGTTTGCAGGGCTGGTACTGCTAAGTGCGGTCCTGCTCGTCGGCTGTGGCGGCAGCAAGAGTGCCACCGGCGGGGTCACCCAGTACTACGGGAACTATCACAAGTCCGGCTGGATCACGGAGCATCCTGGGCAGGCAGTGGCGAGTGTCAATGCCTGCACCGCATGTCACGAGTTCTCGATCCTCCGGGTCGGCAACGGTGTTCCCACCTGCCTGACCACCGGCTGCCACCACCAAGCCACGCCCAATTACGCCTTTGCCGGCATCCATGGCCTTCATGCCAAAGGGGCCGCGAACCCGATCAGTGGCGGGAGTCTGGCCTCCTGTCAGATCTGCCACGGCAACAACTTCGATGGCGGACCCTCGGCCTATACCTGCTTTACGTGCCACGGCGTGAATGCCCCGCATCCCTCCGGGCACTGGAGAACTTCTGCCGGCACCACCTACAGCCACACCACCGTGGATCCCTCCAATGCGGGCGTCTGCGCTCAATGCCACTACCCGGGTTCGCCCAAGAACCCGGCGGGTTATCCACCCGCCCCGGCCCCGGCGGGTACCCAGCCCGGCTGCTTCAACGCGACCCTCTGTCACGCCGCCAACGGAGCGCCCCATCCGGTACCGTTCTACGGTGGATTGACGGATGCCAGCGGCAACGGTCATCTCACGGTGACTGCCGCGGCCTTCAGTACGGACTGCGCCACCTGCCACGCCTACACGGGCACTGCGCCGCTGGCAGGGGCCCCACTCTGCTCGACCTGTCACAAGCGCAGCGACCCCACCGTCGTGGGCGGCTGTCTGTCCTGTCACGTGAACACCAGTGCCTCGCCGGACAACTTCATGACCAAAGGCCCCGTGGGGGGGACGACCTACCCGAACCTGCCGGGCGCCCATGCCAAGCACCTGGGACTGCTCACCCCGCTGACCTGCAACACCTGCCACGCGGGGAGCGGCACCGGCACCACGACGCACTACGACAATGCCGACTACTGGCTCAAGACGCCGGTGGGTCCGGCCTCGGTCGCCCTTGATCCCACCTTCCAGTCCCAAAGCCCGGGGACGGCGCCCGGATTCAACCCTGCCCAGCTCACCTGTTCCAATGTGAGCTGTCACGGTGGCCAGGTTGCGCCCAGCTGGCAGACCGGGACCATCGATCCGAAGTCCGGCACCCAGTGCGTGAAATGCCATGCCATTGGAGGCGGCGCCAGCCCGCAGTACAACGACGCTGTCTATGCCCATTCCTTCACCACGCATGCGGCGGCAGGCACCCTGGACTGTTCCATCTGCCACAGCATGGACCCAGCCGCCAACAATGTTCCCGGCGTCACTCGGCACTTCGCCGAGCTGGACACGCCTGCGGTCAGCAGCACCAACAAGCTGCCCAGCGGCACCGTCAAGTTCACGCTCACCAACGCCACCTATCCCATCACCGGGGCTTCGCCCTACAACACCACGACGGCTCCCTTCACCGAGGGTGATGGCAGCTGCGCGCTGACCTGCCACAGCACGACACACCTCCCGACCGCCACGGACTACCACTGGCAAAGCAAGAACGGCGCGGCCCACCCGGTGCCCTTCCTGAAGGGGAAACTCACCACCTCGGGCAACTCACACCTGGCTGCCACGGCTGCCAATTTCACCAGCGATTGCGCCACCTGCCACGCGAAGAGCGGCACTTCGCCCAACGCTTCCGCGCCGGCCTGTGCCACCTGCCACACCCTGGGCGATCCCACGGCCGCAGGATTGAATGCCGGGACCTGTCTCTCCTGTCACGTGGGCGGCGCTCCCGCTTCCGCCAACCCCTTCACCACCGTGGGGCCCACGGGTTCCACCTGGCCGAGCCTCAATGGAGCCCATGCCAAGCACATGAACCTGTTGACCGCCACCAAGGGCACTCCGAGCACGCCGAGCACTTCGGCCGGTACGGCTCCGCTCAACTGCTCCTCCTGCCATTCCGGCTTCCTGCCCTCGGACGAGACGGACACCAGCCACACCCACTACGATCAGGTGAAGCTCAAGCGCATCACCACGCCTTCAAGCAACGGTCCAGCGCCGGTCTCCATCTTTGCGGGCACCAATGGCTTCAAGGCCCAGACCGGCGGAGCTCCGGCTTTTGCCACCGCGGCGCAGACCTGTTCCAGCGTGAGCTGCCATGGTGGTCTGGTGACTCCGGCTTGGCCGACGGGAACGCTGACCTTCAACGCCACCACCTACTGCCTGGCCTGTCACGTCGTGAATGCGGCCCAGTACAATGCCCCGACGGGGCGGCACAACAGCCCCGGCGACCACAACCAGACCTGCGACTACTGCCACGACATGACCCAGGCCAAGTCTGGCGCCCAGAACCACTTCAAGTACCTGGAGACCACCGCGGTCAGCGGCGTCAGCGGCACGCCCGCGGATCAGTACCCCAGCGACACCATCCTGTTCGGGTCCAGCGTCACGGGCGCCAAGACCTACCTGGTCACCGGCACGGGCAACGCCCAAGGTAAGGGCGGCTGCGCCCTCACGTGCCACGGCCAATCCCACACCACCAGCAACAACCACTGGAACTGAAGCCACCGGGTCAGATCCCGGTTCCCCTGGAGGACTCATGCGTTGCACCACCCTTCCCATCCTGCTGCTCGCGGGCGCGGCCCTGATGGCCGGCGACCCAGCCAAGGATCTGCCCAAGTTCCAGGGTGGGGACGTCCAGAAGTACTGGACGGAAGCTTGCGCCCGCTGCCACGGCGTGAACGGGAATGGCCGTGACAACAGCGGAACGCCGCTGCCCGATGCTGGCTTTGATTTCACTGACAGCCGCAAGGCCAACAAGAAGAAGGACGCCGACTGGGTGAAGGTCACCCTCGAGGGCAAGGAGAAGATGCCGGCTTTCAAGGACAAGATGTCCCCCGATGACGTCCTGAGGATGATCCCCATCATCCGCAAGTTCTCCGCCAGGTAATGAACTTGGAGATCCGATGACACGAAAGACGGCACCCCTGCTCACCTGCGCCCTTCTCGCCGGAGGCGCCCTGTACGGTGAATCGTCCGAGTATCCCCTGGTGGTGAACCTGCCCACGGCGGAGCGGATGCAGTACTGGGACATCGGCGTGGCCTTCACGCACCGGTTCATTCAGCCCGTGCAGGATCACGGGAAGGACGCTTACGGCCTCGACGGGTTTGCCTACGCCGGAGTAGGGGTCACCTTCGGCATCAAGCCCATCCCGGGCCTGAATGCCTTCATCTACCGCACGGCAGACAACAAGACCGTCACGTTCGGTTTCCAGGAGCAGGTCCTCAACGGCGAGCGGCTGCGCCTGGCCCTCCGCTTAGAGCGTTTCGACGAGGTGGTCAAGCAGACCGTCACGCCCTTCGGCACGGTGGGTATCAGC
>JBBRZL010000139.1:0-9477 GCA_038236735.1 Holophagales bacterium | reverse complement strand
CAGAGCTACGCCCTGTACCCGCACATGACCGTGGCGGAGAACATGGCCTTCGGCCTCAAGCTGGCCGGGGAATCCAAAGTGGAGATCGCGGCGGCGGTACAGAAGGCCGCCGAGATTCTCCAGATCGAACCCCTGCTCGAGCGCAGGCCCAAGGCGCTGTCGGGGGGGCAGCGCCAGCGGGTGGCGATCGGCAGGGCCATTGTCCGCAAGCCGGGCGTCTTCCTCTTCGACGAGCCCCTCTCGAACCTGGATGCGGGCCTCCGGGTGCAGATGCGGGTGGAACTGGCCCGGCTGCACACGGACCTGGCCACCACCATGGTCTACGTCACCCACGATCAGGTGGAGGCCATGACCCTGGCCAACCGCATCGTGGTCATCAACGAGGGCCGCCTCGAACAGGTGGGCGCGCCCCTGGAGCTCTACCACCACCCGGCGAACCGCTTCGTGGCGGGCTTCATCGGCTCCCCCAAGATGAACTTCCTGCCCTGCACCCTTGTGTCGGCCACGGAGACCGGCGCCACCGTGAAACTGGCAGACAGCACCCTCGTGGCCGCGGGCGCGGATGCCCGGGGGCTGGCCGAAGGCACCGCCCTCATCATGGGCATACGCCCTGAGCGAATCGTGGCCGCCACAGAAGCAGGCGAGCGCACGGCCAAGACTTCGGTGATCGTGGCCGAACACCTGGGGGACACGATCTTCCTGTACGTGCACACGCCCGGCGGCACCGGGCAGCTGACCGTCAAGGCCAAGCCGGAGAATCCGCTCCGCACCGGCGACGAGACCCACCTCAGCTTCCCGGCGAAGCACTGCCTGCTCTTCGGCCCGGACGACCGGACCCTGCCCCGCATCCTCTAGCAGTCCCGTTCAACACGGCCCCAGGGCCACCCACAAGGAGTCAGACGTGAACCATCCATCGAATTTCCGCAAGCTGGCGACCACCACCGCCATGTTCCTCGTCGCCGGGGCCCTGACGCTGGCCCAAGCCGCCGAAAAGGGCAAATTGCTCATCTGGATCAACGGCGACAAGGGCTACAACGGCCTGCAGAAGGTGGGCGACGAGTTCACCAAGAAGACCGGCATCAAGGTGGTCGTCGAGCATCCCGAAGATGCTCCCGGCAAGTTCCAGCAGGCCGCCGAAGAGGGCAAGGGCCCCGACATCTGGATGTGGGCCCATGATCGTGTGGGCGAGTGGGCCGAGAGCGGCGTCATCAACGCCGTGACCCCCGGCAAGAAGATCAAGGACGACATCGATGCCACCGCCTGGCAGGCCTTCACCATCAAGGGCAAGGTCTGGGCGTACCCCGTGGCCATCGAGGCCGTGACGCTGATCTACAACAAGGCCCTGATCAAGACGCCGCCCAAAACCTTCGAGGAAATCTTCGCCATCGACAAGACCATGATGAAGAGCGGCAAGAAGGCCATCCTGTGGGACTACACCAACACCTACTTCACCATGCCCATGCTGGCGGCCAACGGCGGCTACGCTTTCAAGATGAAGGCCGATGGCACCTATGACGCCAAGGACACGGGCGTGAACAACGCCGGTGCCATCATCGGCGCCGAAATGCTCACTCGCCTGGTGAAGGAGGGCGTCATGCCCAAGGGTGCTTCCTACGCGGACATGGAATCCAACATGGCGGCGGGCAAGCTGGCCATGATGATCAGCGGCCCCTGGGCCTGGGACAACCTCAAGAAGGCCAAGATCAACTTTGGCGTAGCCAAGATCCCCAGCGTGGGCGGCAAGGCCGCCTCCCCCTTCGTGGGTTACCTGGGCGCCATGATCACCAAGGCCTCATCCAATGCGGGCAACGTGGACATCGCCCGCGAGTTCATCGAGAACAACATGCTGAGCCTGAAGGGGCTCGAGACCATCAACGCCGACGTGCCCATCGGCACGCCCGCCAGCAAGGCCGCCTTCGCCAAGATGAAGACGGATCCCTTCATCCAGGTGGCCATGGCCAGTGCCAAGGATGGCGTGGTCATGCCCAACAACCCGCAGATGGGCCGCTTCTGGGCCGCCATGGTGTCCGCCCTGAACAACATGACCGAAGGCCGCCAGACCCCCAAGGAAGCCCTGGACGCCGCCGCCAAGCGGATCCTGAAGTAGTCCTTCTCCAGATCGTGCGGGCCCTTGGCCCGCACGATCTGGAGTTTGAAATGCCATTTCTTCGGAACACCCCATGTCTATGCCGCCGACATTGAAACGCTTCCTCCACCCTGCCCTGATGCTCCTGCTGGGTCTGGTGGGGCTCTATGTGGTCACCCTGGTCTACGCCACGGGCGAGAGCCTGCTGGCCTGCGTGATGCTCCTGACCCTGGCCGCCTTCATCTGGATCTACACCTCCGCGAAGACATATGCCTACCGCTACCTCTTCCCGGGCATCGGCGCCGCCCTGCTCTTCATCGTGTTTCCGATGCTGTACACCGTGCGCATTGGGTTCACCAACTACAGCTCCAAGAACCTGCTGACCTTCCCCCGGGCCACCCAGTACCTGCTCGAGGAAACCTACCGAGCCGAGGGCGCCACCTACAACTCCGCCCTCTACCCTGAGGGCAACCGCTGGCGTCTCCGCCTCGAGGATGCCGACAGCGGCGCCGCCTTCGCCACGGAACCCATCGACTTGAGCCCCGAGAAGCCCCTCACCCTCAGGGCGCAGCCTGCCCCGGCACCCCTGCCCGGGGAAGAAATGGCCATGCGGGAGCTGATCGGGCACCAGACCTTCCTGAAGGGCCTCACGGTGCTGATGCCCGATGGCGGCCAGGTGCACATGACGGGCCTGCGGGAGTTCGCGCCCGCCCGCCTCCAGTACACCCAGAACAGGGACGGCAGCCTCACCAACAACCAGGACCACAGCGTCATCCGGCCCAATATCAAGACCGGCTTCTACGAGACCACCCGTGGCGAGACCGTGGATCCGGGCTACCAGGTGGACATCGGCTGGCAGCACTACATCGACATCTTCACCAATGCCAGCGTCCGCCAGCCCTTTGTGAGGATCTTCGTCTGGACCGTGTCCTTTGCGGCGCTGTCCGTGCTCTTCACGCTCAGCCTCGGCATGGTGCTCGCGGTTCTCCTGAGCTGGGAGAACCTGCGCTTTCGAAGCGTCTACCGCCTGCTGCTTTTCCTGCCCTACGCCATCCCCGGTTTCATCTCGATCCTGGTGTTCAAGGGGCTCTTCAACAACAACCTGGGCGAGATCAACATCGTGCTGAGCGGGCTCTTCGGCATCAATCCCGCCTGGTTCTCGGATCCCTTCCTGGCCAAGGCCATGATCCTCATCGTCAACACCTGGCTGGGCTTCCCCTACATGATGTTGATCACCATGGGCCTCATCAAGGCCATCCCCCTGGACCTCTACGAGGCCTCGGCCGTGGCGGGCGCAGGGCCCATCACGAATTTCTTCAAGATCACCCTGCCCCTGATCATCAAGCCCCTGACGCCCCTCCTCATCTCCTCCTTCGCCTTCAACTTCAACAACTTCGTCCTCATCAACCTCCTCACTGGCGGGCGGCCGGATATCCTGAACTCGACCATCCCGGCCGGCACCACCGACCTTCTGGCCACCTACACCTACCGGATCGCCTTCGAGGATTCCGGGCAGAAGTTTGGGCTGGCGGCGGCCATCTCCACCGTGATCTTCCTCATGGTGGCCGTGATCTCCATGATCCAGATCCGGGCCACCAAGATCACCAACGACGACAAGCGCTGAAAGGAGCCCGCCATGGCCATCGTCATCGACAAATCCCAGCGCTGGCGCGTCCTTCTCGCCCACGCCTTCCTCATCCTGCTCTGCGCGTTGGTGATCTTCCCGCTCGTGATGGTCGTCTCCATCTCGCTCAGGCCTGGGAATTTCGCCACGGGAACCCTGATCCCCGCGACCATCAGCTTCGAGCACTGGCGCTTTGCCCTGGGCATCCCCTCTCCGGGTCCCGATGGCCAGCTGATCAAGCCCGACCTGCCGGTGTTGCTCTGGCTCT
The DNA here is from genome assembly GCA_038236735.1 of Holophagales bacterium. Classification (GTDB taxonomy): domain Bacteria; phylum Acidobacteriota; class Holophagae; order Holophagales; family Holophagaceae; genus Geothrix. The sequence goes on along the minus strand of JBBRZL010000139.1, from coordinate 5,499 downwards.
GGAACTCTGTGAAGGTGGCCACCATCTCCGCCAGCCTGGCGCTGTTCCTTTCCACCACCGCCGCCTACGCCTTCGCCCGCATGAAGTTCGCGGGCAAGAAGGCCGCCCTGCTGGGCCTCATGCTCATGCAGATGTTCCCCACGGTGCTGGCCCTCATCGCCATTCACGCCATCTTCTCCCGCATCGGCCACGTCTTCCCGCTGTTCGGGGTCGACAGCCACTGGGCCCTGGTGCTGGCCTACTCGGGCGGCATCGCCCTGCACATCTGGACCATCAAGGGCTTCTACGAGACCATCCCCGCCGAGATCGAAGAGGCCGCCACCGTGGACGGCGCCACCCCCTGGCAAGCCTTCTGGCGCGTGCTCCTGCCCATGTCCCTGCCCATCCTCGTCGTCATCTTCCTGCTGGCCTTCATCGGCGCCGTCATCGAGTACCCCCAGGCCTCCATTCTGCTGCGCAGCCAGGACAAGCTCACCCTGGCCGCGGGCATGAAGCAGTTCCTCTACCCCCAGAAGTACCTCTGGGGCGATTTCGCCGCGGCGGCCATCCTGTCGGGCCTGCCCATCTCCATCGTCTTCATCCTGGCTCAGCGTTGGATGATCTCCGGCCTCACCGCCGGCGCCAACAAGGGCTGATCACCACCCCTTTCCAACCCGAGGGCCGTCGCCCTCGTCTTCCCCCCAAGGAGTCACGCATGAGTCTCCGCTCGACCATCCTCAAGGCGATCGCCATCCTCGCCTTGGCCATCACCCCCGTTCTCGCCGCACCACCCGAGGGCAAGATCGAGATCAACTACCACCGCAACGATGGCATCTACACCAAGTGGGGCGTGCATCTCTGGAAGAGCCCCAACATGCCGCTGCCCGACATCGAGTGGCCCAATCCCATGATGCCCACCGGCACCAACGCCTTCGGCGTCTACTGGCATGCGGACCTCTCCGAGTTCAACACCGGCTCCAAGGCGACCGTGAACTACATCATCCACAAGGGCGACATCAAGGAGCAGGGCGCCAAGGACATGGCCTTTGACGGCAATGCCCACAAGGCGATCTGGGTGGTCAACAACGACCGCACCATCTATTTCTCCCTGGAAGAAGCCATGAAGAGCGAATCCTACAAGAAATAGGTTGATGTCCTGCGGGGGTTTCGCGCTGCACGCAAACCTCCGCACCCCCGCGCTTGGGTCGGGCTGAGCCCGACCCAAGCTTGCGCCTCCTTTCCACGGCGTGGAGCATCCATGATTCCCTTCACCAGGCCCTCGGCCCTCCTGAACTCGCTCCTGCTGGCCGCCGGCCTTTTCGCGACCAGCCTGCCTCTGACTGGGCAGGCGCCCGCCGCCGTTCCCGGCACCTTCGCCGAGAACCCCATCATCTACTTCGTGATGACGGACCGGTTCTTCAACGGCAATCCGGCCAACGACCATGGCTACGGCCGACAGCGGGAAACTTCACCGAAGGCGGATGTGGGCACCTTCCACGGGGGTGACCTGAAGGGCCTCACCCAGAAACTCAAGGAAGGCTGGTTCAAGGAGCTGGGCGTAAATGCCCTGTGGATCACGGCCCCCTACGAGCAGATCCACGGCTGGGTGCAGGGCGGCCAGAAGGAGTTCAAGCACTACGCCTACCACGGCTACTACGCCCTGGATTACACGGTGCTGGACAAGAACATGGGCACCCCCGAGGAGCTGCGGGAGCTAGTGGACACGGCCCATGCCCAGGGCATCCGCATCCTTTTCGACATCGTCATGAACCACCCCGGCTACCTGGACATCCAGACCGCCAAGGACATGAAGATCGACGTGCTGTGGCCGGACTGGGAGAAGGATCCCAACCTGCTGCGGAACTACCACAACTACATCGACTACAACTCCTTCAAGTTCGGCGACTGGTGGGGCAAGCCCTGGGTGCGCGCAGGCCTGCCTGGCTACATCGACGGCGGGAAAGACGACCTCACCATGCAGTTGGCCTACCTGCCGGACTTCCGCACCGAGAGCACCGAGGCCGTGAAGCTGCCCAAGTTCTTGAAGGAAAAGGCCGACACGAAGGCGGTGGACCTGCCCAACACCACCGTCCGCGGCTATCTCATCAACTGGCTCACGGGTTGGGTGCGCGAGTACGGCATCGACGGCTTCCGCTGCGACACCGTCAAGCACGTGGAACCCGAGGCCTGGGCGGCCCTCAAGGCCGAGGCCCTGAAGGCCCTGGCGCAGTTCAAGGCCAAGAACCCCACTCGCAAAGTGGATGACGCCCCCTTCTGGATGGTGGGCGAGTACTGGGGCGTGGGCCCCAGCAAGCACAAACTGACCGGCTTCGGCTTCGACGCCATGCTCAACTTCGACTTCCAGCAGCAGGAAGGCGCCTTCGCCAAGCCCGAGAAGCTCTTCAAGAGTTACGCCCAGGTCCAGGCCGGCAAGCCCGTCCACATGCTGAACTACATCTCCTCCCATGACACCGAGCTGTTCGACCGCGCCCGCCTCCTGGAGGGCGGCGCGGCCCTGCTGCTGGCCCCCGGCGGCGTGCAGATCTTCTACGGTGACGAGACCGCCCGGCCGTTGGGCAACGAGCCCCGCACGGACCAGCAGCAGGCCACCCGTTCTGACATGAACTGGGCCCAGCCCGATGCCAAGGTGCTGGCCCACTGGCGCAAGCTCGGCACCTTCCGGGCCCGGCACCGGGCCCTGGCCACCGGCGAACACAAGCAGCTGGGCGAGGCCCCCTACACCTTCAGCCGGGTGGAAGCCGCCAGTGGTGATCGCGTGGTGGTGGCCCTGGACGCCAAGGGCCAGGTCAATGTTCCCGTGGCCGGCATCTTCGAGGACGGCCAGACCCTGCGCGATGCCTACACCGGTCGTACCGCGAAGGTGGCGGGCGGCAAGGTGAGCCTCCAGGCCGAACAGTACGTGCTGCTGGAGCGCATCCAGAGCGAGGCCCACTGAACTTGTCAATCGCGCCATTCGGCACGAATGGCGCGCAGGGACCATCGCACGAAGGAACACGAAGGAGTTTGCATGTCCACCAAGAAGCTGCCCAAGGTCGCGTATTTCTGCATGGAATACGCCCTCGATAGTCCCTTCAAGATCTACGCGGGCGGGCTGGGCATCCTGGCCGGCGACTACCTGAAGGGCGTGAAGGACCACGGCTACCCCATGGTTGGTATCGGCATCCGCTGGAAGCAGGGTTATGGCGAACAGATGGTGGACGCCGGCACGGGCAAGGTTTTCGATGCCTACAAGAGCGGCGATCACGAGTTCCTGGAAGACACCGGTGTCATCGTCGAGATCGCGATCAAGGGCAAGCCCGTGCGGATCAAGGTCTGGCGGGTGAACAGCTTCGGGGTGGATTCCCTGTACCTGCTGGACACGGACATCGAGGAGAACGACGGCGAGTCCCGCTGGATCACAGGCCAGCTCTACGGCTGGTTCGGCGAGGAGCGGGTGGCCCAGGAGATGGTGCTGGGCATCGGTGGCGTGCGGGCCCTGCAGGCCCTGCGCATCAAACCCGAGGTCTACCACTTCAACGAGGGCCACGCGCTGTTCGCGGGTTTCGAGCTCATGCACCAGCGCATGGCCAAGGGCGCCACCTTCGAGGCGGCCTGGGCCAAGACCCGGGAAGAGGTTGTCTTCACCACCCACACGCCCATCGTGCAGGGCAACGAGTCCCACCCCATCGACCGCTTCCTGTACCTGGGGGCGAACCTTGGCCTGACCAAGGCCCAGCTCAAACAGCTGGGCGGCAGCCCCTTCAACATGACTGTGGGTGCCCTACGGCTGTCCCGCATCGCCAATGCCGTGGCCGACCTGCATCGCGTCACCGCCAATAGCATGTGGAAGAAGGTCGAGGGCCGCTGCGAGATCATCGGCATCACCAACGCCATCCACCGGCCCACCTGGGTGGACCAGCGCCTGCTCGACCTGGCCACCGCCTGCGACGGCTCGAAGCGCGCCAAGGACGCGCTGTGGAAGGCGCACCTGGACAACAAGAAGAAGCTCATCGCGTTCGTGGAGGGCCGCACCGGCGTGAAGCTCGACGCCGACAAGCTGCTCATCGGCTTCTCCCGCCGCGCCGCGCCCTACAAGCGCTCCAACTTCATTTTCACCGACCGCAAGTTCATCGAGCCTTTGCTCAAAAGCGGCCGGGTGCAGATCGTCTTCTCGGGCAAGGCGCATCCCCTGGATGACAACGGCAAGAAGATCGTGGAGAACATCCTGGAAATGACCCGGCGCTACCCCGAGAGCGTGGTCTTCCTGGAGAACTACGACATGGAGATCGGCCGCATGCTCACCCGCGGCTCGGACGTGTGGCTGAACAACCCCCGCCGCCCCAAGGAAGCCTCCGGCACCTCGGGCATGAAGGCCGCCATGAACGGCGTGCTGAACCTCTCCATCCTCGATGGCTGGTGGCCCGAGGCCTGCCAACACGGCGTGAACGGCTGGCAATTCGGCGATGGCTATGAAAACGCGGACGAGGCCCTGCTCGACAAGCACGACTTCAAGGCCTTCCGGAAGGTGTTGGCCGACGAGGTGCTGCCCACCTACTACGAGCGTCATGACGCCTGGGTGGACATGATGGTGGCCTCCATCCAGAGCACCCGCGACGCCTTTGGTGTCCAGCGCATGCTCGACGAGTACTACGACCGGATGTACAAGCGCCCCACCCGCTAGACGGATTACCCAGCGCGTTCTGGACCGGAGCACCCCATGAGCCGATTCCCAGCTTCCTTCTTCGCCGTCTCACTGGCGCTGCTCACTGCGTGCGGAGGAGGAGGCGGCGGTGGAACTTCCACCCCACCGCCCTCCAGCGCGGCCGCCCTTGATGCGGATCCCAACGCGACGCCGCCCCCGGATGCCGCCTACTTCAAGGTCCCCAGCACCGCCCTGGGCGCCATCGTCAGCGGGGGTAGCGTCACCTTCCACTACTGGAACCCCAACGCCAGCTCCGTCACGGTGAATCTCTACAATGCCTGGAGCGATTCGCTGAGCGCACCGGCCGGCACGCTGCCCATGACCCGGGGCACGGGTGGGGTCTGGAACACGGCCACGGTGGCCCTGCCCACCCAGAGTTTCTACGTCTACCAGGTCGGCGGCAGCTACGTGCTGGATCCCTACGCGAAATCCATGGCGCAATGGGTTCGCGCCAACGGCGCCTTCATCGCCGGCGATGCCATCGGCAAGGGGGCCATCCTGGACCCCGCCGCCTCGATTCCTGACGGCGGCTGGGCCTACCCAGGTGCCGCCAACTATTTCGACGGCTCGAAGATGAAGGGAATGGACGGCACCACCGCCGCGCCCTATGCCTTTGCCACCAACCGCGACGCCATCGTCTACGAGGCCGGCATCCGGGACCTCACGGTCGACCCGGCCCTCGCGGGCTTCACCGCGGGCCACGCCTGGGGCACCTACAAGGGCCTCGTGGACCTGCTGCCCCACATCCAGAAGCTGGGCGTCACCCACGTCCAGCTGCTCTGTTCCCTGGAGAACTACACGTATGACCAGACCAGAAT
>JBBRZL010000138.1:0-9545 GCA_038236735.1 Holophagales bacterium | reverse complement strand
GATCCTGGTGCTGCTGCTGCGCTTCAGTATCTCCCAGATGGACGTGCCCACGCGGCAGGCCTACACCATGCAGGCGGTGGCCCCCGACGAGCGCTCCGCCGCCGCGGGCATCACCGGCGTGGCGCGCACCACCGGTGCGGCCCTTTCCCCCATGCTGGCCGGCCCGCTGCTGGCCATCCCCGCCCTGGCCAGCCTGCCCTTCATCCTGGCCGGCGGCCTCAAGATCCTCTACGACCTGCTCCTGTACCGGAGCTTCCAATCAGCGGAAGCCAGGTCCGAGCCCAAGGTCTGAAAGGTCCAGGGCGTCGGACGAGCGCCTCCCCTGCCTTCAGCCTGGCCCGGCCTGCTCAGGTGGTTGTTCCGGGAGAGGCGCAGGCGCCGAAGCCTCTGTCGCTTCAGGCTTGGCGAAGCGCTGGGCGCGGAGGTGAAAGTCGTCGGTGAAGGTGCGGCGGATGGGCGGGAGGGGCGCGGCTTCGGCCTGCTCACGGGCCTTGCGCACCCGCCAGAGGGCCCAGGCGGCAGGCAGCAGCAGCAGGACGGGGTATTCCAGCAACAGGCGCTGGGGCGTCAGCAGGTACTGGGTTGGGCGCAGACCATCCGAGTACCAGGCGTGGAGGATCCACACCTCGTCGTCGCTCTTCAGTTCTGCGGCCTCGGCCTTGAGCAGGCGCAGCACCTGCTCGTCCTCCCCCTGCTTCACGGTCACGAAATCCGTGATGTGGTTATCGGGATCCCGGTCCACGCTCTTCACCAGCAGCCGGGCGATGCTCGGCTGCTGCAGGTGGCAGAAGGGGTTCATGGCCAGGAGGAAGACCTGCACCAGCAGGATCCACAGCACCGCGCCCACCAGGGACCAGAGGGCGATGAGGGCGGACCAGCGGAGCAACGGACGGGCAAGGACGGCCATGGGGCGAGTATCGCTGAATCGTGACCCCATTGGGCTGCTGCGGGTGAGAATCTCTTGTTTCCTGGCCTGGCAGTCGATGAGCTGGGAGACTATTGCCCTGGCCCCGCCCATGTCCTCTTCCCCATCGCCCCGCCCCGTTTCGCCGGCCTCGCTGGACGTGGAAGGGCTGTCCCTGGACGCCTTCCCCCAGGGCATCACGGTGGCCGATGGCCAGGGCCGGATCTTCCAGGCCAACGCCGCCGCCGGCCTCATCCTGGGGCTCTCCGCGTCGGAACACCTGGCCCAGACGCTCCAGACCATGGACTGGCAGCTGTTCCAGGCTGACGGTGCTCCGCTGGCGCCCGAAAATTGCCCAGGACTGCGGGCCTTGCAGGAACAGCGCCGCATCGAGGCACCGGAACTGGGGGTCCTCCGGCCCGATGGCAAGCTGGTCTGGCTCAACATCTCGGCGACTCCCCTGGGGCCGGACCGGGTCCTCATCACCTACGTGGATGTCTCCGAGGCCAAGCGGATTCGCGAAGCCCTCTGGCAGAGCGAGGTCCAGAACCGGGCCCTCATCGAAGCCATCCCGGATCTGGTCTTCACGAACCAACGGGATGGGGAATTCCTGACCTGCCACGCCACGGACAGCCGGGGCCTGTTCGTGCCGCCGGCGGACCTCCTCCACCGCAAGCTGGAGGAGGTCCTCCCCGGGCCGCTTGCCGAGCGCTTTCTTGAGGTCTTCGCGGCAGTCCTGGATAACCATTCGGTGGAGCAGGTGGATTACAGCCTGCTGATGGGGAGCGAGGAACGGCAGTTCGAGGCCCGGGTGGCGCCCGGCACCGAGGCTACGGTCGTCACCATTGTGCGCGACGTCACCGAACGGAAGCAGGCCGAGTCGGCCCTGAAGGCTTCCGAAGCCCTCTACCGCGAGCTGCTGGAGTGGCAGGGCGAGGGCTTCGGCATGGTGGACGAGGAGGAGTGCTTCCTGGTCGCCAATCCGGTGGCCGAGGCCATCTTTGGCGTCGGCCCGGGGCAGCTGCTGGGCCGGAGCCTGCTGGATTTCCTCCCGCCCTCTCAGCAGGACCTGGTCCGCCGTGAGACCGCCCTCCGGGCCCAGGGTGCCCACAACACCTATGAGCTCCAGATCCAGCGGGCGGACGGGGCCCTGCGCACCCTGCTGGTCACGGGCACGCCCCGGCCCCTGCGGGAGGGCGAGCCCCACCAGTCCATCGGAGTCTTCCGCGACATCACCGAGCGGAAGGAGTTCGACCAGCGGCTCCTGGAAAGTGAGGCCCGGCTGCAGCGCGCCGAAAGCGTGGCCCGGTTCGGCAATTGGGAACTGGATCTCGGCAGGCGGCGCTTCCGGGCCTCGGAGGGGGCGAAAACGATCTATGGCCTCCGGGGTGAAGAGTGGTCACCGGCCGAAGTCCAGGGGATGGTCCTGCCCGAGGACCGAACGCGGCTGGATGCGGCCTTCGAGGGGCTGATCAAGCGCGATCGGCCCTATGACATCGAGTTCTGCATCCGGCGGCCCGACGACGGCCTGGTGCGGCATATCCATTCCATCGCGGAGTTCGACCAGAGGCGCAAGGTCGTCTTCGGGGTCATCAAGGACATCACCCAGCGCAAGCAGGCGGAGGAGGCCCTGCGGGCCAAGAATGAGCAGTACGACAACCTGGTGGCCAGCATTCCCGTGGGGGTCTACGTCATCCGCAGCAGGCCGGACGAATCCATCGCCTTCGACTACGTCAGCCCACAGATGGCGGCCCTGCTCGGCATGGACCCCGAGTGGCTGAAGGCGGACATCCAACTGGCCTTCCAGGCGATCCACCCCGAGGACTCCGCGGCCTTCGTCCAGCTGAACCTTGACGGGCTCCGCCAGAGAGTGCCCTTTGACTGGACGGGCCGGATCCTCGTCGGTGGCGTCGTCCGGTGGTTCCACATTGAATCTGTCCCCCGGGCCGAGGCGAGTGGGGATGTGGTCTGGCACGGCATGGTCACGGACATCACCGACCGGAAACAGTCCGAGGAGGCCCTGCGGGAGAGCGAAGCGCAGCTGCGCGTCATCTTCGAGGCCACGGGGGCGGGCATCATCCTGGTGTCGCCGCAAGGGGAGATCGAGTACGCCAATCGGCACATGACCGAGATGTTCGGGATGGCCTACGAGGCCCTGCTCGGCACCCGGTACATCAGCCTTCTCCACCCCTCGGAGCAACAGGTCGGCGACCAACGCATGCAGCAACTGATCGCCGGCGAGATCCAGCTGGTCGCCCTGGAACGCCGGTACATCCGGGCGGATGGCACCGATTTCTGGGGCCACCTCACCGGGCGCCGGCTGGAAAATCCAGATGGCAGCCTGCGGGCGCTGGTGGGGATCATCACCGACATCTCCCAGCGAAAACAGGCAGAGGCAGAGCAACGCAACCTCGAGGCTCGGCTCAACCAGGCTCAGAAGCTGGAGAGCCTCGGCAGCCTGGCCGGGGGCGTGGCCCACGACATGAACAACGTGCTGGGCGCCATCCTCGGCTTGGCCTCGGCCCACATCGAGGCCCAGGCCCCGGGTAGCCCCACCCATCGGGCCTTTGGCACCATCATCAAGGCCACCGAGCGGGGCGGGGCCATGCTCAAGAGCCTGCTGAGCTTTGCCCGCCAGAGTTCCGCCGAAATGCGGGATCTGGACCTGAACGCCATTGTCAGGGAGGTGGTCCACCTGCTGGAGCGCACCACCCTGGCCAAAGTCAACCTGGTCCTGGAACTGGCCCCAGACCTGTGGCCCATGAATGGGGACGCCAGCGCCCTGACCCACGCCTTCATGAACATCTGCGTCAATGCCGTGGATGCCATGCCCGGGAATGGCACCCTCACCCTGCGAACCCGGAACCTGGACACGGGCTGGATCGAGGCCCAGGTCGAGGACACGGGCCTGGGCATGCCCGACGACATCCTGGCCAAGGCCCTGGATCCCTTCTTCACCACCAAGGACGTGGGCAAGGGCACGGGCCTGGGCCTGTCCATCGTCTACCGAACCGTGCAGGCCCACGAGGGCAAGCTCGAACTCAGGAGCGAGCCCAACCAGGGCACCTGCGTGACGCTGCACTTCCCGGCCCAGGCTGCGAGCGCCCAGGATTCGCGTGCCTCGGGAAAATTCCAGACCACGGGTTCCCGCCCGAGGCTGGACATCCTGTTGGTGGATGACGACGAACTCATCCAGAGCTCCATGCAGGCGCTCCTGGAAGTCCTCGGCCACCGGGTCTTCATCGCCACCCGCGGGGAAGAGGCCCTGGCGAAGCTGCACGCAGGACTGCAGCCCGACCTGGTCATCCTGGACATGAACATGCCGGGCCTGGGCGGGGCCGGCACGCTGCCCCGCCTGCGCGCCCTGTACCCCACGCTGCCCGTCCTGCTTGCCACGGGCCGGGCCGACCAGGCTGCCCTGAACCTGGTGGACGCCCACGCCCACGTCACCCTGCTGGCCAAGCCCTTCAGCATGAAGCAGCTCCAGGCCTTCCTGGAGCCCATCGGCCGGTGACCAGGTTCATCATCCAGGGCTGAATCGCGAGTGAGTCGCCCTTCCTTTCTGGGGGGCGTGGCAGTTGGCTCCTCGGCCATACCGCCAGGCCCTGGCTGTCCGGATTGCAGATCCCAAGAACTGGTCCGGGCTGCCGATGAAGAGTGATGGCTGCTGGTCCATGCTAATGGGCCCCACCCACCTCAAGGCAGGAGTTCGCGGCATGAAACTCGGCACCAAGTTCTCGTTTTACGGCGGTCTGATGATCGCTCTGACCACTCTCCTGGTCAGCGGTTTCACCCTGGCGGGGATGTATTCCTCGCTCAAGGACCAGGCCATCACCATGCAGGAGAGCCGCATCAAGACCTTCTGGGAGCTCGCCCGCCGCGGCGGTCGAGAGTTTCGGATCTCGGACGGCCAGCTGTTCGCGGGCGATGAACTCATCAATGGCCAGTTCGGGTTGCCCGACAAGGTCAAGGAACTCTGCGGCGGGACTGCGACCATCTTCATGGGCGATACCCGTGTGTCTACCAACGTGATGACCGCCGAGGGCCAGCGCGCCATCGGCACCAAGCTGCAGGGTCCGGCCCGGGAGGAGGTCCTGGGCCATGGCCGGCCCTACCGAGGCGAGGCCATCATCCTGGGCGAGCCCTACTTCACCGCCTACGATCCCATCCTCGACACCCACGGTCAGACCATTGGCGTCCTCTACGTGGGCGTCAAAAAGCGCGACTATTTCGACAACTTTCAGACCCTGCTCTGGACGGCGGGCGGGGTGATCCTCCTCGGGGTGGCCCTGGGCACATTCCTGATGGCCCTGGTGGCGCGGGGCATCACGCGCCCTTTGGCTGGCATGGTGGCGGGGATGGAGCGCTCCGACCTCACCCTGGTGTTCGAGGCCAGCGGCCAGGACGAGATCGGCGCCCTCGCCCGGGCCTTCAACCGCTACAACGGGCAGCTGCGGGAGGCGCTGCGCCACCTCAGCATCGAGTCGGAGCAGGTGGCCAGCGGCAGCACCCAGCTGTCGGCGGCGGCGGAGCAGATGTCGTCGACCACCGATGACCTCGCCCGGGGCAATGAGGCGCAACGGGAGCGCACGGATCAGATGGCCAGCGCCATCGAGGAGCTCACCGCCTCCATAACCACAGTGTCCCAGCATGCCGAACTGTCCCGAAAGGTCTCCCAGGAGGCCGCCCAGGCCGCCCTGGTTGGCACCGAGGTTGGGGCCGGCACCTCCAGGGCCATGGGTGCCGTCCGGGAGAGCACCAACCTGATGGTGAAGGCCATTGGCGTGATCCGCGAAATCGCCCGCCAGACCAACCTGCTCTCCCTGAACGCCGCCATCGAAGCGGCCAAGGCCGGGACCCAGGGCAAGGGCTTTGCGGTAGTGGCCGAGGAGGTGCGGAAGCTGGCCGAGCGGTCCCAGGTCTCCGCCCGGGAGATCGAGGATCTCATCGCCAGCTCACTCACGGCAGTCGACGAGGGCGAGCGCTGTGTCGGCGACGTGGTGGCCCAGCTGGAGGGCATCCGGACTCAGGCCCAGCGCGCCGCGGATACCGTCCTCCAGATCGCCCAGGCTTCGGCGGAGCAGGCCCGCACCGCGGAAGAGGTGGCCCGGGTCGTGAGCTTGGTCGCAACGGAGAACACCCGATTCGCTTCGGCCAGTACTGAGCTGGCGGCCACCAGCCAAGAGGTGGCCCGGACCTCCGTCGAGCTGGCCCGGGTTTCGGAGAACCTCCGGGCCGAGGCTGGACACTTCAAGGTTTGAGGCGGCTCTCGGGGCCTGCACTGGACCGCCGGGTAACTGGCCCGATATGCCATAATCGGGTCATCAATCCCCCCACCCAGGAGAGCCCCACATGAGTACGCGCGATCTCGTTCGTTCCGTCCTTGGCACTGCCGCCCTGTTGGCGGCCACAGCCCTCAGCGCCGCCCCGCCCGCGCCCGCGGCACCGGCCAAGGTCGGTTTCATCTACGTGGGGCCCGTGGGCGATGCCGGTTGGACCTACCAGCACGACCTGGGCCGCAAGCAGATGGAAGCCGCCCTCAAGGGCAAGGTGACCACCCAGTTCGTGGAGAGCGTGCCCGAGGGCGCCGATTCCGAGCGCGTCATCCGCGAGATGGCCCAGGGTGGCGCGAAGGTCATTTTCGCCACCTCCTTCGGCTACATGAACCCGGCCCTCAACGTCGCCAAGAACTTCCCCAACACCGTCTTCATGCACGCGACGGGCTACAAGACCGCCCCCAACCTCGGCCAGTACAACGGCCGCTTCTACGAGGGCCGCTACCTGAACGGCGTCGTGGCCGGCAAGCTGACCAAGTCGAACATCGTGGGCTACGTGGGCTCCTACCCCATCCCCGAAGTGGTCATGGCCATCAACGCCTTCACGCAGGGCATGAAGAGCGTCAACCCCAAGGCTGAGATGCGCGTGGTCTGGGTGAACTCCTGGTTCGATCCCGGCAAGGAGCGCGAAGCGGCCCTCACCCTCATCGCGCAGGGCGCCGACGTGCTGAGCCACGAGACCGATTCCGCCGCTACCAACCAGGCCGCGGAAGAGAAGGGCGTGAAGGTGTTCTGCTACAACACCGACGAGCTGAAGTACGCGCCCAAGAGCCAGGTTGGCGGCATCATCCTCACCTGGGGCGACTACTACACCAAGGTCGTGAGCGACGTGCTGGCGGGCACCTGGAAGACTGGCAGCATCTGGGGCGGCCTCAAGGACGGCTTCATCAAAATGGCGCCCATGAGCGCGGCCGTGCCCAAGGACGTCCAGAAGCTCGCGAAGGATCTGGAAGCCAGGATCGTGGCCGGCAAGCTGCATCCTTTCACAGGCCCAGTGGTGGACCAGGCCGGCAAGGTCCGCGTGCCTGCGGGCCAGACCATCTCCGACCACGACCTGGAGAAGATGGACTACTACGTGCAGGGCGTCGCTTCCAAGATGCCCGGCAAGTAGCGCCAGCCTCCATTCAGGAGAACCAGGAAGGATCGCCGTGGACCTGACCACCTTCATCCACAGCCTCCCCAAGGCTGAGCTGCACCTGCACATCGAGGGCTCGTTGGAGCCGGAGCTGATGTTCGAGCTGGCCCGGCGCAACGGCGTGGCACTGCCCTACGCCAGCGTCGCAGCCACGCGGGCGGCCTACGCCTTCACGGACTTGCAGTCCTTCCTGGACATTTACTACGCGGGCGCTGCGGTGTTGCAGGGCGAGCAGGATTTCTACGACCTGGCCATGGCCTACTTCCGGCGCGCCCAGGCCGATGGCGTGGTGCATGCAGAACTGTTCTTCGACCCGCAGACGCACACCGCCCGGGGAGTCGCCTTCGGCACCGTGCTGGATGGCCTCGAACGCGCCGCCCGGGACGCTCAGGCGCAGCTGGGCATCAGCTCGCGGCTCATCCTCTGCTTCCTCCGCCACCTCTCCGAGGCCGAGGCCTTCGCGACTCTGGAGGAGGCCCGGCCCCACCATCGCCGCTTCCACGGTGTGGGCCTGGATTCCTCCGAGCGGGGCCATCCGCCCGCGAAGTTCGAGCGCGTCTTCGCCAGCTGCCGCGACCTGGGCCTGCGCCGGGTGGCTCACGCGGGCGAGGAGGGCCCGCCCGCCTACGTCTGGGAGGCCCTGGACCGGCTCGGGGTCGAGCGCATCGACCATGGCGTGCGCGCCCTGGAGGATCCGGAGCTGGTGGCGCGGCTGGCCCGCGAGCAGGTGCCGCTCACGGTCTGCCCGCTCTCCAACGTCAGGCTCTGCGTCTTCCCGGAGCTGGCGCAGCATAACCTCAAGCAGATGCTGGACGCCGGCCTCTGCGTCACCCTCAACTCCGACGACCCAGCCTATTTCGGCGGCTACCTCGGCGCGAATTTCCTGGCCTGCGCCGAAGCTCTGCAACTCTCCCGGCGCGACTTGGTGACTCTGGCGCGGAACAGCCTGCAGGCCAGCTTCGTCACCCCCGCCGAGCGGGCCCCCTGGCTGGCGGCGCTGGAGGCCATGGCGGAGGCTCAAGAGACAAGGGGTCCACACTGATAACTGACCTCGGAGTTCCCATGAAGCGGCTCGCCTGCACCCTTCTCCTGTCCACCTGCCTGGGGGCCCAGGTGCCCGCTTCCGCTGAGAAGCCCGCAGCGCCCGCCACCAAAAGCGCCACGCCCGCCACCAAGACCGCCGCTAAAAACAAGCCACCGGAACCGAGTGCCCAGGCCCGTGCCAACCGCCGCACCGAGGAGTTGGACAGGCGCGGGGCCCAGGCCGACAAGCAGGCCAGGGAGGGCCGCCAATTGAAGCTGCGGGCCGCCCAGGAAAAGGCCCGGCAGACCGCCTACAAGCGCGCCGAGGCGGCCGCCCAGAAGCAGGCGGACCAGGCCAGGCAGCTGGCTGAAGGGCACGCGAAGAAGGCCGAGGCCCACCGGAAACACGCCGAAGAGCTCCACCGCAAGGCCGAGGAATCCTGGAAGGCCTACCAGGCCGCCACGCGCCCCGCCGAAGCGCCCAAGCCCAAGCCCATGAAGCTTGTTGGCGCCACGGTGGAGATCCCCAACCGGATCGAGCCCCCCAAGGTCAAGGGTGCCAAGGCCGAGGAACCCAAGGTGGCAGCGCCCCTGCCTGAAGAACCTAAAACCGAAGAACCCAAGCCCGCGCAGGAACCCGGCAGGTAGCTCGGTAGCGTGGCGCCATTGTTCTGGCCACAGCTGGAAAAGCAAAAGCCTTTTTGCCGGTGATGCACAGCGATGCACGGTGATGGCGCTGAGCCCGCTCCGTCCTATCGCTTCAACACGGGCGAACAACAGGTTTGGAACCACCGATGAACACCCCGTAAGATCCCCGACAACGCACGCGTTGGCGGGGGGATAAACACTGATAAAAGAAGGATAAAAAACAAGGGCAGGCGATCTGCTGGTGTGGGCCACTGCGCAGGCATGGGCTTCCGTGGGGGCGGGGGGTTCGTGCATTTTTGGGGGGCGCGCCCCCGGCGCCCCCACGGACCACCGGCCACGCCGGAGGCCGCCTTCGGCGGGCCCATGCCCGTTGTGCCGGTGCGCCTCTGCGCTCTCTGTGTCCTCTGCGGTTCAATTTTTCGAGCAGTGCTCTTGCTCTTGATCAGCTTTGATTCGGTGTTCATCGGTGGCTAATTTCTTTTTTCGTGACCCCGTTCCG
>JBBRZL010000137.1:0-9637 GCA_038236735.1 Holophagales bacterium | reverse complement strand
TGACGCCCCGGACTGCCGCCATCCAGCGGCTGGTCTGGATCGGACCCGAGTCCGGTGGCGGGATGCACAATCACAGCCTTCGCCTCATCCATGCCTGGGTGAAGGATGAACCCCAGCATGAGTGCTTCCTGCCCTGGCTACCCTACCCGGGCCACCGGCCGGCCTCCTGTCCGTTGCCGGAGGACCACAGCATTCCCGAGGAACTGACGGAGCTATCCCCAGTGCGCTGTCTGGGGCTGGGTGCCGAACCGACGCTGTTGTTCCCCATACGGGACCGGTTGCTGGGGGCTGGCGCCACCGAGGACCTGGGGGGAATGACGCTCTGCGCCATCAGCGTCGGCCAACCCCACCCGGCCGCTTTGCTGCTGAGGCTTTTCCAGCAGGGCGCTGACCTGGGAGAGGCCTTTCACCCGGACCTCGTGCCCTATCAGATTCGGCTGCGGGAGGAAGTGCTGGGCGGCTCCACCGGGGATCCCTACTGCGCTGGCTGGTCCATGCTTGAAGACTTGCAGCGCGAGGGCTGGGTGATGCCCCTGCCCTGAGGTGCTACCGTGGACCTGTGGATCAGGGCGTCGCTGTCCGCAAGGGCAGAGGAAAGTCCGGGCTCCATAGGGTGCTGGGCCTGGTAACACCAGGGCGGGGCGACCCGACGGAAAGTGCAACAGAAAACAAACCGCCGATGGCCGTGAAAGCGGATCAGGCAAGGGTGAAACGGTGGAGTAAGAGCCCACCGCCGGACTGGCAACAGGACGGGCACGGCAAACCCCCCAGGGAGCAAGACCAAATAGGCCGGCGCACCGCGCAAGCGGCGAGGGTTGACCCGACCGAGCCGGCGGGTAGGTCGCACGAGGTGGCTGGCGACATCCATCCCAGAGGAATGACGCTCCACGACAGAACCCGGCTTACCGATCCACCACGGCCCTCGCAAGAGGGCCGTGCTTATATTCTCCGGGGGTTCCACGCTCCGCTGCGCTGCGCGCCTCCATCTCATGCGCGCGATGCGCGCGCCCAATCGCTCGCACCTCCCGGTGCCACGCTCTTGGAGATGGAGCCTCCCCCCGGACCCCTGCGCTCAGCCCGGCGGAGCCGGGCCTCGCTGGTTCCTCCGGGGGTTTCACACTCCGCTGCGCTGCGCGCCTCCATCTCATGCGCGCGATGCGCGCGCCCAATCGCTCGCACCTCCCGGTGCCACGCTCTTGGAGATGGAGCCTCCCCCCGGACCCCCGCGAGCGACCCCGGCAAAGCCGGGGGCCCTCTGTATTCTCCGGGGGTCCCCCTCGCAACGCAGGCGTTGCGAGGATCTATGGGCACGCTGCGCGCCTCTGCCGGTCGGGCTTCTCTACCACTGAGACAGCGAGTAGGCTGGACTCTGTTCTCCGAGTAGGCCTCTGACCCTTCGCCACCATCATCGCCACGACGCGCCTGGAACGGGTGCGATGGCTGCGCGTCTCGGCTGAACCAAGAGCGCTTTACCGATGGACCGTCGATGAGCGGTTGGCCTTGCCCCTTCTTCCGGAGTTCCCCATGTCCCATGATTTCCTGGCCCTGGTGCGCCGCCTTGAGCGCGCCCAGGCCCTTCAGAACGAACGCTTCAATGCGGCCGTCGGCGGCCAGAGCCTGCCCCTGGGCGGGGGCTTCGCCCACTTCCGCGGCGAGGGCCATCCCTTGAACCAGGCGCTGGGGCTGGTGGAGGCCATCTCTACGGCCGACCTCACTGCCATTGAGGCCTTTCTCGGTGCGCCTACGGTGCTGGAACTGAGTCCGGGCGCCGATCCCTCTCTCTGGCCCCTGCTGGCAGAACGGGGCTACCGGGTGCAGCAGTTTCAGCAGCTGTGGATGTGTCCCTTGACGGATGCTGCAGATGCTTCCACCCCAGCCCAGGTTCGGGTCGCAGAGCCCAGTGAGGCCGACCTCTACAACCGGATCGTTTGTGCCAGTTTCTTGGAATGCGATGACTGGCGGACACTCGAACCGCCCTTCCGGGTCTCCCTGGAGGTTCCGGAGGCCCGGGGCTTCCTGGCCTTCGCCGATGGCGAACCCGTCGGTGGTGGCATGCTGGGCATCGTGGACGGAGTGGCCCTCTTGTCGGGCGACGGCGTGCTCCCGCGCCACCGGGGCCAGGGCCTGCAGAAGGCCCTCATCCAGGCCCGCCTGGTCTTGGCTCGGGCGCGAGGTTGCGATGTGGTCTGCGCCTCCACGGCCCCGGGAACGGCCAGCCAGCGGTCCTATGAGGCCTGTGGCTTTCACGCCGCCTATCCCAAGGTGGAGATGGTGCGAGGCTGACGGTACCCGTGCGAGGACGGTCCCAGTGCGATAGTGGGGGGATGCGCCGCCCAGCACCCCCCACTGCCGCCCTGCTTGTGACGGCCCTGGCCTTCCACGTGGACACGCTGCTCTACTACCTGCTGGTGCCGCTGTTGCCCCGGTACGCCCGGGACCTTGACCTGAACCCCATGAAGGTAGGCATTCTCTTCGGCAGCTATGCCGTGGCCCTGCTGCTGGCAACCTTCCCGGTGGCCGTGCTGACGGACCGCCACGGTCGCCGGGCGCCCATGCTCTGGGGCCTGGCCGGCCTGGCCGCGACGACGCTCGTCTTTGCGATGTCGAAGCAGTACTGGCTGCTGGTTCTGGCCCGGTCGCTCCAGGGCATCGCCGGCGCGGCCACCTGGTTGCCGGGCATGGCCCTGCTGGCGGACCACTTCCCCAGCGAAGGCCGGGGCAGGGCCATGGGTACGGCCTTCGCCGCCGCCAATCTGGGTGTGCTCATGGGTCCGCCCCTGTCGGGGTTGCTCGATCAGCATCTGGGCCCCTCGGCGCCCTTCCTCCTCGGGGCGGGACTGGTGGCCCTGGATGCCGCGGGACGCATCTTTCTGTTGCCGGAAGTGGAGCCTGTGCGGGGACCGCGCCTGCCATTTCGACAATTGCTGTCCAATCCAATCGTCCGGCTCTTCGCCGGGGCCATGGCCCTGGGTTCGGCCCTCTGGGGCCTGCTGGAATCCACCCTGCCGCTGGATCTGGATCGCCGTTTCGCCCTCAGCCCCGCCCTGATCGGACTGTGTTTCGCCGCCATGGCCCTGGCCCACACCTTCACCTCGCCGCTCATGGGCCAGCTGTCGGATCGCATTGGCCGCGTGAAGGTGCTGCGCGTGGGGCTCCTGCTGTGCCTGTTGCTGCTGCCGCTGCCAGCCCTGTTGCCCAGGCCCTGGATGGTGGTGCTGGCCATGATGGGGTTGGGCGGCACGGCCAGTTTCATCATGAGCCCCTGTTCTCCCGCGGTGGCGGACCAGGTGGAGCGGCTGGGCAGCCAGAGCTTCGCCTCGGCCTTTTCCATCCTGAACCTCGCCTATTCCGTGGGCCTCATGCTTGGCCCCCTGGTGGGCGGAGCCCTGGTGCAGAGCCTGGGCCTGCCTATCGCCCTGGGGATCAGCGGCCTTGGGTTCGGTGCCTACCTGCTGGCCACGCGCAGGATCACCGCTTGATGGGTGCGCTCACTGCTTGATGCAGCGGTAGATCCATCGCTCCGCCAGGGGCTCCCAGGGGCGCCCGTCTAGCCCACCAGAGGCCGCGATGGCGCCGAAGCCGGCGTCGACGAGGCACTGCCGAATCTCCTCGTCGGAGGGGATCCAGATGTCGTGCCGGAACTGCTGGCCCTGGCAGCGCCGTTCCGTCTGGATGCGCCGCCGCTGCGGGTCCCAGGTGGCCCGTTCCTGGTAGCCATCCTCGGGGAAATCCAGCCAGTAGCCCTCCACGCCGGCAACCGAAGCACAGAGATAATCGCGGCCAATCAGGTCCAACAGAAGGACGCCTCCCGGGCGGAGCACGCGGGCGAACTCAGTCAATTGGCGGAGGTTTTCTTCGAGGGTGGCGAAATAGCCCCAGCTCGTATAGGCACAGAAGACGCCATCGGCCCAGGTGGAACGAAAAGGGAGAGCACGGAAATCAAGGCGTACCAAGGGCGCGGGGTGCTCGTTCTGATGGCGCCTGAGGTTCAGGCGGCTCAGGTCGCCCCCGAACACCTGATGTCCCCGCTCCAGCAGGTGGGGATGAAGCCGACCCCAACCACAGGGCAGGTCGAGCACGCGACTTCCGGGCGGAAGGTCCAGCAGCGCAGCGAGGGCAGGACCCTCGGTGGCAGCCTCCGCCTCCTTGTCCCGGTAGATCGTGAAGTAGGCGGGATGGTCAAAATCCCAGGCGAACCAGTCCATGCCTGCAGTCTGGCAGGGGGGCGCTCATCCTTCGTCGATTTCCGCCTTTACCAGCTTCACCTGGGGCGGTGTTTGCGGCGTGTTCACGATGCCCTTCCAGACATAGCGGGTGCCCCGTTTCTGGCCGTTCTTCGCGATGAGCTTGGCCTCTTCCAGTTCCGTGAACAAGCGGCGGAGGGTGGCGGGCGCCCAATCGCATTCCTTGAGATCCAACGCGACCTGGGCCTCGAAGCTGCTCAGAGAACCCTTGTCCTGCAGGGCAGTCATGAGCTGCTGCTTCATGTCCTCAAGTTCAGGCTTGGAACGTCGCGCCTTGGTCTTGAAGGCGGGGGCTGGTGCCGGGGCAGGCACGGGAACCATTGGCTTAGGAACCACCACCGGACTGGTCACAGGCGTGGCCACCTGCGTCTGCACAAGCAGACCATCAAGATAGATGTCCCCGCGTTCTGGGCGGAAGAGCACCACGATGGAACCTGGGGCCATGCCCTCGTGTTGCAGGGTCGTGATGACGCGTTCGCCAATCCGCGCCTTCTGATCGGCGGATAAATTGGGTGATTCGATAACGACAACAGCCATGAATGCTCCACTATGTATACGAGAGATTCATATTACGCTTGATATATGCGATTGTAAAATAGGAATTCACTTCTGATCGGTTAGACTTCCCGGCGAGGATGCCATGCGCAAGCCCAAGATCGAACGACCCGAAGAACAGCAACGCTTCGAAACCTTCCTGCGATCCCGCCAACTGAAACTCACGGGCGAGCGATTGGAACTGGTCGAGGAAGTGTTCAGCCACCCCCATCATTTCGACGCGGACCAGCTGCACATGGCGCTGAAGCAGAAAGGTAAGGCCATCAGTCGGGCCACGGTCTACCGCACCCTCGACCTGTTGGTGCAGTGCGGTCTCGTCCGTAAGAGCAGCTTCGGCGACCAGCACGCGCACTACGAGGCCGTTCACAGCGATGAGCACCACGATCACCTGATTTGCCTGAACTGCGATGCCATCATCGAATTCTTCCGGCCCGATCTGGAGGCGTTGCAGGAGCAGATCTGCCGGGAATTCGGGTTCAAGCCCATGCACCACAGCCACCAGATCTTCGGTCTGTGCAAGGCTTGCCAGGGCCTGGAAACCAATGAAACCACCCTAGCCCACCGGTTGAGCCAGCTAAGTACCTAGGCTTCAGGTCGCCGATGGCTGACAGGGCTGCGAGGCGTTAGGCTGATCCATGGCCAAATTGACGCTCCAGGACCTCCAGCGACTTCCCAAGACTGATCTGCACGTCCACCTGGACGGCAGCCTGCGCATTCCCACCATCCTCGACCTGGCCGAGCAGCAAAAGGTGAAGCTGCCGGCGGATTCGATCGAGGGCCTGCGCCCCTTCGTGGAGGTGGGCGAGGACTGCAAGTCCCTGGTGGAATACCTCCGTGCCTTCGACGTGACGCTATCGGTGATGCAGACCTACGACAGTCTGGTCCGCACGGCCTTCGAACTGGCCGAGGATGCGGCGCAGGAAAACGTCCGCTACCTGGAGGTGCGCTACAGCCCCATCCTCCACCAGCAACAGGGCCTCACGCTGCATGCCATCGTCCAGGCGGTGCTGGAGGGCCTGGCCCAGGCGGAGCGCAAGTACAACATCAAGACCGGCGTCATCCTCTGCGGCATGCGCCACATTTCGCCGGACATCTCGCTGCGGCTGGCGGATCTCACGGTGGCCTTCAAGAACAAGGGCGTGGTGGGCTTCGACTTGGCAGGCGCCGAGGAGAACTTTCCGGCCAAGCGCCACAAGGACGCCTTTGGCCGCGTGCTCCAGAACAACATCAACTGCACCCTGCATGCCGGCGAGGCCTTCGGGCCGGAGAGCATCCACCAGGCCATCCATCTCTGCGGCGCCCATCGCATCGGCCACGGTGTCCGGCTCATCGAGGACGGTGACCTGTTGAACTACGTGAACGACCACCGCATCCCGCTGGAATGCTGCCCCTCGAGCAATGTCCAGACCAAGGCCGTGAAGAAGATGGCCGATCATCCGATCCGGCTGTTCTACGACCTGGGCCTGCGCGTCACCGTGAACACCGACAACCGCATGGTCACCAACACCACGGTGAGCCGCGAGTTCCAGGTCATCCACGAAGAACTGGGCTTCAACCTCGAAGAGATCAAGGAAGTCATCATCATGGGCTTCAAGAGCGCCTTCCTGCCCTACGCCTTGAAGCGGGCGCTGCTGGCGGAGGTGGTCCACGAGTTGAAGGCCTTCAAGCCCGGCAGCCTGGAAAGCCGAAGGGAACAGCTTTGAGCACTGAACAAGCCACCATGCTGGACCGATTCGCCGCCTTTCTCGACCGCCACGGGAAAGTGCTGCTCACCACCCATGAGAATCCCGATGGGGACGGCGTGGGCGCGGCCATCGCCCTGGCAGCGCACCTGAAGGCGACCGGCAAGCAGGCGCGCATCGTGGTGACGCCAGCCCTGCCCGAGAATCTCCGCTTCCTCGATCCCGAGGGCTGGGTCGAAGCTTTCGAGCCCGCCGGCCTGCACCGGGACCTGTCGGCCTGGCCCGATGCCTGGCTGCTCATTGACGCCTCGGAACCTCATCGCCTGGGGCCACTGTTCGCGGTCTTCGACGCGACCAGGGCCGTCCGGGCCTGTCTCGACCACCATCTCAAGGATGCGCCGCAGGGCTTCGACGCCGAGTTCACGGATCCCACCGCCAGCGCCAGTACCGAGTTGGTCTATGACTTCGTGCGGCCCCGGCTGACGGGCGACCTGCCATCGGTGATGGCCCAGGCGCTCTACGCAGGCCTGGTGAGCGACACGGGCAACTTCCGGCATTCCAACAGCACCCCGAAGGTCCATCGTACCGCGGCGGAGCTCATCGCCCAGGGCATCCATCCCGCCCGCACCTTCAATGCCCTGTACCAGACCGCCACGCCCGCCAAGCTCCGGCTCTTCGGCCGCGCCATGGGGGGGCTCCAGCTGAGGGACGGGGGCCGCTTCGCCTACGTGTCCGTGACCGCGGCGGACCTCGCGTCCTGTGGCGCCACCTACGAGGATCTGGACGAACTGGTGGAGGAACCCCGCAAACTGAAGGGCGTGGAAGTGGCCGCCCTGTTTTCCGAGGCGGCGGATGGCCGCGCCAAGGTCAGTCTGCGGTCCCGGGAGCGGGTCGACGTGAATGCAGTCTGCCGTTTGTTTGGGGGTGGCGGCCACCGCCTGGCCTCCGGCGCCAAGGCCTCCGAGCCGCTGGGGACCTTCATTGCCCAGATGGAGACTGCCGTCCTTGAACAGATTGGTCACGATATTGTCTAGATCGTTATTTAGACTTTAAAGATTGCTCCCAAGGGACCCTCGCATCAGACTGAAGGTTCCCCCGGGCGGCATCCAAAGGGATGTCCGCACCCCTCCATGGATTCCCATGTCCCCCAAAGAACCCAGCAGCGCCCCCAAGCTCGAACTCTTCTGCAAACTGCAGGCAGAGAAGGTGCCCTTCATCGCCAAGGCCAGCGTCCCTTCCGTATTCGGGAAGTTCATGGTCTACGGGTTCCTGGAGCACGCCACCGGCAAGGAACACTTGGCTGTGGTTTCCGGTGAGATCGACGCCCGGCGTCGGGTTCCCGTGCGCATCCACTCCGAATGCTGGACCGGCGATGTGCTTGGCAGCCTAAAGTGCGACTGCCGCCAGCAGCTTGAAGAGGGCCTTCGGCACATTGCCGAGCATGGGGGCATGGTGCTCTATCTGCGCCAGGAGGGCCGCGGCATCGGACTCCTGAACAAGCTCAAAGCCTACGCCCTGCAGGAGCAGGGGCTCGACACGGTGGAGGCCAATCACTCCCTGGGTTTCCCCGACGATCTCCGCACCTATGACTGCGCCGTGGAAATGCTGAAGTTTTTCGGCATCAAGCACGTGAAGCTGCTCACCAACAACCCCCGGAAGATCGGCGCCCTGGAGGACGCGGGCATTGATGTGGATCGGGAGCGCCACCAACTGGCCTCCAACCCACTGAACCTGCGCTACCTCAAGACCAAGGCTCGCAAGAGCGGCCACATGCTGGATTTCGAGGAAGAGGCACTTTAGGAGCCATCAGCTCAGCCGTCTGCATTCCGTGGGTGGGGTTTCTTTTCCTGACTGCTGAGGGCAGATAGCTGATAGCAATAGGTATGCTTGCCCCCGTCTCTGACCAGACCATTTACGACATCTCCCACGTCATCCAGCTGTCCGTGGCGCCGGTCTTCCTGCTGACCTCGATCGGCACCATCCTGGGCGTGTTGTCGACGCGCCTGGCGCGCATCGTTGACCGGGCCCGGGCCTTGAGTGACCGGCTGGAGGGCGCCACGGCCGCCAAGGCCGCCCTTATCCACATCGAGATGCACATGCTGGCCCGGCGCCGGCACCTGGTGAACCTGGCCATCACGGCTGGAACCACCGCGGCGCTGCTGGTCTGCGTCAGCATCGCCACAGTGTTCCTGGGCGCCGTCATGAAGGCCAACGTGGCTGTGGTCGTCGCCCTGCTGTTCATCCTGGCCATGGGGGCCTTCGTGGCGGCCCTGATCTCCTTCCTGCGGGAGATCTTCCTGGCCACCCGGAGCCTGGACCTGGTCTGAACTGACACTACAGGCTCTTGATCGCCGCGATCTCCTGGGGGCTCAGGTAGCGCCAGGTGCCGGGCTTGAGCAGGGGGTCGGCCAGGGGACCGAACTGCACCCGCCGCAGCTTGCTGACGGGGTGGCCCACGGCGGCGAACATGCGCCGGATCTGCTGGTTCTTGCCCTCGGTAAGGGTGACCTTCAGCCAGGGGTTGTCGCCCTTTTCCGCGACCTCGATGTGGCAGGGCTTCAGGCGCCGGCCACTGAGCAGGAAGCCCTCCTGGAACTCCTTGAGGAGCTCGGGCCGGGGATTGCGGTGCACCTTCACCAGGTAGACCTTGGGGATCTCGTGTTCAGGCCCCATGAGCACCTGGGCCAGGGCCCCGTCGTTGGTCATGAGCAGCAGGCCCTCGGAATTGAAGTCCAGGCGACCCACCGGGTAGAGGCGGCTCTCCACGCCACTCAGGAGCGCCATCACCGTGGGCCGGCCCTGGTCGTCCTTGACGGTGGTGACGTAGCCCTTGGGCTTGTTCATGAGGATGTAGACCGGGGCTTCCCGCTCGATGGGGACCAGGTCCACGGTGATCTCGTCCCGGCGGGGATCGGCGCAGCTGCCCAGTTCGGTGATGGTCTTGCCGTTCACCTGCACGTGGCCGTCGAGGATGATCTGCTCGCAGGCCCGGCGGCTGGCGATGCCGGCTGCGGCCAGGATCTTCTGCAGGCGCTCCTGCCCGGGGCCGCCGGGGCGCGGCCCGGTCTTGCGAGGAAGGGCCGGCTTGGCTGGCCCGGTGGCGGCTGGTGCTGGACGGGCGGAGGGACGGCCGGTGGTCCGATCAGCGGGACGACG
>JBBRZL010000136.1:0-9854 GCA_038236735.1 Holophagales bacterium | reverse complement strand
CTGGAAATGCGGAAGGCCCTCGTCAGTGCAGCCAAGAAGCACTATGGTCGCGACGAGCAGTTCCTGCAGGCCCCGGTGCAAGCGGCAGCCACCCTGCTGGAGGTGGCCCGGCGGGACGTCCGCAACATCGAGATCCTGCTCCAGGCCGTGAACGAGGAACTCCTCCAGAAGGTGGTGAAGCAACTCAAGGCCAGCCGCATCCGCCTGGCCATCGGCGATGGGGTCTCCGCGCTCATGACCCGCCAGCTCGCCTACCTGCTCATCAACATCGACCTGGCGGTGATGGAGGGCAACCCGGCGGAATTCGCCACCCAGGTGGGCCTGCTGGGGCCGAAGGATCTCCTGATCGCCATCAGCATCACGCCCTATTCCCAGGAGACCCTGGACGCCGCCGCCTACGCCCGGAAGCGGGGCATCCCCGTCCTGGTGATCACGGACAGCATCACGTCCCCGCTGGCCAAGGTGGCCACCCTGCTCCTGCCCATTCCCGGCGAGAACCTGCTCTACACCCACAGCCTCAGCACCTTCAACATCCTGGCCCACGCCATCGCCACCTCCATCGCCAGCCAGGCCCCCCAGCGGGCCCTCAACAAGCTGCGCGAAGTGGAGCGGGTGACCCCCTGGAAATCGCTCCTCACCTGAGACGCGATTTCATTGCGGCCGGAGTTCGCGCCCGGGGCGCCCGTTCGGGCCCGTGCCCCCTTCCAGGAGAAGGTTCCGGGTTGTGTCGAAATTGATGAAAAAAAACTTGACTCGCAATTCACAAAAGCATTACTTTTTGGTCATCAACCCAAACCCATATGGAGGCGTGATGGCTAGAATCGCTGGCAATTCCAGGTTCAGTGCGCTCGTCCTGGCGCTCGTGGCCTGTCCTGTGGCCCTGATGGCCCAGAGCAGCACCACGGCCGCCCTCACTGGGAGCGTGCGCGATCCCCAAGGCCGTTCCCTGGCCGAGGCCAAGATCAGCGTTGCTTCAGAAAGTCTCATCGGCGGATCCCGCGTGGTGGTCACGGGGCCCCAGGGCGGCTTCCGCATCTCTGCCCTGCCCCCTGGCAACTATGTCGTCACCATCGAGGCGAAGGGCTACGCCACCCTCAAGCAGAACGTCCAGTTGAGCCTGGGTTCCGCTTCCAACCTGCCCGTCCAGATGCACACGCAAGCTGGCGCGACCGTGGAAGTCGTCTCGCAGACAGCCACCGTGGAGCCCACTCCCACGGGTCTCGGCAAGACATACTCTCTGGAGGATCTTGATTCCCTGCCCTACAAGCGGGACCTCAGCTCCATCGCGGACCTCACCCCCGGCGTGAACGGCGGCGTGGCCTGGGGCGGTGACCGCCGCAACGCCAACGCCTACCTGATGGATGGTATGAACATCGGGGACCCCGGCCTGGGCACACCCTGGATCTACTCCAATCCGGAATGGTTTCAGGAAGTCCAGGTGGGCGGCATCGGCGCCTCAGCCGAGTATGGCGGCTTCACGGGCGGTTTCATCAACGCGATCATCAAGCGCGGCGGCAACAACACAGAAGGCGTCTTCAACGGCTACTACAGCACCTCGAACTGGCAGGCCAAGACCAGCAACCGCGCGGCGGGAATCGACCGCACGATTCAGCCAGCCCATAGTTCCGACCTGTCTCTCAGCGTCGGTGGCCCCATCATCAAGGACAAGCTCTGGTATTTCGTGTCCGCCGAGAACATCGTGGATCAGCAGACACCCATCGGCGCGCCGGTCCCGGTGGAACTCACGAATCCGCGCTACCTGTTGAAGTTCACCTGGCAGGCCACGCCGTCGGCCACGCTGGAAGCCTTTGCCGAATACGACAAGGTGTCCCGTGAGCACCGCGGCATCGATAACGAGACCGCCATCGAGGCCTCCCGCCGGCAGGAAGCCCCCAATCACAGCTACGGTCTCACCTGGACCCAGGTCTTTGGATCCTCCGCGGTGCTGACGGTGCGGGCCACTGGCTTCGGCGGACGGGATGACTACATGTCCTACCGGGGCGAGACGCCCTCGCTCTACATCGCCTCAGGCTATAACCCTACGGATCCCACAAGCTCCAACGGCCTCATCTACACCTTCAACAACGCCTACACCGTCGAGGCCAATTACAAGTCCAGGGCCAGCTTGGCGGCGACTTTGGACCTCTTCAAGACCGGCCTGTTCACTGCCTCGGACTCCCATGCAGTCAAGGTAGGCATCGAGCGGGAGCAGGCTGGAGACGAGGAGAGTTCGCGCTTCCCCGGCGGCATCAGTTACAACGCGGACGTCGATTCTGGCGGCGTCTACACGGACTTTGTCCAGCTGGGAGGCGGCTACAACATCCGCTCGCGCATGGACCGTCTGGCGGCCTTTGTCCAGGACACCTGGACCGTCAACAACCGCCTCACCTTGCGCCCTGGCCTTCGCTTCGAGCAGTTCAAGGGCCGCGGCTACGGCTCCTCCAATTCCCTTTGGAACACCAGCACCCTGGCACCGCGCTTCGGGCTCACCTTTGCCCTCACCGAAGACCAGCGTAGCCTCCTGAAGGCCAGTTGGGGGCGCTACTATGACGGCCTCACCGTGGCCTTCTATGACCGGGCCGTCCCCGGCGCCTACAAGCCTGAGACCCGACACTACTGGGGCAACTACGACTACTTCACGGATCTCAGCAACCCCCAAGCCATCGGCTACGATCCGGTCCCCTACACCACCATCAGCGACGTAACGGCCCTCGACCCGAACGTGAAGCACCCCTACATCGATGAAGCCTCGATCTCTTACGAACAGAAGCTGGGCGACAAATGGTCCCTTACCTTCACTGGGGTACATCGCCAGTCGAGAAACCTCCTCATCCGGGTCAACCGCGCGATTACGGAAGACACCGATCCCGGCAACGCACTCAATGCCTACAACCTCTTGACCGGCCAGGTCATGCATCTCTACAACGCCGCAAATGACGCCCAGGATTACTACATCACCAACAGCGACAAAGCCAAGCGCGCCTACCAGGCCCTCAGCGTGAGTGCAGAACGCAAGTTCGCGGACAACTGGAGCCTATTCACCAGCTACACTCGCGCCTTGCGCCATGGAAACCTGAACCGCTCGAACGGCTATGACGATGCCTTCGTAAACCCCAACAGCCAAATCAACTTTGATGGGCGGCTGCCGGGCTACAACGACGATGAGGTCAAGGCTCGCTTCTCCTACGAGACGCCCTGGAAGACCCGGCTTAGCGCCAGCTTCACCTACCTCTCGGGCGAGCGCTGGACCCCCACCATCAGCACTTTCAGGGACAATAACGGCTCGCGGTGGAGCATTCTCGCCGAGCCCCGGGGCGCCGAGCGGTACCCGACCCGGCGTCTGCTGGACCTGCGGGCCAGTCAGGTCATCTTCAAGCACAAGCGCCTCAGCACCGAGATCTTCCTCGATGTCTTCAATGCGCTGAACTCCGGTTCCGCTCTCTCTTGGAACACCCGGGTGAATGGCATTCGCACGGATGACCCCACCGACCCCGACCGCAACTTGATCTACTCGGACTACAAGAGCCCCACCAGCGCCGAAACCCCGAGGAACCTGCGACTGGGCGTGAGAATCACCTTCTAGGCCGTTTCTCCATTGACACCCCGCGGGCCGGTTCTCCGGCCCGCGGGCTTCCCGGACCTCTGTTCGAAAGCCTTGCCATGTACCGATTCCGCACCTGCCTCATCCTTACCCTCACCACCTGCTTGGCCTTCGCCGCCCCCCCCAAGGGCACTCTGGTCATCGTGGGGGGCGGCGGCATGCCGCAGGAAATCATGGACGCCTTCCTCCTCGCCTCCGGCGGCAAGGGCGGCCGGGTGGGCATCATCCCCACTTCCACCAGCGATCCCGACGGTGCGCTGAAGGAGTGGCAGGAGGACCTCGACAAGGCGGGCCTGGTCTGCGTGCCCCTGGATGTGCGCACGCGCGAGGACGCTTCCAATCCTCAGCTGCTCGAACGGGCCAAGGGTTGCACGGGGTTCTGGTTCTCGGGCGGCGACCAGAACCGCGTGGGCGACAAGATCGTGGGCACGCCGCTGCAGCAGGTCGTCCGCGACCGCTACGAGGCTGGGGCCGGCATCGGCGGCACCAGCGCCGGGGCGGCCATCATGTCGAAGCTCATGCTCACGGGCGACGACCGCAACGGCAAGGAGACCCTTGCCGAGTTCGGCACTGGCGCCTACCAGACCCGCGAAGGCATGGGCTTCCTGCCTGCGGGCGTGGTGGTGGACCAGCACTTCCTGCGCCGGGGCCGGGAGAACCGGCTCTTCAGCGTCATCATGGAACACCCGGATTATCTGGGCCTCGGCATCGACGAGGCCACGGCCCTGGTGGTGAAGGGCGGACAGGCCAAAGTGCTGGGTAAGCGCTCGGTCATGGTCTTCGATCCAACGGGCATGACTCTCAATGGCGCCTCGTTCCGGAATCTCCGCATCCACGTGCTGCGGCCCGGCCAGTCCATCGACCTGGCCACCCGCAAGGTGAGCCAGCCATGAAACCAGGGAGCCAAGGCAGGATCGCCCCGGTTGATCGGAGTTCATCGGAGTTCATCGGTGGCCATTTCCTTGAATTGTTTAACCACCGATGCACACCGATAAACACCGATAAAGACAAAGCCCGAGGTGACTCCTTCACACTCGCAGCCCATGGGGGTCCGCGCCGGGGCCGGGGGGCTTCCTGCTTGGGGTTGGCTTCAACCTCCTTCCTTTGGGTCGCGGCCCTTCTCCTGACCTTGGCCCTGCCGGGTCTCGCCGCGGAGGTGCCAGCGCCGTTCCCCCAGGATCACCGCACCATGCGGCGCACGGTGTCCTACACGGAGATGGTGACTTTTCTGGAGGCCGTGGCCAGGCCCGGCTTCATCACCGTCACGGAGGAGGGCCGCAGCACCCAAGGGCGGAAGGTCCTCCTGGTGCATCTCAACCGGGGGGGCGCGAAGGCCCGCTTCCGGGTGCTCTACTACGCCCAGCAGCACGGGAATGAAGTGGCGGGCAAGGACGCCCAGCTCACCCTCATCCGCGACCTCGCGGAACACCCCGAGCGGCTGCCCCTGGACGTGGATCTTTACTTGATGCCCATGCTCAATCCCGATGGCGCCGAGGCCCACCGCCGCGTCAACGGCGCCGGTGCCGACCTCAATCGCGACCACCTGCTCCTGGCCCAGCCCGAAACCCAGGCCCTGCATCGCGTGGCGCGCCGCATCCGCCCCCACGTGGCCGTGGACAGCCACGAGTTCGGCCGGGACGGCGAGGACTACGCGAAGAAGGGCTGGGCGCCCTGGCCCATCATCACCATGGATGCGGCCAACCATCCCCTGATCCCGGAGTACCTGAAGGCCGCCGCCCTGGAGGCCGTGGCCGCCGCTGGGCCGCTGGAACAAAAGGCTGGCCACGCCTACGCCCGCTACAGCGTGGGCGGCCCGCCGCCGGACGAAGAAACCAGGCCCTCCACCGTGGAGGTAGACGATGGCCGCAACGGCCTGGGCACCCTGGGCGCCCTCTCCTTCATCATCGAAGCCGGTGTCCATCACGAGGCCAAGGATCCGGACGCGGATCTGGGCGAGCGGGTGGACGGCTACCGCATCCTCTACCGCCACCTGCTCGGCACCCCGGCCTGGCGTGACCGCATTCGGAACCTGGCCGAGCGGGCCCGGCGCGAGCCCGTGCCGCCCTTCATCGCCACCAACGTATTCTGGGCCAACCTCGGCGGCAAGGTGAGCACCGTGAAGGTGCTCGAGACCGCCTCGGGCCGCGTGATCGAGGTGCCCACCGCCAACGCCATGAACGACATTGTGGTGAAGGGCAGCGTGCCCACGCCCCGGGCCTACGTGATCGACCCGGCCGCCGCGGCCCGCTTCATCCCCGTGCTGGCGGCCCAGGGCCTGCGCTGGGAGACCCTGACGGCGCCCCGCCGGGCCAAGGTCGAACGCGTCAAGTTCCTCCGCCTGGAAGAGCCCTACGACGACCTGTATCAGCGCTACAAGGACCGGCAGATCGTCACCCGGCAGCCGCGGTTGGAACTCGACCTGCCCGCCGGCACGCTCCTCGTGCCCCTGGACCAGGAGCTGGCCCGCCGGGCCATCCAGGTGCTGGAGCCCTGCCTGCTGTACGGGCTCTACGGCTATCCCGGTTTCCGCGAGCTGGCCCAACCCGGCCTCGACCTGCCCGTGTCCCGCCTTTTCTGAATTCGCCCCGGACCCTGGTCCGGCTGGAGTCCCCATGCTGCTCCTGATCAAGCACGCCGATGTCTACGCCCCGGAGCCCGGGGGCCGCTGTGACCTGCTCCTCGGTGGGGGGAAGATCCTCCGCATGGAGCCGGACATCCGCATCCCCCGCAAATACTGCGAGGTGATCGACGCCCGGAACCTCAGGGTCCTGCCGGGCTTCATCGACGCCCACGTGCACATCATGGGCGGTGGCGGCGAAGGCGGCTTCGCCACCCGCACCCCGGGCCTGCCCCTCACGGATGCCATCCGCGGCGGCGTCACCACCGTGGTGGGCTGCCTGGGCACCGACGGCCACACGCGGAACATGGCGGGCCTGCTGGCCAAGGCCAAGGGGCTGGAAGAGGAGGGCCTCAGCACCTTCCTCTACTCCGGTTCCTACGGCCTGCCCCTGCGCACCCTCATGCCCAGCCTCGAAGAGGATCTGCTCTTCATCGACAAGGTGATCGGCGCCGGCGAAGTGGCCCTCTCGGACCACCGCTCCAGCCAGCCCACCTTCGAGGCCTTCGTGCAGGTGGTGGCCATGGCCCGGCGCGGCGGCATGCTCTCAGGCAAAGCGGGGGTGGTGAACGTGCACCTGGGGGACGGGCCCCGGGGCCTGGACTTCCTGCGCCGGGTCATCGCCGAGACCGAGCTCACCGCCAACCAGATGCTGCCCACCCACATCAACCGCAACCCCCACCTGTTCGAAGAGGGCATCGCCTACGCCAAGGCCGGCGGCTTCGTGGATTTCACCACCTCGACCCTGGCCTCGTACCTCAAGGATGGCGAGATCCCCTGCCCCAAGGCCCTGCGCCGCATGCTGGAGGCGGGCGTGGATCCCGGCCACATCACCTTCACCTCCGACGGCCAGGGCAGCCTGCCGGACTGGGACGATTCGGGCCGCCTGCTGGAAGTCTCCGTGGGCCGGGTCACGTCGCTGTTCCCGGCGGTGCGCCAGGCGGTGCTGGAGGAGGGCATCCCCCTGGAGACCGCCCTCCGCGTCATCACGTCCAACCCCGCCCGCATCCTCAAGCTGAAGGCCAAGGGCCGCCTGGCCCCGGGCCAGGACGCCGACCTGGTGCTGGTGGATCCCAAGGACCTGGAAGTCCGCACCGTCATCGCCAAGGGGCGGCTGCTCATGAAGGCGGGCAAGGTGCTGGCCAAGGGCCTGTTCGAGTAGCCGAAGGGAGTTCCCATGTTCAGAAGAACCGCCTGCCTGGCTGTGTTGCTGGGCTTCGCCACGACGAGCCTGCTCGCCCAGGGCGCAGAGCAGTGCACCACGGCCCTCTTGAGCCCCGCGGCCAGCGCCAGCGGCCGGCCCCTGCTCTGGAAGAACCGCGATACGGACGCCCTCTCCAACAAGGTGATCCTCGTGCGCGAGCAGCCCTACGCGTACCTGGCCCTCGTGGACGCCGACGACGCCAGCGGACGGCGGGCCTACGCGGGCCTCAACGCCACCGGCTTCGCCATCATGAACACCGTGGCCTACAACCTGCCGGGGGCCCAGAGCGGGGACCTCAAGGATCTGGAGGGCAGCGTCATGGCGGATGCCCTGCGGACCTGCCGCACCGTGGCCGACTTCGAGGCCTATCTCAAGGCCAACCAGGGACCGGGGCTGGGCTGCCAGACCAACTTCGGCGTCTTCGATGCCACGGGACGCACAGTCCTCTTCGAGGTGCACAACCGGGGCTACAGCCTCCTGGAGGCCAGTGCGGCGCCCGGCCAGTACCTCGTCAATTCCAACTGGTCCCGCTCGGGCCGCAAAGGCAAGGGCGCGGGGTACCTGCGCTTCGACCGGGCCACGGAGCTGCTGGCTGCGCTCCCGCTGGAACAGCGGAACCCCCGGGAGATCTTTCGCCGCCTGGCCCGGGACACTGGCCACGTGCTGCTGCGGACGCCCATCCTCGCCGACCTGAAGGCCCTTCCGGCCCAGCCCCGCTGGATCCTCACCAAGGACTGCATCAACAAGTCCTACACTTCCTGCGCCCTGGTGCTCGTGGGCAAGGATCCAAAGGATCCCGCCTCCCGGGCCACCTTCTGGGTGCTGCCCGGAGAGCCCGTCACCGCCGTGGCCCTGCCCCTCTGGGTGGAGGCTGGAACCGTTCCGGAGGTTTTCTGGAAGGGCAAGGAGGCGCCGCTCTGGCTGGAATCCCTGCGGATCAAGCAGCGGGTCCGCCCCTTCCCAGAAACCGAGAAGCAGGAGTACCTGGATCTCGCCGGCCTCGACAACCGCGAGGGCACGGGCTTTCTGCCCCGGCTGCTGGGCGCCGAGGACAGGATCTTCCGCAAGGTCGAGGCCTTCGGCACGGGGCCGAAGACCGCCGCTGACTTGGCCACCCTGCAGGAGGAGTTGGCCGCAGCAGCCCTCGCGGCCATGCAGGACATCAAGCCCTGAGCAGGCCGGCCGGCCCTGCTTCCCGCTACCATGCAGCCACCCACTGAAAGCCGTTCATGAGCCCTGATCCCGCCCCCAGCCCAGCCCCCGCCACTCCCCGCTTCCGCATGCCCCACACCCTGGTGGTGGTGGGCGCCCTCATCGTGCTGGTGCTGATCCTCTCCTGGCTGGTGCCCTCGGGCGAGTTCCTGCGCGTGGAGAAATTGCTGCCGGACGGCGGCCACATCAAGGTGCCCGTGAACGGCACCTACCACCAGCTGCCCAAGACCTACCTGGGCCTCGGCACCCTCTTCCTGGCGCCCATCAAGGGCTTCCTGGACGGGGCGGGGCTCATCTCCTTCCTGCTCATCATCGGGGGCAGCTTCGGCATCTTCCAGGAGACCGGGGCCGTGGAGCAGGGCATCAAGCGCCTCACGGTGCACGTGCGCCGCCACCCCTTCCTGGAAGTGCTCTTCATCCCGGTGCTCATGACCGTGTTCTCCCTGGCCGGGGCCGTGTTCGGCATGGCCGAAGAGCTCATTCCCCTGGTGATGATTTTCGTGGTCCTGGCCCGGGCCCTGGGCTACGACTCCATCGTGGGCCTCGCCATCCCCTTCCTGGGGGCCGCCGCGGGCTTCGCCTGCGCCTTCTTCAACCCCTTCACCGTGGGCGTGGCCCAGGGCATCGCGGGCGTCCCCATCTACTCGGGCCTGGCCTACCGCATGGGCGCCTGGGTGGTGGCCACCGCCGTGGTGATCGCCTACGTGATGGTCTACGCCGCCAAGGTGAAGAAGAACCCCGAGCTGAGCCCCGTGCGGGACATCGACCTGGCCCGGGAGGCCAGCGCCCCCGCGGACGCCGGCGACATCTGGAACACCTCCCACGTCCTCGCGCTCCTCACCTTCCTGGGCGCCCTGCTCCTGCTGGTCTACGGCGTGCTGAAACACCACTGGTACCTGGAGCCCATCGCCGCGCTGTTCCTGGGTATGGGCATCCTCATCGGCCTCATCAGCCGCATGGGCCCCAGCGACATCGCGAAGCACTTCATCGCCGGCGCCAAGGACATGGTGGGCGTGGTCTTCATCGTGGCCTGCGCCCGGGCCCTGCTGGTCATCGCCAATGACGCGCGCATCATGGATACCCTGCTGCTCTACGGCGCCGCCGCCATCCAGGTGCTGCCCAAGGCCATGACCGCCCAGCTCATGTTCCTGCTGCAATGCGGCATCAACTTCTTCATCCACTCGGGCACCTCCCAGGCGGCGCTCACCATGCCGGTGCTG
>JBBRZL010000135.1:0-9866 GCA_038236735.1 Holophagales bacterium | reverse complement strand
GCAGCCAGCCCCGAAGGGGCGAGCGCCAGCGGCGCGAGTCAAGCCGAAGCCCGCAGGGTGGGGCACAGGAGGTGCTGCATGAGCCCGAAGCAGGAGCGGAGGGCCACTTTGGCGACCATTCGCCGGAGGCGAATAGGACCGGCTGCGAAGCAGCCGGCCCCGAAGGGGCGAGCGCCAGCGGCGCGAGTCAAGCCGAAGCCCGCAGGGTGGGGCACAGGAGGTGCCCCATGACGAACGAAATCCCCGCCGCCCTCGAGGCCTACCACCCCGGCGTCGTGCATGTCTGCCAGGAGTGTGGTTGTTCGGTCGTTGACGCTGTGCTGACCCCTGGCGAACCCTTTCGGTGCCCCAACTGTCGAGGCCTGGTCCCTGCCCCGGAGGACGAGCTCACCCGGGCCGCCCTGGAGGATGGTGGGAGCTACGATGTGCCGGACGACCGGCCGACGGTATGGCGGCTTGTGGTGGTGATCGCCTTTGCCGTGGTGGCGCTGGCCATCGTGTTCTGGAAGCGCTGACCCTATCCTGGGGGCCGGAGCCACTAACGATGCCGAAGCCCTGGGGACCCACCACCACCGCCATCCACGCCGGGAAGCACTTCAACACCACCCGGGCCGTGACCACACCCATCTTCCAGACCTCCGTCTTCCAGCTGCTGGAGAACCGCGAGGGTGCTGAGTTCGCGGCCAGCATCGAGCCGCCGACCTTCTACACGCGCTGGGGCAATCCCAATACCAGCGAAGTCGAAGCCGTGCTGGCCGAACTGGAGCGCGCAGAGCGCGCCCTGGTGACAGCCTCCGGCATGGCGGCCTTCGCGCTGGTCTTCGAGGCTTTCCTCAAGAATGGCGATCATCTGGTGGCCCCCGCCGCCATCTACCTGGGTACCGAGCAACTCATCCGCCGCTGGGAGTCGGAACGGGGTCTTCGGGTCACCTGGATCCAGAACACGCTGGACCGCGACGAATGGGAAGCCGCCATTCAGCCCAGGACCCGGATGCTCTGGGTGGAGACCCCCTCGAATCCCACCCTGGCTGTGACGGATCTGGCGGCAGTGGCTGCGCTTGGGAGAGAACACGGCATCCGGACCGTGGCCGACAACACCTTCCCCAGCCCCATCCACACACGACCCCTGACCCTTGGCATCGACCTCAGCGTGGCCTCGGCCACCAAGTACCTGGCGGGCCATTCGGACGTGGTGGCCGGTGTCATCGCGGGCTCCGAGGCCGACCTGGTGGCCTGCTGGCACCTGAGTAAAATCATGGGCCCCACCCTCGATCCCATGGCCGCCTGGCTGTTGCACCGGGGGCTCAAGACCCTGGCCCTGCGGGTGCGCCGGGCTTCGGACAACGCGAACGGCCTGGCCCAGTGGCTGCTCTGGCAGCCCCATGTGGCCCGGGTGGACTATCCGGGCCTGACCACCCATCCCGGCCACGAGATCGCAGCCCGGCAGATGGAAATGGGGTTCGGCGGCATGATCGGCTTCGAACTGCAGGCGGGGCTCCTGGCGGGCCAGCGTTTCTGTGAAGCCCTAGAAGTCATCACCCGCGGCGTGAGCCTCGGCGGCGTGGAAAGCCTCATCCAGCACCCCGCCAGCATGAGTCACCTGAAGACGGCGCCGGAGGTGAAGGTCCGCTTGGGCATCACGGATGGCCTGCTGCGCTTCTCGGTGGGCATCGAGGACCAGCCCGACCTCATCGCTGACCTGGAGAAGGGCTTTCAGGCCGCGGCGGAGGCCCGGTGAAGCTGCAGATCAACGGCGAGTGCCGCGAGACGCCGCCCCTGCAGACCGTGGCGGACCTGGCCACCTGGCTGGCCCTGCCCCCCTTTGGCAGCGCCGTGGAGTTGAACGGCGCGGTGATCCGCCGCGTCGACCACGAAGCCACACCCCTCAAGGAGGATGATCGCCTGGAAGTCGTGCGGCTGGTGGGAGGCGGCTGAGGAAGCCTCCGGCACGCTACCGCAACACTTCCCAGCGTCCGCCCGGCCAGATGGCCCGGGCGCGGAGCTGCCAGGTGGGCGGCAGGGTCAGCGTCAGTGGGTTGCCGCCCACGGGTTTTTCGCTCTGGAAGCGGTGGAACTCGTCGGCCAAGCCCTGGTCCAGGAAACCCTGGAGCAGGGTGCCTCCGCCCTCCACAAGCACCCGCCCCACGTCCCGGGCCGCGAGTTCGTGCAACAGGTGGCGCAGGCTGCAGCCTTGGGGTCCCGGCGGCAGGCGCAGGTCCTCCACGCCGCGAAGGGGTTCCGGATCGCCTGTGATGGCCCGGAGGGCGGGTTGGCCGGCCACGGGCAGCCAGACGCGCGCCTGAACCGGCACCTGCCCCGCGTGGTCCATGACCACCCGGTGGAAGAGGCGGTGCGGCGCCGTGGGTGCGGGCCAGCGGTCGGTGAGTTGCGGGTCGTCCACCTCGGCGGTGTGGCGGCCCACCACGATGGCCTCCGAGGCCCGGCGCAGGGCGTGCCCCAGTCGCTGCACCTCCGGCGGCGTGATCTGGGTGCTCTGTCCGGCGGGACCCAGGGCCCCATCGGAGCCCAGGGCCAGCTTGAGGCTCACCCAGGGCAGGCCCGTGCGAATTAGTTTGAAGAAGGGCGCGTGAAAGCGGGCGCAGGCCTCGCCCAGCACATCTTCTTCCACGGCGAGGCCCTGGGCACGGAGGATGGCGAGGCCGCCCCCATCCACCCGGGGGTTGGGATCGCGCACGCCCACCACCACACGGGCCACGCCTGCCTGGATGAGGGCCTGGGAACAAGGGGGCGTCCGTCCATGGTGGCAACAGGGTTCCAGCGTCACATAGGCCGTGGCCCCGCTCGCGTCCTCGCCTCTGGCTTCGGCATCGCGCAGGGCCATGATTTCACCGTGGGGATCGCCGGCCCGGGTGTGGACGCCGCGGCCGAGCACCCGTCCCGCCTTCACGAGCACGCAGCCCACGGGCGGGTTGGGGCTGGCGAGCCCCACGCCCTTCAGCCCCTCCTGGAGGGCCAGGGCCATGAACCGCGCATCGCCCTCCAAGGCATCCGGGTCCGGCCATGGTCCCCCGGTAGCGAGGGCCCAGGCCACCGTGGGCGTGAGCGGCGCCTCAGACATCGAGCAGACCATCCACGAAGGCCTCGGCGTCGAAGGGGATGAGGTCCTCAAGGCCTTCCCCCACGCCCACGAAGGCGATGGGGAGCCCCAGGCGGTCCAGGATCGACAGCACCACGCCCCCTTTGGCGCTGCCATCCAGCTTCGCGAGGACCAGGTCCGTCACGCCCGCGGCCAGGACGAAGGCCTCGGCCTGGGCCAGGCCGTTCTGGCCCGTGGTGGCGTCCAGCACCAGCAGCACGCGGTGGGGTGCGTCCGGAATGACCTTCTGGAGGCTGCGGCGGATCTTGTCCAGCTCCTTCATGAGGTGGCTCTTGGTATGCAGCCGCCCGGCGGTGTCGATGAGCACCCAGGGCGTGCCCTTGGCTTTGGCGCTGGTGGCGCCGTCGAAGGAGATGGCGGCCGGGTCGCCGCCCATGTGGTTCCGGATGACGGGCACCCCCGCCCGCTCACCCCAGCGCTCCAGCTGGTCGATGGCGGCGGCGCGGAAGGTGTCCCCCGCCACCACCAGGACGTCTTCGCCCCTGGCCTTGAGGTGGGCCGCCAGCTTGCCCAGGGTCGTGGTCTTGCCGACCCCGTTGACGCCCACCAGCAGCACCACCTGGGTGGCCTCGCCCGAGGCGGCCGCTGCGAAGGGGCGGGATGGGTATTGGCGCAGGCGCCGGAGCAGTTCTTCTTTCAACACGGCCTTCGGATCGATCTCGGCCCCAGTCTTCAATTCGGTGCGAAGCCTCGCCATTAGTTGATCCACGGCGGTCGCACCAAGGTCGGCCTGAAGCAGGAGATCCTCCAGTTCCTCCAGCTGGGCCTCGTCCAGCCGACGCAGTCCGAGCAGGTGCCCCAGGGGCGCCAGCACCAGCTCCTGCGTGCGTTTCAGTCCCTTCTTGAACTGGTTGATCAGGCCGTCAAACAGACCCACGGACACCTCGCGAACCCTCAGTCTACCGAAGCGTTGACCTGGCCCGAGGCTGGAATCCCCGGGAACCAGGATCGCGGTACCCTGGGAGAGCAGACCCGCAGCGACGGTGAACCACCGGAGTAAGTCATGACGCCCCCGCCCATCCCGCTTCCGGATCCACTGCTCCTGCCCTTGCCACCCGCCGCGTTGAAGGCGCTGCTGCTGGTCACTTTCGCGCTGCACCTCATGGCCGTGAACCTGGGTGTGGGCGGCAGCTTCATCGCCGCCGTGCATGCGCTGCGCGGGCGGCCCGAAGACCGCGAGCTGGTGCGCCGCTTTGCGCCCCTGCTGCCCGCCGCCGTGACCTTCGCCATCACCCTGGGCATCGCGCCACTGCTCTTCGTGCAGCTGAGCTACGGCCCCTTCTTCTACACGGCCTCGGTGCTCATGGCCGTGCCCTGGTTGGGGCTCATCATCCTGCTGATGGCAGGCTACGCCCTGCTGTACCGCTTCATCGGCGCCACGGCCAGCGGGACCCTCCATGCCTTCGGTGGGATTGTCGGGGCGCTGCTGCTGCTGGGCGTGGGCCTGCTGCTCGTGAACGTCACCACCCTCTCCCTGCGCCCCGATCTCTGGGCAGCCCACGCGGCGGCCTCGCCCCACGGCCTGCGGCTGAACCTTTCGGACCCGACCCTCTGGCCCCGGTACCTGCACATGGTGGCGGGCATCGTGGCCGTGGCTGGGCTGCTGCTGGCTGGCTGGGGCGCGTGGCGGAAGTACGCCTATGCCCGCCGGGCCGGACTGGGCTGGTTTCTCGGGGCCACCGCCAGCCAGGCCCTCTGGGGGACCTGGTTGCTGCTGGAACAACCCGTGCCGCTACTGGGCCTGCTGCTCAACGGTAGCTCACCGGCCAGCCTCAGCCTCTGGACCTCCACGACCCTCGGCCTTCTGGCCCTGTTCATGGCCATCCCGGCCAGCCAGGAAGGCGCCCCGGCCCGGGCGGTGTGGCCACCCTTCGGCCTGGGCCTGGGCTCGGTCCTCGGCATGATCCTGCTGCGGGACCAGGCCCGGGATGCCAGCCTGGCCGCCTTCGGCTTTCATCCCGGCGCCCTGCCCCATCAGACCGACTGGCTCTCCCTGGGCGTCTTCGGCCTGGTCTTCCTGGGCCTGGCCGTCCTGCTCATTGTGATCCTGCGCTGGGCGATGCAACCGCCGGTGGACACTGGTTCGGAGGCCCCATGAACCATCCCGTGTGGGATCTGCCTCTGCTGGGCAGCGGCTGGATCATCGGCCTCATCAGCATCATCCATGTCTCCATCGCCCACCTGGTGGTGGGTGGGGGCCTCTGGCTGGCGCTCCTGGAAGGCCGCGCTCAGCGGGCCGGGGATCTGGACCTCCAGGCCTGGTTGCGGGGACGGGCCAAGGCCCTGCTCTGGCTCTCCAGCATCTTCGGGGCGGGCACCGGCGTGGGCATCTGGGTGGCCATCGGCCTCGTGAACCCCACGGCCACCCAGCACCTCATCCGGGCCTTCGTCATGGGCTGGGCGATCGAGTGGCTGCTCTTCGCGGGCGAGATGGCCACCCTCATCGTGCTGGTCCGCGCCTACGATCGCCTGCGGCCCCGCCAGCGTCTGGTGGTCTACTGGCTGTACGCTCTCTGCGCTTGGCTGAGCCTGGTGGTCATCAACGGCATCATCACCTTCATGCTGAGCCCAGGAAAGGGCTGGGTCACCAGTCATGCCATGTGGGATGGCTTCTTCAACGCCACCTACCTGCCGAGCCTGCTGCTGCGCACCTGTGTGGCCCTGGCCCTGGGGGGGCTCTGGGCCCTGGCCGCGGGGGGGACCGCCGACCCGGCCCTCCAGCAGCGGGTCTTGAAGCCCACTGCCCTGTTCACCCTGGTGGGCATCCTATTGGCGCCCCTGGCGGGCTGGTTCTATTTCCAGAGTTTTCCGGCGGCGGCGAAGGCTCTGGTGTTGGGCAACCTGAAAGGCTCCTCCAGCCTGGCTCAGGGCTTCCGCTGGGCTCTCTGGGGCTTGGGCGCATTCCTGATGCCGGGCCTCCTGACCCTGTGGGCCATGCTCGCGCCCCGCAGCTTCCGGCGCCCGGCGGCACTCCTTGGCTTGTTGCTGGCCTGCTGGGGCTTCGGCGGGTTCGAGTGGATCCGGGAAGTGGCCCGCAAGCCCTTCGTCATCCGGGAGGTGATGTACTCCAACGGCATCCGGGTGGACCAGGTGGCGGGTTACCAGAAGACGGGCTTCCTGGCGCAGAACGCCTGGGCCCGGGCCTTCGCCGCCACCAAGGGCGACACGGACCTGGCCAAAGGGGAGGCGATCCTGCGCAGCCAGTGCCTGGCCTGCCACACCCGGAATGGCTATCGCAGCCTGAAGGCGCTGACCGCGGGGAATTCCGAGGAGGACAATGTGGCGCTGGTCCAGGGCCTCCGGGAGCTGGATCCGGCCCTGAATCCCTACCTGGACTTCATGCCGCCCTTTGCCGGGGCCAATCAGGAGGCGGCGCTGGTGGGGAAATACCTCGGGAGCCTTAAGGATAAGTAGTGTTCCACGTGGAACTACCGCTGTCCGATGCTCCAGATGGGGGGCGCCTGGGGCGGTATCAGGACGGGAGTGACGGCGCCCAACGCCTCCCAGCGCTTGGTCGACCAGGCGCGTTCATCCCAGCCGCCCCGGGTGCTGGCCAGGGCGCCCATGATTAGCACGAATTCCGCGGCTGGGTTGAGAAAGTGGCGATCCACGCTGGGTTTGAGGGTGCGGGGGTCCAGGCCGGTGCTGGTGACGGTCGGCCAGGGGCCCGGGACGGGTTCATGCACCTTGCCGAGTTCCTGGAGCGCACACACCAGCTCCCTGGGAATCAGGAAGGGCGAGGGCGGCAGGGCCGGGCCGAAGGCCATGGGTGGGAGTTGGATGAGCAGGGTGAACGCTTCGGTCAGCATGGGACGAACCCCGCCATGAAGGTACGGCAACCAGGGCGCCGGAGCCAGGAGTTTGCTAGTGGTGCCCACCCGAAATACATGCAACTTGAACACTCCTCTGGGCACCACGTGGCGGGGGTCTGGGGGCACGGCAGTGCCCCCAGAGGGGTGACAGCCCGCGAACGCACTGCGTTCACGGGCGCCAGAGGGGCCATGCCCTGATGGAAGTGTGCCCCGCCAGTGACCACGCATTGTCTCAACTATTTCAGGCGGGGCACACTAGTGCTTTCTGGCGGGCTTCACGACCTCGGGTCGTTTCCAGCCCACCAGCGCGAACTCGAAGACCTCCTCCACGTGCTTCACGGGGTGGAAACGCAACTGCCGACGCAGCTCGGGATCGATCTCCTCCAGGTCCTTCTGGTTGGCGTGGGGAATCAGGATGTCCCTGATGCCCACCCGCAGGGCCGCCAGGGCTTTCTCCTTGAGGCCGCCAATGGGCAGGGCCTCGCCCCGCAGGTCGATCTCCCCGGTCATGGCCAGGGTGTTCCGCACGGGGATGCCCTTCAGCACCGACAGCAGCACCGTGGCGATGGCCAGGCCCGCGCTGGGACCGTCCTTGGGGATGGCGCCCTCGGGGAAGTGGATGTGGAGATCCTGCTTCTGGAAGACCTCCGGGTCGATCTGGAAAGCCTCGCCGCGGCTGCGGATGTAGCTGAGGGCCGCCTGGGCGCTTTCCTTCATGACATCGCCCAGTTGCCCGGTGAGGATGAGCAGGCCCTTGCCCGGCATCTTCAGGGCCTCCACAAAGAGCACGTCACCCCCCACCGAGGTCCAAGCCAGGCCAGTCACCACGCCCACCCGCGGGGCCTTGAGCCGCTCGTCCTGCAGCAGCTTCACGGGGCCCAGCAGGTCGTGCAGGCTGGCGTCATTGAGGGTGAGCTTTCTCTTCAGGGTGTTCTCGGCCACGCGCCGGGCCACCTTGCGGCAGACGGCGCCGATCTCCCGCTCCAGCTGGCGCAGGCCGGCTTCCCGTGTGTAGCCCGTGATGATGGCCCTCAGGGCCTTTTTTGGAATGGACAGTTGCTGTCGAGTCACGCCGTGCTTTTCCAGCTGCTTCGGAATCAGGTGCTGCTCGGCGATGCCGATCTTCTCCTCCAGTGTGTAGCTGCTGAGGTAGATGATCTCCATGCGGTCCTTGAAGGCCGGGTGGATGGGCTCCAGCTCGTTGGCGTTGGCCAGGAAGAGCACCTGGGAGAGATCCAGAGGCACGTTCAGGTAGTGATCGCGAAAAGTGTGGTTCTGTTCGGGGTCCAGCACTTCCAGTAGGGCCGCGCTGGGGTCGCCGCGCATGTCCCGGCCGATCTTGTCCACCTCGTCCAGCATGATCACAGGGTTCATGCTCTTGATCTGGTGCAGGGCCTGCACGATGCGGCCGGGCATGGCGCCCACGTAGGTGCGGCGGTGGCCGCGGATCTCGCTCTCGTCATGCACGCCGCCGAGGGAGATGCGGGCGTACTTGCGGCCCAGGGCCCGGGCGATGGACTTGCCCAGGGACGTCTTGCCCACCCCCGGGGGGCCCACGAAGCAGAGGATGGTGCCACGGAGATCGGGCTTCAGCTTGCGCACCGCCAGGAACTCCAGGATGCGGTCCTTGATCTTGGCCAGGCCGAAGTGATCCTCGTCCAGTACGGTCTGGGCCTGCTTGAGGTCCAGGTTGTCCTCGGTCTGGAGGCCCCAGGGCAGTTCCGTCATCCACTCCAGGTAGGTTCGGGTCACGGCGGTCTCACTGGAATCCGGATGCATGCGCTCCAGCTTCTTGAGGTTGCGCTCGATCTCCACCAGGGGTTCTTCGGGCACCTTCAGCTTGGCCAGCCGCTCGCGGAAGGCCGTGATTTCCTCGGACAGCTCTGAGCCCTCGCCCAGTTCCTGCTGGATGGCTTTGAGTTGCTGGCGGAGGTAGTACTCCCGCTGGCTCTTGTCCATCTCGCCGCGGGCTTCCATGGTGATCTTCTGCTGCACTTCCAGTAACTGGATCTCCCGTGTCAGCAACTCGTTCACGCGCTTGAGCCGCAGGCCCGGATGGGCGATTTCAAGCACCTCCTGGGTCTGGGCCAGTTTCAGGTCCAGGTTGGAGGCCACCAGGTCCGCCAG
The DNA here is from genome assembly GCA_038236735.1 of Holophagales bacterium. GTDB lineage: Bacteria > Acidobacteriota > Holophagae > Holophagales > Holophagaceae > Geothrix. Next base: position 809 of record JBBRZL010000135.1, on the reverse strand, counting down.
GCGGCCCGGGTTGTCCAGGTTGCCGGCGATGACCAGCACCTCCTGGGGCAGGGTCTTGCCCAGGGCCACGGCCTTCTCCAGGGTCTGTTTCACGCTGCGCATGAGCGCGTCCATCTCCAGGTCGTGGGCGGCCATTTCCGGCTCGGCCAGGGGCTCCACCCGGGCCTTGAAGAGGTTCTCGGTCTCGGTGAAATACTCCACGCGGACCCGCTGGAGGCCCTGCACCAGGGCCCGGATGCGGCCGTCCGGCAGCTTCAGCACCCGCATGATGAGGGCGGCGGTGCCCACCTGGTAGAGGTCCTCGGGCTTGGGGTTGTCGATCTCCACCTGCTTCTGGGAGAGCAGCAGGATCATGCGGTTCTCCACCAGGGCCGTATCCACGGCGCGAATGGACTTCTCCCGGCTGATGCTGAGGGGCAGGATCACGTAGGGATAGACCACCACGTCCCGCAGGGGCAGCACGGGCAACTCTTCCGGCAGCTTGGGCTGCTCGTCGGGAGCGGGGGGCAGGAGAATGTCGTCGGCCACGGAAAACCTCAGCCCTCAGGATACCCCTACTTTTTTCGCGTCCTGAGGACGGGCACGTCCACGGCCTCGCCGGGGAACAGGGCCTGGGGGATGGGTTTGACCAGCTCTGGCGCGGGTGTGGCGCCGCGGCCGGTGGCGGCCTCCTTGTGCATGAGGCCTTCCAGGGCCTTCACGAAATCCGGCAGGTCCTTGAAGTCGCGGTAGACGCTGGCGAAGCGCACGTAGGCCACCTGGTCGAGGCCCTTCAGGTCGTCCATGATCAGCTCGCCCAGCTCCCGGCT
>JBBRZL010000134.1:0-9934 GCA_038236735.1 Holophagales bacterium | reverse complement strand
TCACTTATTTTTGCCAGCGGATTCTGTATCGTCTGTGGTTCCCGGTTTTCCGCTCTGGCTTCCTGGGGGCCCCTGAGCCACACTCAAACATGGCCGTGTCTGGGAAAGCCCCGGAACCTATCCTCCGCGAGGGGGAAGGCTCAGCCTGTGGGGACGAGTCCTGCCTGACCCAGGAGGGCGCCTTTGATCGGGTGAAGGCCGCCTTCCTCAAGCACCACCCCAATGGCGACATCGCCCTGCTGAACCGGGCCTTCGCCGTGGGCAAGGACATGCACGCCACCCAGGTGCGCAAGAGTGGGGAGCCCTACTTCTTCCATCCCCTGGCCGTGGCCCAGAGCCTGGCGGACTGGCGGCTGGACGCCGTGAGCGTGGCCTGCGGGCTGCTCCACGACGTGGTGGAAGACACCCTCATGACCATGCCCCAGGTGAAGGCCCAGTTCGGCGAGGAGATCGCGGAACTGGTGGATGGCCTCACCAAGATGAGCAAGCTGGACTTCACCGACCGGCACCTGCTCAACGCCGAGAACGTCCGCAAGCTGCTGGTGGCCATGGGCAAGGACGTGCGCGTGCTGCTGGTGAAGCTGGCGGACCGCCTGCACAACATGAAGACCCTGGGCGTCATGGAGGAGGAGAAGCGCCGCCGCATCTCCCGGGAGACGCTGGAACTCTACGCGCCGCTGGCCAACCGCCTGGGCATGGGCCTGGTCCGCCTGGAACTCGAGGACCTGGCCTTCCGCCAGATCGAGCCTGAGCAGTACCACGACCTGCTGAACGCCGTGGAGGCCAAGCGCGCCAAGCTGTCGGCCACCATCCAGGAGATCCGCGGGGCCCTGGAGGCCATCCTCCGTCAGCAGGGAATCTCGGCCCACGTCTACGGCCGCATCAAGCACCTCTACGGCATCTGGAAGAAGATGGGCGCCCAGGCCAAGGGCTTCGAGGACATCCACGACTGGCTGGCCTACCGCATCATCTGCCCCGATCGCGCCAGCTGCTACACGGCCCTGGGCCTGGTGCATGGCCTCTTCAAGCCCGTGCCGGGCAAGTTCAAGGACTACATCAGCCTGCCCAAAGAGAACGGCTACCAGAGCATCCACACCTCGGTGCTGATGGCCTCGGGCGACATCTTCGAGGTGCAGATCCGCACGGAGGAGATGCACCTGCACGCCGAGGCTGGCATCGCCAGCCACTGGACCTACAAGGACGGACGCATCGCCAACCGCTCCGAGATCAACCAGGTGGCCTTCCTCCGCCGCATGGTGGAACTGCACCAGGATGCCGAGGACAGCCGCGACCTGGTGGCCAACCTGCGCGGCGAGCTCACCTTCAACCGCATCCAGGTCTTCACGCCCAAGGGCGACCTGCGCAGCCTGGTGGAGGGCGCCACGCCGGTGGACTTCGCCTACGCCATCCACACCCAGGTGGGGCACCGTTGCGTGGGTGCCAAGGTGAACGGCCGCATCGTGCCCCTCAAGCACACGCTCCAGAACGGCGACCGCGTGGAGATCCTGACCCGCCACGACCACAAGCCCAGCCGGGACTGGCTGGGCTTTGTGAAATCCGCGGGCGCCAAGAGCCGCATCCAGGCCTTCATCCGCGAGGAGGAACGCGCCCATGCCATCAGCCTGGGCCACGAGCGCCTCGACCGCGAGGCCCGCAACATGGGCGTCCGCCTCGACGAGCCCGAGGCCCAGACCAAGCTCGAGGCCCGGCTGGCCGAACTGAAGCTCGCCAACTGGGATGCGGCCTACGCGGCCCTGGGTTTCGGCCGCCTGACGGTGCACAAGCTCATCGAGCCCCTGATCCCCGAGCCCGAGCGTGCCAAGCCCAAGGAGAACACCTCCAATCTCATGGATTCCGTGGTGGTGGGCGACACCACGGGCATCCTCTACACGCTAGCCGCCTGCTGCAAGCCCATCTGGGGCGACGAGGTGGTGGGCTACATCACCCGCACCCGGGGCACGGCCATCCACCGCGCGGACTGCCCTCAGCTGCTCACCACCACCATGCACCCGGAACGGCGGGTGAACGTGGCCTGGGGCAAGCACGGCGCCGAATTGTACGACACCGAAATCGCCCTCACCACCGAGGACCGGCCGGGCATGGTGGCCGCCATTTCCGAAGGCATCCAGCGCGTGGGCATCAACGTCCAGCGCTTTCACGGCTCCGCCACTGAGGAGGGCTCGGGCCTCTTCCACATCGCGCTCCGGGCCCGGGACCGCACCCACCTGGTCGAGCTCATGGCTGGCCTCCGCCGCATCCGCGGCGTCTATACGGTGGAACGCGTAAAGGGGTCCGTGTTCGGGAAGGTCAAATGAGTGTTTGGCGCATTCCCGAAGCGGCACCGCCCATTCCCTGGCCGCGCATCGCGGAGAGCCTGCGCCTGCCCCAACGCTGGCCCAGTCCCCACAAGCTCAGTCCGCGCCTCCCGGAGAACCCCCGCCGGGCCGCGGTGGGGGTGATCCTCTGGGGCGATGAGCAGGGCGCCCGCAAGGTCGTGCTGGTGCAGCGGGGCTTCACGGCCCCCCAGCATCCCGGCGAGATCGCCTTTCCTGGCGGCATGACCGAACCCGGAGACCGGGACCTGCCCGCCACCGCCCGGCGGGAGGTGGCCGAGGAGATCGGCCTTACCAACGGCCTCTGGGAATTGGGCTGCTTCCCGGATGGCGTCGCCAAGGCCCGGGTGCGATTCACGCCGGTGTTCTTCCGCTGGGAGGAGTCCAAGCCCGTCTTCCGCCTAGACCGGGAGCTGGAGCAGATCCTTATGCTGCCCCTGGTGCCTCTCATGGACGCCCCCTGGACCCTCGAGGTCATCGACCGCTATGGCCTGGCCCTGGAGGTGCCGCGCCTGGAGTTGGCCACGAACCAGTGGTCGGCCCCCCTCTGGGGCGCCACCGCCTTCGTGCTGAAGGGCTGGCTGGACCTGCTGCAAACGGCTCCCTGAGGCCGCTACTTCTTCTTCTCCGCCTTCACCGACCCGTCCTTCTCCAGGAACTTGTCCGGGTCCTTCTGCAGGGCCTCGCCACAGTGTTTGCTGCACACACGGTAAGACTGGCCATGAACCACCACCGTTGCAGAATTCCCATCCACAGCCATCCTGCAGACCGGATCCTTGGTATTGGTGGCGGGCTTGGCTTGGGCGGCAGGAGCCGCCAGGACGGCAAGAGTGAGTAGGGCGGCTTTCAGCATGAGACCTCCGGGTCAATCAATCCCCAGTCTACACAGACAGTGGCTTGGCCCAGGACAGCATCCTGGGAGATGCCTCCATCTCTCATCTGGCTGTTTGCTTAGATAACCCCCTCCCCTTCGGAGTCGAACTGGGCTGTGCCTCGTCCGGCGCCTTAGTCAGAATTCTCTGCTGGTCACGGCGGGGAAAGGGAAGGCGCTATTTCTTGGCTGCGTTCTTCAGCGTACCGTCCTTCTGGAGGTACTTGTCCGGGTCCTTGAGCAGGGTGGTGTCGCAGCCGGGGCAGCAGAGACGGTACTCCCGGCCCCGGACGACGACCGTCTTCGATTTCTCGGTCACTTTGCCCCCGAGGACGGGGCAGGTGGTGTTGGTGGCGGGAATGGGCTTGGCGGCTGGCGCCGCCAAGAGAACGAGCGCAAACAGAGGTGCGAGCATGGCGTCTCCTGGTGAGATTGTTTGTTTCACTCAGGCTTCGACAGAAGCCTGAGCAGCGATGGGAAGAGAACGTCTCTTCCAGAGATAATAGATGGCGGGGTACACCAGCAGCTCGAGTAGGAAGCTCGTGGCGAGACCGCCCACCATGGGGGCGGCGATGCGCTTCATGACATCGGCGCCGGTGCCGGTGCTCCACATGATGGGGAGCAGGCCCATGAAGGCCGCGAAGACAGTCATGGCCTTGGGCCGGACGCGCTTCACGGCCCCGTGGATGATGGCTGCCACCAAGTCGTCTTCGTTGTTCAGGCGGCCCTCCTTCTGGGCCTCTTCGTGGCTGAGGTCCAGGAAGAGCAGCATGAACACACCGGTTTCGGCATCCAGGCCCATCAGAGCAATGAGGCCCACCCAGACGGCGATACTCATGTTGTAGCCCAGCAGGTAGAGGAACCAGAAGGCGCCGATGGCGCTGAAGGGCACGGCCAGCATCACGATGGAGGCCTTGAAGGCACTCTTGGTGTTGGCGTAGAGCAGGCCGAAGATCAGCACCAGCGTGATGGGCAGGATGAGCTTCAGCCGCTCCTTCACACGAATCATGTTCTCGTACTGACCGGACCACGTGAGGCTGTAGCCCGCGGGCAGCTTGAGTTCCTTCTCGACGGCGGCCTTGGCATGCTGCACGTAGGTCCCCACGTCGATCTTGGAGGTGTCAAAGTCCACCAGCACGTAGCCGTTCATCTGGCCATTCTCATCGCGGATCATGGCCGGACCGGTGGTCCATTGGAGCTCGGCGATCTCCTCCATGGGGATCATGGCGCCGCCCGGCGCAGGGATGAGCACCCGCTTCAGGGCCTCGGGGCTTTCCCGGTAGTCGCGGGCATAGCGCACATTGATGGGGTACCGTTCCCGACCTGCGTACACAGTGCTCTGGTTATCGCCGCCGATGGCGGTCATCACCAGCATGTTGGCCTGCTCCACGCTGATGCCGTAGCGGGCCAGCTGCTCCCGCTTCAGTACGAAATCCAGGAAATAGCCCTGGGCCGTGCGTTCGGCGAAGGCGCTGCGGGTGCCCGGCACGCCCTGCAGGATGCGCTCGGCCTCGATGGACACCTTCTGGATGACTTCCAGGTCGGCGCCGTTGATCTTGAGGCCCACCGGCGTTCGGATGCCGGTGCTGAGCATGTCCAGCCGTGCCTTGATGGGCATGGTCCAGGCATTGGGAATGGCTGGCAGCTTTACCACGCGATCCAACTCGGCGACGATCTCCTCCTGGGTGATGCGATCCCGCCAGATGGGGCGGAGGGCGGCCTTCAGGAAGTCCGGGGCCCAGGAGCTGAACCAGCGTGGCTTCTCGCGCCACTGGTCCTCGGGCTTGAGGTTGATCACCGTCTCCATCATGGAGAAGGGCGCGGGATCTGTGGAGGTGTCGGCGCGACCGGCCTTGCCGAACACCCGATCCACTTCCGGGATAGTCCGGATCAGGCGGTCCTGCACCTGGAGGATGCGCTGGGCCTCGGTCTGGCTGAGGCCCGGCAGCGTGGAGGGCATATAGAGCAGCGTCCCTTCGTTCAGGGGCGGCATGAACTCACTGCCCAGGCTCAGGAAGGCCGGGATCGTGGCCACCACGAGCAGCACGGCCACGGCGATGGTCGCCTTGGCGTGCTTCACCACGAAGCGGCAGGGCCGCTCGTAGAGCCAATGAAGGAAGACGCTGATGGGATGCTTCTCCTCGGCGTAGTACTTCCCGACCACCACCTGGGTGGCGGTCCAGGCCAACCAGCGGGGCTTGAAGCTGAAGGGCTCCACCCGGGCGAAGAGCATGCGCATGGCGGGATCAAGGGTGAGCGCCAGGAACGCAGCGATCCCCATGGCGAAGTTCTTGGAGAAGGCCAACGGCTTGAACAACCGGCCTTCCTGATCCATGAGGGTGAAGATGGGCAGGAAGCTCACTGCCACCACCAGCAGGGAGAAGAAGACAGATGGGCCCACTTCCATCAGGGCCTCGAGCCGCACCTGATAGAAGCTGCCAGGCCTTCCGGCCTCGATCCATTTCTCGATCTTCTTATAGGCGTTCTCCACCTCCACGATGGCCCCGTCCACCAGCACGCCGATGGAAATGGCGATGCCCGCCAAGCTCATCAGGTTGGCGTTCTGCCCGATGCCATACAGCGGGATGAAGGCCAGCGCCACGCTGACGGGGATCGTGATGATGGGCACGATGGCCGAGGGGATGTGCCAGAGGAAGATCAGGATGATGATCGAAACAATGATCATCTCCTCGATGAGCTTGTGCTTCACGGTCGTGATGGCGTTATGGATCAGTGTGGAGCGGTCATAGACCGTGACGACCTCCACGCCTTCGGGCAGCCCCTGTTTCAGGTCTTTGATCCTGGCCTTGACCGCGTCGATGACATTCAGGGCGTTCTCTCCCTGGCGCATGATGACGATGCCGCCGACCACATCACCGGTGCCATCGAGGTCTGCCAGTCCGCGGCGCATTTCCGGGCCCAGGGTGACGGTGGCCACTTCGCCGATGCGGACCGGCGTGCCGTTCTCGGCCTTGAGCACGGCCTGTTCGAGGTCCTTGGTGCTCTTCACATACCCGCGGCCCCGGACCATGTACTCCCGGCCGCCGTATTCCACCAGGCGCCCACCCACTTCCGAGTTGGCGGACTTCACGGCACCGATGACCGCTTCGATGGGGATCCTGTAAGCCGCCAGCTTATTGGGATCCACCTGGACCTGGAACTGCCGGGCCTGACCGCCCACCGTGGCCACTTCGGCTACGCCGGGGGTGCTCTGGATGCCGTAGCGGAGGAACCAGTCCTGCAAGGACCTCAGCTCATCGGTGCTGTGCTTCCCACTTTTGTCCACCAGCGCGTATTGGAAGACCCAGCCCACCGACGTGGCGTCGGGCCCCAGGGATGGCTGCACGCCGGGCGGTAGGCTGGCGGTGATCTTGCTGAGGTATTCCAGCGTCCGGCTGCGGGCCCAGTAGATGTCCGTGCCGTCTTCGTAGATCACGTAGACATAGGAGAAGCCGAAGTCCGAGAGGGCCCGCACGGCCTTCACCTTGGGCGCGCCCAGGAGGGCGGTGACGATGGGATAGGTCACCTGGTCTTCGACGATGTCCGGACTGCGGTCCCACTTGGTATAGACGATGACCTGGGTGTCGCTGAGGTCCGGCAGCGCATCCATGGGGATGTTGCGCATGGTCCAGAAGGACATGATGATCAGCACCACCGAGGCCGCCATCACCAGCCAACGGTTGTCCGCCGAAAAGCGGATGATCCGCTGAAGAATCGTCGGGTGTTCAGGGTCGTAGCTTGCGTGTCCGCTCATGCTGCCCCCCTCAGTGCTTGTGCTCGCCCACAGGGGCGGCAGGCTGAGGGGCGGCCTTTTGGCCCGCGGCGCTCGCGCCGGTCTGGGTCAGGTGAGCCAGGGCCGCCTTCAGGCGGGATTCGGAATCGACCAGGAAGTTGGCGCGGACAACCACCGCTTCGCCGACCTTGAGACCGGAGCGGATCTCGACCTTCTCGCCGATGGTGGTGCCGGTGCTCACCTCGCGGGGCTCGAACTTGCCATCGCCCAGTGCGACGAAGACCACCTTGGAATGGCCGGCATCCAACACGGCATCGAGGGGGATGATGAGGCCCTTGCGCCCCTGACCCCTGAGCAGCACCTCGCCGAACATCTCGGGTTTCAGCTCACCCTGGGGGTTCGGAAACTCGATGCGCGCCTTGGCCGTGCGGGACTTGGGATCCATGCTGGGATCCACGAAGACCACATGCCCCTTGAAGGTCTTGCCTGGGGCGGCCTGGACCGTGAGGTCGGCGGGCATGCCCACCTTCACCCGGCCCAGCTCTGCCTCGTAGACCTCGGCCTGGACCCAGACATGGCCTAGGTCTGTGATCTCGAAGGGAATGTCGGCCGGCGTGAGCCGGGCCCCCTCCACCACATTCTTGACCGTGACCACACCGGATATGGGGCTGCGCAGGGTGAGGGCCCGCTGGACCTCACCGGTCTTTTCGAGACGATCCAGCACTTCCTGGGGCACGTCCCAAAGCAGCAGCCGGCGCCTGGCAGACTCCAGCAGGTCGCCCCCGCTGCTCTGTAGGCTCCCGCCTGAAAGTGCCTTCTGGGTCTGCAGGGCCAGGAGGTATTCGCGCTGGGCGCTGACAAACTCGGGGCTGTAGAGGCTGAACAGGGGCTGGCCCTTCGTCACAGGCTTGCCGACGAAGTCGACAAACAGCTTCTCGACGAAGCCCTCCACCTTCAGGTTCACCTTGCGGACCCGGGTCTCATCCACGGTGACCCGGCCCACGGTGCGGAACTCCCCGCTCACGTTCCCCTCGGCCACCGGCTCGGTCCGGAGCCCGATGAGCTGCTGGCGTTCGGGGTCGATCTTCACAGTGGCGTGGGACTCCAAACTCGCCCCCTCGCCTTGGAGGTCGCCCTCGAAGACCGGCACATAGTCCATGCCCATCTCATCCTTCATGGGGACCTTGGAGCTGATGCTCGGGTTCATGGGGGAGATGTAATAGAGGATCTTCCCCTTCTCCTTGGGGGCATCACTGGCCATGGGCACGAGTTTCATGCCGCAAATAGGGCAGTCGCCTTCGTGGTCCATGAGGATCTGCGGGTGCATGGGGCATTGGTACATCTGCTTCTTCTGCGACAAAGCACTCATGGTGTCGTGCTGATGGTCCGCATGGGCGCCGGGCCGCAGCAGCAGCATGCCGCCCGCGCCGCCCACCAGGCCGAGGGCCACGAAGGCGACGGGACGGAAGGGGAAGCCTTTGCGGGCCGGGGGATCGAAAGAGGGTTGCTCGAGGCTCATGGGGAATCTCCTACATCTTGTTCATGGCGGGGCCGCTGTCCTGGGGGGCACCCGGGGCCTTGGCAGAGGATTTCGAGGCAGAGGGAGCGGCTCCTGCTCCCGATGAGATGCTGGCGGAGCCGAGGGAGCCGCCGGAGACGGGGGCCGTGGGTCCGAGGGCTGCTTCGCGCAAGGCGATGTGCTGGGCCTGGAGCTGGGCCAGGGTCTGCAGGAAGGCGCCCTGATCGCCCACCCAGCCGTTCAGGGCCTCCAACGCGCCGAGAAAGGGCGTGCGGCCCGCTTCGTACTGCGCGAGGGCGGCCTTGAAACTGGCCTCGCTCTGCACCAGCAACCCTTCGCGGTAGAGGTCGCGGGTGCGACGCAGGGACTGGATCTGGATCAGGCGTTCCGCCGTGCGCTGGCGCAAGAGGGTGCGCACCGATTGCACCTCGGCATCCTGGCCCTGCCGGTGGTGCTCGTGCTCAGCCACGGCGCGCTGCTGCTTGCTGCGGCCATAGATGGGCAGGGAGATGCTGATGCCCACCTGCCACATGGGATCCAGGGAGCCCCGGGGCATGAGACCCGCCGTCACCGCGAAATCAGGTCGGCGGTCGAGCCTCGCCAGATCCAACTGCCGCTCGGTCTGCTTGACGCTGGCCGTGGCGCCCGCCAGTTCGGGACTGCGGGCCTCGACGGCCTCGGGCGTCAGCAGCTCCGGCTCAGGGAGATCCGCCAGCGGGGCCGTGGTGGGGATGGGATCTGCCGGGTCATGCTGGCGCAGGCGGTTGAGGGCGGCGATGACGGTCTTCTCCTCCGCCTCCAGCGCCCAGGTGGCCTGCTGCAAACGGGTACGCTCCAGCTGCGCCCGCAACACGTCGCCCTGACTGCCCTGGCCCACCTCGTAGCGGGTGCGGGCCAGTTTTTCAGACTGTTCCAGGAATAGCGTCTGCTGCACCTGCAACGCCTACTGGCCGCGGATCAGCAGCAGGGCCGCGTAGCCACGACGCACGTCGGCTTCCAGCCCCAGCCGAACCCGCGACGAGGTGGCCGTCGACAGATCCACGTTCAGGGCCGCGACCTCCCTGCGCAAGCCCCGCTTCCCCGGCCAGGGAAAGGGCTGCGTGAAGGCCACGCTGTAGAAGCTGGTCTCCATGCGGCCCACCTCGATGCGCTTGAAGCCATCGTTCTGGAGGCCCAGGGACAACGTGGGATCCGGCAGCACGCCCGCCTGCGGCACGCGCTCCTGGTCCATGCGCACGGCCGCATCGGCCTTCTGCAGGTCGGGATGCGCCGCCAGGGCACTGCGCAGCAGCACGTCCAGCATGGGATCGGGCTTCGGGGAATCGGACGGGGGAACCTGGGCCTGGCCCGGTGCGAGGAGCACCAGGGTCGGGAGCAGGCGCAGCGATGCGCGCATGGGAACTCCAGAAGGAATGAGTCAACGACCCGCTCGGCGCGGGCACAGCTTAGCTCAGTTCCCGCTCAGATTCGGAGCATGT
>JBBRZL010000133.1:0-9962 GCA_038236735.1 Holophagales bacterium | reverse complement strand
CATCGATGCTGTTGAAAAGGCCGTCAATGTTGCAGGCGCAAAAGTGAAGCGAGTCGCACTGAACATCGGCGATGCGAAACTCGCCGACGCTTCACGCTTGAAGATCGATGGCCAATTGGCCGGGACACCCTCCGTCCTGTTCGATGCGGTGGCCATCATTCTCTCCGAGCCTGCCGCGGAGCTGCTTGGCAGGGAAGCTGCCGCCGTGGATTTCGTGCGCGACGCCTTTGGCCATCTCAAAGCCATCGGGTTCGACAAGGGCGGTGGAGTACTGCTGAAACAGGCGGGCATCCAGGCGGATGCCGGCGTGGTCCCCATCGACGCCTTGCAGCATTTCCTCGCAGCGGCCAAGACACGGCAATGGAAGCGGGAAGCGAAGGTCCGAACCCTCGCCTGATTCTCTCCACAAGGTGTTCCACCGTTGGTTCCCCCATGTAGGAAATGAGCGGCCCCGCAGGGCCGCTCATTTCCTACAGCCATTGGCTGGGGACGCTTACAACACCGCCAGCGCCGCATCATAGTCGGGTTCCTGGGCGATCTCGGGTACCAGCTCGGTATGGACCACCTTGCCCCCGGCATCGATCACCACCACGGCCCGGGCCAGGAGGCCCTTCAGGGGGCCGTCCAGCAAGGTCACGCCATAGGCTTGGCCGAAGTCGGCGCTGCGGAAGTTGGAGGCGGGTACGACATTTTCCAGGCCCTCGGCGCCGCAGAAGCGTTTCTGGGCGAAGGGCAGGTCGGCGCTGATGCAGAGCACTGTCGTGTTGGGTTTCTCGTTGGCCCGGGCGTTGAACTTGCGCACACTGGCCGCGCAGGTGGGCGTGTCGATGCTGGGGAAGATGTTCAACACCACCCGCTGGCCGGCCAGGTCCTGGCCGGACACTTCGGACAGGTCCGTGCGCACCAGCGTGTAGGGCGGCGCGGTGCTGCCGATTTTGGGCAGGTCGCCAGAGGTATGGATGGCATTGCCGCGCAGGGTGATCTGGGCCATGGGCGTGCTCCTCGTTGAGAACCTCCAGCTTAGGGCGCCAGGAAGGGGCCGACAATGTGCCGCGTCCACCTAGGTTCCGGCCTTCAGTGCAACCGCTTCTCGTAGCAGTTGAAGCGCAGCCCCGGCCGGAAGCCCAGGCCGATCTCTCCCGCGAAGGCATAGCCCAGGCTGGGGAAGAGCCGCAGCGTCGCGGAGTTCTCGCGGTTGGTGTCCACCCGGAGCACGGCGATGCCCCAGTTCCGGGCCACCGCCTCGGCCTGGCGCATGAGGGCAGCGGCAAGGCCCAGGCCCCGGTAGGCGGGGTCCACCAGGAGGCGATGGACCACCACGGCCCGCTCGCTGAGGTCCCAGCCCACCTCGGCGTATTCGGGCTCCTGTTCCGTGGTGATGGCCGCGGCCCCGGCTACCTGACCCTGGACCTCCGCGATCCATAGCCAACCCTGGTCCACATCCCGTTCGAAGGCCGCGGCATTCGGGTACTGGTCGTCCCACTGGAGGTTGCCCTGGGCCCGCATTTGAGGCACCACCCGGCGCACCAGAGCCATCACCTCTGGCACGTCTTCCCGCCGCCCCGGTCGGACTTCCATTGCGCCTCCCGCCCCTGAACCACCCAGGATAGTCTGGGGCATCCGATCCCCCGGAGGCCCCTTGCACGCCCTGCTGCAGAAAATCACCGCGCGGGACCACCGCCTCGCCACCTTCCGGCACTACGAACTGTTCGTGCATGCCTACGTGGTGCTGCTGCTCATCAGCAACCTGCTGGGCCCCAAACCCACGGACTTCGGGACGCTGCGCATCTTCGGCGGGAGCTGGCATTTCATCGTCAGCGGCGCCCAGCTGCTCTTCCCCATCACCTACATCTTCGGCGACATCTTCACGGAGGTGTACGGCTACGGCGGCGCCCGCCGGGCCATCTGGATCGCCTTCCTGGCCAACGTGCTCATGGGCTTCTTCGCCCTCTTCATGGTGTGGCTGCCGGCCACGCCGGATTGGCCCAGGGAGAACCAGCGCGCCTTCGAGATCGTCTTCGGCAACACCACCCGGGGCATCCTGGCCAGTCTGGCGGCCTTCTGGATCGGCGAGTTCGTGAATAGTTACGTCATGGCCCGGATGAAGGTCTGGACGGGTGGCCGCTGGCTTTGGACCCGCACCGTGGGCAGCACCGTGGCCGGGCAGGCAGTGGACAGCCTGGTGGTCACCTTCGGCCTCTTCGCCTTCACGCTGCCGGTGAAGACGGTGCTCGTGATGGCCGTCAGCGGCTACCTGTTCAAGGTGCTTTACGAAGCCGCGGCCACGCCCCTCACCTACGCCATCGTGGCCTTCCTCAAGCGGGAAGAGGGCGTGGACGTGTACGACGAGGGCACCAACTTCAGTCCCTTCGTGAAGGACGCGTGACCTTCGCTCGTCCGGGAGGAGGCTCCGGCTCTGCGAGCTTGCGAGCAGGAGCCCGCATCGCGGGCGTCAGACGGAGGCGCGAAGCGCGGAACCCCCGGAGGAAGGCAGACCTACTTCGGGGGGAACTTGGCGAGGATGTCCCGGACTGCCTTGGGCACCGCCTCGTTGGCGGCCTCGGGGTTGTCCAGGCCCGTGAGGGCACCGGCGGCCGCGCCCTGCCAGATCATCTGGTTGGTCCTGAAGTCCACGATCTCGATGACGATGGTGCCTTCCTTGTGGTTCCGCACCTGGCTGGTGCTCACGCCCACGCCACCATAGAAGGGCCGGTAGCCCCAGCCCCAGCCGGAGCGGACTGTGGTGCGGACCTTGCGGTTGGTCACCACGGGATAGTAGGTCACCAGGAAATCCGGATCGGCCTTGGTGTCCATGGCAAACCCCTTGGCCAGCAGCTCCTTCTCCACCGCGGCCCGGACCCGCTTGTCCATGAGGCTGGTGGTGCCGCCCGTGCCCTTCTTGGAGGTGTAATAGTCGAAGGTCTTGTACCGGGCGAAAGAGGCGGTCACGTCGTAGTCATAGGTCACGTTGTAGCTGCTGCACCCGGCCAGCAGGGCCAGGGACAGGGTGGTGACAGCCAGGGAGATAGAACGCATGAAGCCTCCGATTCAGCTTTATGGACCCTGCCGGGGTGATGAGGTTGAACCCAAAATCCGGTCTAAGGTGGTCTAGGGTGGTCTGGGAATTCATGGGATCCGGACCCGGCATCCGAATCGTCTGTCCCGGGCTGTGATTTCCGTTTGATTTCTTGGAAAAGGAAGGGAATCCGGTCGATCCTGATGGGGATGGCCCTCGATCCTTCCCTCGACCCTGGCGCGTCCAGCCCCCTCTATCTGCAATTGCAGCGGCGGCTCCGTGGGCTCATCCAGCAGGGCGAGTGGCACCCAGGCTCCCGCTTGCCGGCCGTACCTGAACTTGCGCTGCGGTGGGGAGTCCATCGCCTCACGGTGTTGAAAGCCCTGGCCGGCTTGAAGCGTACGGGCTGGATCCAGACCGTGCAGGGCCGGGGCAGCTACGTGGCGGCACGCCTGCCCGAGGCCCCGGGCCTGCGGGCCAGTAGCGAGTTCCCTTTCGAGGGCTCGCCCCTGCTGGTGCACGACGGCGAACTGGGCTCCTGGCTGGGCGAGACGCTGGAGCGGGTCCAGGACAGCCACCTGGTGAGCTTCTCCGCCGGCTTCATTCCCTCGGACCTGCTGCCCGGCGAGCACCTCCGCCGCCTCACGGCCCAGGTGCTGAAGGATCTCGGCTCCGAGGCCTGGGTCTATTCGGCACCCGCTGGCCACGCGCCCTACCTGGAAGCCGTGCGCCGCTGGCTGGCTTCCGAAGGCGAGCCCATCGACGAGGGCTGGGGCATTCGCACCCTGCCGGGGGCCCAGTCGGGCCTGGCCCTGGCCCTGGAATCCTTCACCGTGCCCGGCGACCGGGTGCTGGTGGAAAGCCCCTGCTACGTGGGCATCCTCGCCCTCATCCGCGCCCTGGGCCGCGAGGCCGTGCCCGTGCCCGTGGACCGCCAGGGCCTGGATCCCGAGCGCCTGGCCTCGGCCCTGCAGCGCAGCGAATCAAAAATGCTCTTCACCGTGCCGAGCTTCCACAATCCCACCGGGATGACCCAGTCCAAGGCCCGCCGCGAGCGCGTGCTGGCGCTGACCCGCACTCACGGCGTGATCCTGGTGACCGACTCCGCCTATGGCGATCTGCGCTTTTCTGGCAATTCCCTGCCGCCCTTCCGGCGCCTGGAAGGCGCGGAGCACGTCATCCACCTGGGCAGCTTCTCCAAGTCCCTGGCCGCGGGGCTGCGCCTGGGCTACCTCATCGCCCGGGACGACCTGCTGCGCCGCATGGCGCCCATCCAGGAAGTGCAGACCATCGCGCAACCGCCCCTCCTGCAGGCCGTGGTGGCGCGCTTCCTCGACACCGGCGGTTTCCGGCGGCACCTGGCCCGCCTGCGCCGGGCCCTCAAGGAACGCCGCGACGCCATGGTCGAAGCCCTGGCCGAGCATTTTCCCATGGGCACGCAGGTCTCCGAACCCAAGGGCGGCATGCATCTGTGGGTGGTCATGCCTGAGGAATTCTCCGCCCTGGACCTGCACCGCGATGCCCTGCAGCATGGCCTCGGCTTCGCGCCGGGCCCGCTCTTCTTCGCCGATGGCCGCGGCACCAACTGCCTCCGCCTGAACTTCTCCACGCACGATCCCGCGACCACCCGGGACGCCATTGCACGCCTGGGCCACCTGGTCCACCGGGCCTGACGACCTGGCCATCCCACCTTCAAGGAGCGCCCATGAGCACCGTGACGTCCACCCCCACCCTCGAGATTCACGTTTCCGATCACGCCGCCAGCGCCGAGGAACGGGCGAAGCGCATGACCAATCCCGGCTTCGGGCGCGTGTTCAGCGATCACATGGTGGTGGTGCCCTACAAGGAAGGCCAGGGCTGGGGCCGCGGCGTGTTGCAAGCCTACGGGCCCATCACCATGGACCCCGCGGCCTCCGTGCTGCACTACGGCCAGGCCATCTTCGAGGGCTTCAAGGCCTTCAAGCAGCAGGACGGCAGCATCGCCTGCTTCCGGCCCGAGGCCAACGCGCGGCGTTTCAACACCTCCGGCGCCCGGCTCGCCATGCCCGAGCTGCCCGAAGGCCGCTTCCTGGAAGCCGCCAAGGCCCTCATCACCCAGGATCAGGCCTGGGTGCCCGGCGCCATCGGCGAGAGCCTCTACCTGCGCCCCCTCATGATCGCCACCGAGGCGGCCCTGGGTGTGCGCGCCAGCAGCGAGTACCTGTTCATCCTGCTGGCCAGCCCCAGCGGCGCCTACTTCCCGGCCGGCGTGAAGCCAGTCACCGTGTGGATCTCCGACGACTACGTACGCGCCGCGCCTGGTGGCACCGGCTTCGCCAAGTGCGCGGGGAACTATGCCGCCAGCCTCGTGGCCCAGCGCCAGGCCAAGGAGCAGGGCTGCGACCAGGTGGTCTGGCTGGATGCCATCCACCGCGAGTACATCGAGGAGATGGGTGGCATGAACATCTTCTTCGTCTACCAGGAGCAGGGCGAGACCGTGGTCGTCACCCCCGAGCTCACCGGCACCCTGCTGCCCGGCATCACCCGGGACAGCCTCCTGCAGATCGCCCGGGAGCAGGGCTTCCGGGCCGAAGAGCGCAAGATCAGCGTCGACGAGTGGCGCGCCGCTGTCGCCGAAGGCCGCATGACCGAGGCCTTCGCCTGCGGCACCGCCGCCGTCATCACACCGGTGGGCCACGTGAAGTCCCGCCAGGGCGACTGGACCATCAACCAGGGCGAAACCGGCCCCGTGGCCGCCAAGCTCCGCGCAACCCTGCTGAACCTCCAGCACGGCATCTCGGCCGACACCCACAGCTGGATGCTGAAGATCGTCTGAGCAATCAACCCATCGCCTGAACGACCCCCCCCGCCTCCGGGCGGGCGGTTCGTTCAGGGGTAGCTGAGCTGGACCGTAATGGTGGACCCGCTGTTGAGGGTCACTGGGTTGCCCACCGTCTTGACTGGCACTGCCCCCGAGGTGCTGCGCTGAGCCGCGACATCGTAGGTGTCGGGGTAGAGGTAGAACAGCTCCGTGGCATCCTGGGCCAGGGATGAATCCAGGGTCTGGGACCGGACGATGAGGCTCTTGGAAGTCCCGCCTGTGGCCAGAGTCTTCCGGAGCTCGGCCCAGGTGACCTGCGTCGCCGTGGACGGGGGGGTGACGAGGAAGGTGAGAAGGTAGGCCGGGGGCAGCGGGCTGCTGAAAGCCAGGTCGGCCGGGTAGGTGATGGCCGTTGTGGCGCTGATGGCGGCGGAGGCCAGGGCCTGGTAGGAACGGGTAGTGGTCCCGGGTTGCGCCACCACATAGTAGGTGCTGCCGATGGGCAGCCCCTCCAGGGCGTAGTTTCCAGCGAGGTCCGAGAAGGCCCGGCGTCGAAGGGTGGCCAGACCATTGGCATCCAGGGTCTCCGCGTAGACCTCCACCCCGGTCAAGGGGGTCGTGCCATCGGCCAGGTGGCCCGTGAGGCTGGCCGTGGCGCCCCCGTCGTAGGCGCTGCCCGTGGCCTGGAAAGAGTAGGGGGAGAGCCCGCCCAGCCGGGATTGCACGGCCTGCTGGCCGCTGAGCATGAGCAGCACCGTGGTGCTCGTGGCCGTCACGGTCACGCTGCCGCTCAACACGGTGGTGGCGGGCATGGCCAACTGGGCCAGGTTGCCGTTGATACTCACGAAAGAAGGCGACGAGTTGAACGAATCGTAATAGTCCAAGGTCGCCCAGGTGATGCGGAACTGAGTGTAGATGGCTGCGGGTACCGAGGCCGCCGATAGAATCGCCGCGCTGTTCCCGTTCTGCAGCAGCATCAGGTCCACGGCGGACTTGACGTTCCCGAGCGGGATCCAGGTGGTGCCGTTCGTGCTGCCTTCCACCTTCTCGATGCTCAGCACAACCTGGCTGTAGCCGGGGAAGCTGTCCGAGCCCAGCCGGACCGTGAGGTTGCCCGTGGGTGTCCCGCCACCGAGGCTGATGCTCGACCCGTCGCCGCCACCACCGCAGGCCAGTGCCAGCAGCAGACAGACCAGGGAAGCCAGGATAGGGCGAAGACGCATGAGTGACTCCTGGAAGTGGTCCAACAAGAGTTTAGACCCACCCAGTTGGTCGCAAGTCGCCACGCAATGGCGGAAGGTGAGGGATTCGAACCCCCGGTGGGCTTTTGACCCACGCTCGTTTTCAAGACGAGAGCCTTAAACCGCTCGGCCAACCTTCCCAGCCTTCATCTTGAGGGCCGGTGCCCGTTCCCGGCAAGAAGCCTTGTGTCAGACCCCGCGCGCCGTTAGTCTGAGAGGCCTTGGAGAGATGCCGGAGTGGCCGATCGGGCTCGCCTGCTAAGCGAGTGTATTGGGTCAACCAGTACCGGGGGTTCGAATCCCCCTCTCTCCGCCAGAAAGCTTCACAACCACCAGATATCACGGCGGTTGTGAAGCCCATGTGTTTTCTTCCCATGGCCCTTCCCATATCTTCAAGCGTATGCAGGCTCGATGATCCACACATCGGGAACCTCACGCCCACAAGGGTTCTGGCCAGGTGACCCCGGAGATCCCCACCGAGAAGAAGGGGGCCGAAGCCCCGTCCCCTGTGATCGATGTATGGTCACAGCATTGCAATGCCCGCCTATTTAATCTTCCATCCCTGGCAGCACCACAGCCCCCGGGATGGCTTGGGTCATTTGAGTCAGAATCATCCCCAGACGAGGCGTAGCCATGAGATCGCTCAGAAAGGTTGGGATTCTGTCGTTGGTCGGTGCCGCCGCCACCGCGCTCTGGGGCATCTTGGAACCTGTAGCATATCCCTCAAGGTCACCGAGGCTGAGGCAACCTCCAGATGGCCCCGGCCAGGGGAACCGTCCCCTGGCCGTTTATCTTGCTAGGTGGAGGACCTGCTCCACATACTCCACTCCTGCCCTGAAAGTTGCATGACGCCAGCCACAGCAATAATGCGTCGATTGGCTAACTTTCGCTGTGGTGCCACCGATGTGGTTCTCGAGGGCATTCAGATACCTTTAGAAAATCAGGGGCGAGGTTCCTAGCTTCTGTTGTATTTGATAGCTTTACCTCTGACTTCAATTGTGTAGGTGGTGAACACCAACCAATATTTCGACACGGTTTCTACGGTCACATCGATCAATGCATCAGCGTCAGAGTTCTTAACCGCTTCATCGATTGCGTGTTGGATGTGTTCCGCGCGCGTCAGTGGAATGATACCGAAGAGATCTGCATGGGTGTCCGAACCGAAAGCAGGCCCTATTACGGTATAGGGCGAATTTTTGAGGGGAGTATTTGAAGGGGCAAGTCCAGCGGGGACTCGAAGGCACCCAACAAGAAAGAAGAGGCCCATCAATGAGAGGGCCAAAGTGAATTTTTTTCTCATGTGATCTCCAAAAGACCAAAGATTTGGTCATGACCGTATTCTAAAAATTCAGTGCAATTAAACAATCAACTCATAAGTCTTTTATTATAAAATATGATGACTATCACAATTTATTATATTTTTTATCAAAGCAGTGTAATACCTGTTTCCCCCAACTTGGCTTTGGATTCCGGGGGGCAGGCCGTGAGCATTCGGGCAATTACCCACAGGTCCTGGATCCTTGTCCCTTAGGTGCATCCGGCAGCCGGCCGACTTGATAGGTTCGCCCCAACAATGAGCATGGAGTGTGACTGACTATGCGGTCCCGTGTTCGCCGAGGATGGCATTGATGGAGAAGTGTATCGAGTCAAAATTGGCGACTTGGACCGACCCATTAGGTTCAAGGACCGCCAAAGCGTCCTCAATGGCATCCAGCACTTGCGAAAGGATGGCTACGGCCCCGAGTCCGGCCACGAAATCCTGGAGGTACAGACCCCATAAAGCAGAGCCTTGGTGGTTCCCTGGGCATAGTCGCGAAGCGGCCAGTGCAAATCTGCCGGCATCAATGTGTTCTTGCGCCGCTCTCACCTTTTGGCATGAGGGCAGGCCATATGGGGATCGTCCTTAGGGGCCACTTCACTCTTTGGGTACGATCAACTCGGGCCCTTGGTTGCTCGTGTTCCCGACAGCCTTCCCGACAGGGCATGCGCTCATCAATTCGGCTGGGTATGGCACTAAGAGGGGCTGGACCTCTTTTGTTTGTGCGGCTGGGTCGAGCCACAGGTCCCAAGCATCCTTGGGTAGGGTCAGCGGTATCCGGTTGTGGATTCCGGCCATGAGTTCATTCGGTTCGGTGGTGATGATGCAGGCACTGACCATGACTTCACCGTTCGGGCCCAGCCAGTCCTCCATCAGACCAGCGTAGGCGAACAGGTCCCCATCCGTGGGGTGGATGTAAAACGGAGGTTTCGTCTTGCCCTGGCTCTTCCACTCGTAGAACCCGGACGCGGGCACAATGCACCGCTTCCGCTTGAAGGCCGTCCGGATTCGAAGTCACAGAATTGCTGGCTTTCGTTTTGGCTCGGGGAGACAGCCCGGGGGGCTGTCGGAGCCGAGACAGAAAGCCGTGCAATTCGTGCGGCCGGAAGGGACGCCGCGCAGCGATGGCCCTGGAGGGAATCCCCCTCTCTCCGCCACTGAAGCCGCCGCAAGGCGGCTTTTTTAAGGCGGAGAGCGGGGGATTCGAACTACCAGCTGAAGGTGGCGGCCAACTGTACGAATTCCCCGTCCCGGTTCACATCCAGGCGGGTCGTGGAGGTGGGGTTGTTCAGGTCGAAGGCCTTGTAGGGGGCATGGACGAAGCGGGCTTCCACGCCGATGACGCGCGTGATCTGCCAGCCCAGGCCCGCGGCCAGGCTCAGGCTGGTGGTGTTTTTGTTGCTGTCGTAGCTCGTGTCGTAGTTATTGCCGTTGCGATCACTGGTGGTGTACGAAAGGTCCCAGCGCGTGACGCCGGCGCCGGCCGTGAAGTACAGCCCCCGGGGCGTGCCACTCAGGTAGTAGAGGTAGTCCACGCCCAGGCCCACGGCGCTGAGGTTTCGCGACTCCCGGTAGTTGCTGTGGCTG
>JBBRZL010000132.1:0-9989 GCA_038236735.1 Holophagales bacterium | reverse complement strand
GGTCTCCGTGATTTCGACTTTCATCATCATGCGGGTCCTGGATTTCACCCTGAACACCATGACGCTCATGGGCCTCAGCCTGGCCATCGGCATCCTCATCGACGATGCCATCGTGGTCCGCGAGAACATCACGCGCCATGCGGAGATGGGCAAGGATCACGTCACGGCGGCTCGGGAAGGCACCGCTGAGATCGGCCCGGCGGTCATCGCCACCACGCTGTCCATCCTGGCAGTGTTCGTGCCGGTGGCCTTCATGGGCGGCATCGTGGGCAAGTTCTTCTTCCCCTTCGGCATCGTGGTGGCCTTCGCCGTGGCCATCTCGCTGTTCGTCAGCTTCACGCTGGATCCCATGCTCAGCTCTGTGTGGCCGGATCCCGAACACGAAAAGAGCGCGGATGGCCACGTCCACTACCAGGGGCGCAACCTGATCATGCGGAGCGTCGAAGCCTTCGGCCGCCTGCTCGACCGTTCAGAGGCCCTCTACAAGACGGCCATCGAGTGGTCCCTGAACCATCGGTGGACGGTGATGCTGTCGGGCCTGGGCAGTTTCGTGCTCGCCATCGTCCTCATGGGGCTGCTGGGCAACAACTTCATGCCTGACTACGACCGGGGCGATCTGCAGGTGACCTTCAAGGTGGAGCCGGGCTCCAGTCTGAACGCCACCCGCACGAAGGCCCAGGCGCTGGAAACGGTCATCAAGGCGGTGCGCGGGGTGGACTTCACCTACACCACCATCGGCACGGGCCTGAACGGCACGGTTGATTCCGGCGGCATCTACGTGAAGCTGAAAGAGGGCCGCCGTCCGAACCAGGTGGCGATCCGACGGCAGATTCGTGAAGGTTTCCGCTCTGTGCCCGGCGTAGACGCGGCCGTGGGCGCGGTGAGCGACTGGGGCACCTCGTACCCGATCATGGTTGCGGTTCAGGCGCCGGAGCGGGACGCGGTCATCCAGGCCGTGCCCCTGGTGAAGGAGGCCCTGCGGAGCGTGCCCGGCGCCGTGGACGTCACCACCAGCCTGGACAGCGGCAAGCCCGAACTGAAGCTGGTCATCGACCGCAAGGCCGCTTCGGATCTGGGCGTGAGCCCGGCCCTGGTGGCCCAGATGGTGCGGCCCCTGGTGGATGGCGAGAAGGTGGCCAAGTACGAGGACGAGAAGGGCGAACAGCGCGACGTCCGCGTCCGTCTCGCCGATCAGCAGCGCCGCTTCACCACCCAGCTCGCCAACATGAGCGTGGAAAGCACCAAGGACATCGGCGGCGGCAAGCATCCGCTGGTCCGCCTCAACCAGGTGGTGCGCTTCGAGGAGGGCATCGCCCCGGCCAAGCTTCAGCGCCACGACCTCATGGAAGAAGTGGAAGTGGACGCCAACTTCGATGGCTCCACCCTGGGCGAAGTCAGCACCCTCGCGGCCAAGAAGGTGGCGGATTTGAAGGCCAGTGGTCAGCTTCCGGAAGGCGTGCGGGTCGAGTTCCTGGGCCAGACCCGGGACAGCAAGGAGACGGCCGGCTACATGGGCTCCGCGATCCTGCTGGCGATCTTCTTCATCTACTTCGTGTTGGCCAGCCAGTTCGAGAGCTTCAAGCTGCCCATCGCCATCATGGCCAGCCTGCCGCTCTCCATGGTGGGCATGGTGCTCATGCTGCTCGTCACTGGGGACTCCATGTCCATGATGACCAGCATCGGCATGATTCTGCTCATGGGCCTCGTGACCAAGAACGCCATCCTGCTGGTGGACCACGCCCTGCATCTGGAACGGGAGGAGGGCATCTCCCGTCGCCAGGCCATCATCCGCGCGGGCACCGTGCGGCTGCGGCCCATCCTCATGACCACCTTCGCCATGATCGGCGGCATGCTGCCGCTCTTCCTGGCGCTGGGCGCGGGTGCGGAAATGCGCGCGCCCATGGCGCGGGCCGTGGTAGGTGGCCTCATCACCTCCACCCTGCTGACGCTGATCGTGGTACCGGTGTTCTTCGAGTTCATCGAGGAAACCAGCCTGGCTAAGAGCTGGGCCTGGATCCGCCAGCGCCTCGGTCTCCCAGTGCCGGAACCGGAAGTCGATCGCCCCTTGGTGGAGGCCCCAGATGCCTGATTCCCTCTTCTTCAACGCCGTCTCCTCCCGGCGCACGGTGCGGGACTTCCTGCCGGAACCCGTGCCGCAGGAAATCCTGGACCGCTGCCTGGACGCCGCCCGCCTGGCCCCTAGTTCCAGCAACCTGCAGCCCTGGGAGTTCGTGGTGATCCGCGAGCCGCAGGCAAGGCAGCTGGCCAACGCCGCCTGCCTGGACCAGATGCCCGCCAAGACCGCGCCGGTGCTCATCGCCCTGGTCACCCACCGGGACACCTGGCGGCGGAACCGGGACGAGATCATCAGGATCTTCGAGAGCCGCGGCCCGCTGCGGAAGAGCAGCGCCTCCTACTACCGGAAAATCATTCCGCTGGTCTACATCACCGGACCCTTCGGCATCCTGGGCCCGCTGAAGCAGTTGTTCAGCCGCGTGGCGTCGCTCTTCAAGCCCACGCCGAATCTCATGTCGCGCACGGATGTACGGATCATGGCCCACAAGAGCACAGCCCTGGCCGCCGCCACTTTCATGCTGGCCATGCGCGCGGAGGGCTATGACACCTGCCCCATGGAGGGCTTCGACCCCTGGCGCGCCAAGGCCCTGCTCAACCTGCCCCGGGGCGCCGAGGTGAACATGTTCCTGGCCGTGGGCAAGCGCAGCGACAAGGGCATCTGGTGGGATCGCGTGCTCATGCCGCGGGAGTGGGCCGTGCGGGAGATCTGAGCTCGTCTCCGGGCAGCTCTTCAGGCATTCTAGAATGTCCATGACTGCTTCGCCCCAAGACTTGAAGGATCTGCTGCGCCTGGCGGAAGCGCCGGTGGAGGGGTTCCACGCTCCTGAGGCGCGGCTGCGCTGGACCTCGCCGCCGGCCCTGGCCCTGGTGTTGGCGCGGTGGATCACGCGCGAGGGACGGGTCCAGTCCCTGTGGGTGGACGCGCCTTCCGAGGCCGAGGCCCGCACCCTGGCCCAGGACCTCCAGGCACTCCTGCCCGAGGCGGGGGTGGCGCACTTCCCGGGCTTCGCGGCCTACGCGGGCGGCGAGAGCAGCCCGCCGGGCATGGTGCTGAGGGAGCGCCTGTCAGCCCTGGTGGGGATGCTGGAGCGGCGTGTGCAGGTGCTGGTAACCGGTCCCCTCACCGCCTGCGAACGGCTGCCCCATCCCACCTGGTTCCAGAAGCAGAAGCTGGAGCTGCGCAAAGGCGCGGAAGTGCCCCGGGAGCTGCTGCTGGAGACGCTGGTGGCCCTGGGCTACCGGCGCACCGAACTGGCCTCGGCCCCGGGTGAGTTCAGTTCCCGCGGCATGGTCATCGATCTGTGGCCCGACCACCTGGACCAGCCCCTGCGCCTGGAGACCTTCGGCGATGAGCTGGAGCGCCTCAGCACCTTCGATCCCGACACCCAGCGCCGCACCGGCGAGGGCCTGGAGTCCCTGATGCTGTACCCCCGCTTCGAAGGCGAGCGTGGCGATGGCCAGGCGCTGTTGGACGCCGTGGCCTCCCGGGCCGACCGCACCGCCGAGCCCGAGGATGATCTCGCCTTCCGGAAGGCCCGTTTGGCCACGCACGGGCACTTCCCCGGCGAGGAGCTCTTCCACCCACTGCTGGCGCAGCCCAAGGGCCAGCTGGTGCACTGGATGCCGCCCGGCCTGCGGGTGCGCCTGGACGACGCCTGGGAGGAGGCGCTGCGGAACGCGGAGCGCGCCCGCATCGAGGAGGGCCTGGCCATGCTGCGCCGGGGCGGCGTGGTGTGTCCCGACTTCGAGGACCGCTTCCTGCCCACGGAGCCCAGCCGCGCCACCCTGCGGCTCACGGAGTGGCAGAGCGAGGCCACGGTGCCCCTGGCGGCCCAGCCCGTGCGCGAATTCCAGGGCCGGCTTTCCGAGTTCGCCGAGCACCTGCAGGACCTGGCCCTGTCCGGCCACCGGGTCTTCCTGGCGGGCTCCACCCCCGGCATGCGGGACCGCTTCCTGGAGCTGCTCCGGGAGCATGAGCTGCCCACGGGCCATGGCGCGGAGGCGGGCTGCCGGGCCATCCAGTTGGCGCTAAGTGCCGGTCTTCATCTGAAAGAGCCGGCCCTGGTGGTCTTCACCGAGCGGGAGATCTTTGGCCGCAAGGTGGCGCAATCCGCCCCGAAGAAATCCCGCAGCTCCGCCTTCCTGTCGGACCTGCGGGACCTGAAGCCCGGCGACCGCGTGGTGCATCTCGATCACGGCATCGGCGAGTTCCTGGGCTTCGCCACCCTCACCGTGGGCGGCGAGGAGCAGGAGGTCCTGCAGCTCCGCTACGCCGACGGCGGCCAGCTCAACGTGAGCATCGAGCGGGCCGACCTCATGCAGCGCTACACCGGCGCCGAGGGCCACCGGCCGCCCCTGGACAAGCTTGGCGGCGCCAGCTGGGCCAAGGTCAAGCGCCGGGCCAAGAAGGCCATCCGCGACATGGCCGACGAACTGCTGAAGCTCTACGCCCAGCGCAAGCTGGAGAAGGGCCACGCCTACCCGCCGGACGGGCCGGACATGGCGGCCTTCGACGCCAGCTTCCCCTTCACGCCCACGCCGGACCAGATCGAGGCCATCGAGGCGGTGAAGGCCGACCTGGAATCACCCCGCCCCATGGACCGCCTGCTGGTGGGCGACGTCGGCTTCGGCAAGACCGAAGTGGCCATGCGCGCCGCGGCCAAGGTGGCTCTGGAAGGCAAGCAGGTGGCGGTGCTGTGCCCCACGACGGTGCTCTGCTTCCAGCACTTCCGCACCTTCAAGGAGCGCTTTGCGGGCTTCCCCCTCCGCATCGAGATGCTCAACCGCTTCGTGGCTCCCGACGAACAGAAGCGCATCCTCCAGGACGTGGCCGACGGCAAGGTGGACATCGTGCTGGGCACCCACCTGATGCTGGGCGCCAAGGTGAAGTTCGCGGACCTGGGCCTGGTGGTCATCGACGAGGAACAGCGCTTCGGCGTGGGCCACAAGGAGAAGCTGAAAAGGCTGCGCCTCAACGTGGACCAGCTGGCGCTTTCCGCCACGCCCATCCCCCGCACCCTCCACATGAGCCTCACGGGCCTGCGCGAGATCAGCCTCATCGAGACGCCGCCGAAGGATCGGTTGGCCATCGAAACGGTGGTGGCGCCCTGGAGTGACGAGCTGGTGCAGACCGCCATCCAGTTCGAGCTGCGCCGGGGCGGCCAGGTGTACCTGGTGCACAACCGTGTGGAATCCATCGTCTCCATCGCCGCGCGGGTGCGTGAACTGGTGCCGGACGCCCGCGTCGCCGTGGGCCACGGCCAGCTCAGTGACGAGGGCCTGGAGCAGGCCATGCTCGCCTTCATGGAAGGTCGCGTCGACGTGCTGGTAGCGACAACCATTGTCGAGAACGGCCTGGACGTGCCCAACGCCAACACCCTCATCGTCCACCGCGCCGATGCCTTCGGCCTCAGCCAGCTCTATCAGCTGCGGGGCCGAGTGGGGCGCAGCGACGTGCCCGCCTATGCGTACCTGCTCATCCCGCCCAAGCATGAAATCAGCGACGAGGCCCGCAAGCGCCTGCAGGCCCTGGAGGAGTTCTCCGAGCTGGGCTCGGGCTTCCGCATCGCCGCCATGGACCTGGAGCTGCGTGGCGCCGGCAACCTGCTGGGGGGCGAGCAGTCCGGCCACATCCACGACATCGGCTTCGAGCTCTACGTGAAGCTGCTGGAGGAGACGCTCCAGGAACTACAGGGCCAGCCCAGCGGCAGCTTCGAGGTCAAGGTGGACGGCCTGGTGCCCGGCGCCCAGCTGGGCCGGCGCTGGATCGACCAGGCCAGCGAGCGCCTGGTGGCCTACAAGCGCATCTCCCGTCTGCGCGACGAGAAGGACCTGGAGCTCTACCGGTTGGATCTGGAGGACCGCTTCGGCCGCATCGCTGACGATGATCCGGAGACGATCCGCTTCTTCGAGCTGCTCAAGGTGAAGCTGCGGGCCCAGCACCTAGCCGTGTCCGAAGTGGCCGTGGACAAGGGTATGCTCAAGTTCCGCCTGAGCCCCCAGACGCCCCTGGAGCCCGCCAAGCTCATGGCCTGGGTGGGCCGCACGAAGGGGGCTAGCCTCAGCCCCGATGGCGCCGTGCGCCTGCCCCTGCTGGGCACCCAGGACGGCCCCCTGCTCCAGGCCCAGCGCGTGCTGGCGGAGTGGGCGGCGCTCTAGCCTCTCAGTGCGGCTGCTGGGCCATGGCGTCGTTGAAGCCCTGGAAGAGCTCCTCGTCCTTGCCGGTCTGGGCGGCGAAGCGCAGGCGCTTGACGTTCTCCACGCAGAGCTCGGTGGCGTGGGGCAGGGTCTTGAGGATGTGCATGACTTCGGTGATGAAGGTGTCCAGGGGCATGGCCCGGGGATCCGAAGCGCCACTCATGAGGTCCGTGGCCACATAAGGCGGGATCAGCTCCAGCACTTCTGTCGTGGTGCCCTTGAGCTGGTAGCGGAGGGACTGGGTGTAGGAGTGCAGGGCGGCCTTGGTGGCGCAGTAGGTGGGCGTCTGGGCCAGGGGCACGAAGGCCAGGCCCGACGACACATTCAAGATGGCCGAGCGGGGCTGCTTCCGGAGCAGGGGCAGCAGGGCCGCCGTGAGGCGCAAGGGCCCGAGCAGGTTCGTGCTGACGATGGCCTCCATGTCTGCCGGGCCCTCCGGCTGGACCAGGAGGTTCTCCGCGCGCATGATCCCCGCGTTGTTGACCAGGACGTTCAGGGCCGGGAAGTCCGTGGTGAGCTGGGCCGCGAAGGCCCGGATCGCCGCCGGATGCTGGAGATCCACTGTGTACGAGACCATGCCCGGGTTGGCCTGGGTGGTCTCATCCAGGGCCTGCTGGCGCCGGCCGGCGATGATCACACGGTTGCCCAGGGCGTGGAAGGCCTCGGCCAGCCCCCGCCCGATGCCCGTACCGCCGCCGGTGATGAGGATGGTGTTGTCCCTGGTTTTCATGGCAGACCTCTGATGATGGGCGAAGAGGAAAATCCTGGCTGTGGGGTGACGGGCGTTCAGGCATTGTAGCCGTTCACCGGCGGGCGCCCTCCGTTCGCCGATCCCCGTGAGTGATGACGCTCAAGAGGACTAGCTTGGAAGCATCCCCCGGGGGTTCCCATGCTGTCCTTCCTGCTGTCCGAAGCTGCCGCCCTGCTCCACCTGGTGCAGGCCGTGGCCCTGTTCCTGCTCATGGTCTGCCTGGCGCCCGTCAGCCTGAACGGTGCCGAGCCCCGCGCTGAGTCCGGCGCCGAGCCTCGCATTGTCGCCCTGCACGGCTTCGAGGCCATGGAGGTCCGCCAGGAGGGCTTCACCCTGCCCCGGGCCATGAAGGTCCACGTCTATGCCCGGGGCGCAGGCCTGCGGCGGCTGATCCACAGCTCCGGCGATGAGCCCCTCTTCGCCTACGGCTGGCTCCTGAACGCCACCACCCGCGAAGTGGTCTGGCAGATGGACGGCTCGAACACGAAGCGGGACTGGGAATACCGCATTGCCGATCAGTACCTGGACTTGCCCGCGGGCGGCTACGAGGCCTATTTCTCCAATCATGGCTTCGGCCAGAACCTGCTCTTCGCCCAGTGGAGCCGCAACATCGACCGCCGCTCCCTGCCGCGTGCCGGCGAGGGGCGTTCCAATGGCTTCCTGGGCGCCCTCGGCGCGGACGAGGCCAGCCTGCTGCGCCATTGGCGCGAGCAGGTGGGGAATTACGGACTCGAGATCTATCTGGCCAATGTCCAGCACGGGGTTCAGCCCGGGGATCACCGCGGGGGCCAGCCCGCGGAGGTTGCCACCTTCGAGGCGCCCCTGCGCTGGAAGAACATCGTCGTGGCCCTGGCCGCCACCACGGACGACGGCCACTGGACCCAGGCCTTCCACCTGCGGAAGGCGGTGGCCCTGCACGTCTATGCGGAGGGCGAGGGCAGCGGCCGGACCATGCATGATTTCGGCTGGATCACCGATGCCCATAGCCGCGTCCGGGTCTGGGAGATGACCATGGACAAGGCCCAGTTCGCCGGCGGCGCCCGCAAGAACCGCCGCCAGGTGGAGACCATCCAGCTGCCCGCCGGGGACTACGAGGCCACCTTCGTCACGGACGACAGCCACTCCCCCGCGGACTGGAATGCCGCGCCCCCCTGCGATCCCGGGCTCTATGGCCTGACGCTCGCCGTGCCAGCTGATGCGGATATGGCGGCCTTCTTGCTCACACAGCCTCTGGCCTACCCCGTGCTCGCGGAGCTGGTCCGGGTGGGCAACGACCAGGACCGCCGCGCCGCCCTCACCCTTACCTCGACGCAGTCCCTCCGCGTCTACGCCATCGCCGAGGGGGACGGCAACGACATGGCGGATGAGGCCTGGATCGAGGATGCCGCGGGCAAGCGCGTGTGGACCATGGACCGCGCCCGCTCCCACTCGGCCGGCGGCGCCGCCAAGAACCGCCTGGTGGACGAAGTCATCAGCCTGCCCAAAGGCACCTACACCCTGCGCTTCAAGACCGATGACAGCCACGCCTACGGCCACTGGAACGACGATGCGCCCTGGGATCAGGAGCACTACGGCATCACCGTCTACGCGGCGAAGTGAAATAAATTCTTTGTATAGCAGAGGCCGCAGAGGGAAAAGCAAAAGCAATTAGCCACCGATGAACACCGATGAACACCGATGAAAACCTGATAAGGGAAAGTGCGCAGGCGAGAGATGGAATCGTCTCAGACCGATTCGCCTTCAATCGTAAAGGATCCACCACGGATACACGGAGCATGGGCACACAGGAGGCGCCGGGCGTGGATCTCTTCAGGGGAATCCGCGCCCGGCGCCCCCTGTGGCTTCCGGCCTTGCCGGAAGCGGCCTTCGGCCTGCCCATGACGGAGGGGCACGGAGGCCTCCGTGCCATCTCCGTGGCCTCGGTATCTCCGTGGTGAATCTTCATCTTTGGTGGCGACTTGGTATCAGCCAGGCACGTGTGCGTACCGTAAGGTCCTTGATCCTGAATTGCAGTTTCATTCTTTTATCGGTGTGAATCGGTGTGAATCGGTGTTCATCGGTGGATAGAAATTCTTTTGTACCAGGGTCTTGCCGAACCCATGGTTTGCCGGCTCGGGTTTGCCGACTCGCCTCTGCACACTCTGCGGTGAAACACCTTATGGTGTGGACTGGGGGCCTCGTCCCCGCAGAGCCCGAAGCACTTCCTTTTCGTCGGGCACCACCTCGAAGGCGGATTTGAATTCGGCGGGGATGGGCCTGGCGCGGCCGGTGGCGGCATCGACGTAGACCCAGAGGGTGCGGGCCTTGGCGAGCACTTTCCGATCCCACTCCCGCCAGAAGAGGTAGTGGCGGAGGGACTCCTGCTGTTCGAACCCCTCGATCCAGGTGAGCACAGTCAGGTCTTCGCCGGCGAAGGCGGGCCGCAGGTACTCGATGGCATGGGAGCGCACCACCCAGCTGCTGCCGGCCCTGCCGTAGCGCGCCAGGTCCCAGCCCTGGGCCTCCGAGTGGGCCATGGCGACCTCCTGCATCCAGCGCAGGTACTCCAGGTTGTTGACGTGGCCGTTCCCGTCCATGGCGGCTGCGGGGATGGTGAAGGTGTGGGCGAAGACGCCTGGGCGGAGCAGCGACCCGGTCATGGTTGCGCAACCGGGTCGTGCGGCAGGTTCCCCCGTGGCGACCGGAAGTAGGCGTAGGGCGTGGCGTAGAGGAAGTTCGCCACGCGGCTGGTGTAGATGTCCGCGTAGCGCTCGATCTGGCGGGTGAGGTGGCTCTTGTCGTTGCCGGCGCGGGTGAGCAGGCCCCAGCGGGCATTGGTCAGTTCGGTGCCGACCTGGGCGAGGGGGCCGATCTCGGCGTCGAGGGTCAGCAGCTGGCTCCGGAGGTCGTGGACCCGCGCCTCCAGCGTGGGAGCGTCCGTGCCATGGGCGGGCCCGTAACCCGTGTGGAGACGCTGGAGGGCCAG
>JBBRZL010000131.1:0-10116 GCA_038236735.1 Holophagales bacterium | reverse complement strand
GATCACCACCGTCTTCGAAGGATTCAGGATCTTGGCGGTCTCGGCCATGAAGTGGACGCCGCAAAAGGCGATGACGTCGGCATCGGCCTTGGCGGCCTGCTGGCTGAGCTGCAGGCTGTCGCCCACGAAATCAGCCAGGTCCTGGATCTCCGGCTCCTGGTAGTAGTGGGCCAGCAGCACGGCGCGGCGCTCGACCTTGAGCCGCCGTATTTCCGCGGGCAGGTCCAGGCCCGCGGGGATGCTCTCGAGGTCGGGGCGGTAGGGCAGGGTCAGGTCCATGGAACGATTCTATCCTTTGGCGAGAAATCGACGGATTCGGAGTCCGGGCTCCGGATGATCGAAGACCTCGCAGAAGGCCGCGCGCTCCCAGGCCAGGGCCGCGGAAGGGGGCAATTCCGCCTGCTGGCGCTGGAGATTCCCGAGCAATAAAAGGGCCCGCTGGCCCGCAGCAAAATCTGTCGACACCCGCGCGTTTCCGCTATCCTGGGGGTGGATCGCAGGGTCCAGGTGGATATGGGAATCCGATGGCTGCCCCGGTTGGGCGGACATCGGACCCGGTCTATTTGGATTCATGCCTATTCATCCAGGGGGGAACACATGGCCAAGGCGCAGACGCCAGACACTTCCAGCATCTCACGGCTGGATCAGATCAAGATCAGCCAGTACTTCGGCTGCAATACGTTCAGCGAGCGCACCATGCGCGAGCGGCTGCAGAAGGACGTGCACAAGGCCTATCGCCTGGCGCTCAAGCGCGGCGAGTCCCTGTCGCCGGAAGTGGCCAAGAGCGTGGCTCAGGCCATGAAGGACTGGGCCCTGGAGCAGGGCTGTACGCACTTCACCCACTGGTTCCTGCCCATGACCGGGGCCACCGCCGAGAAGCACGATGCCTTCATCTCCTGGGACGACGAGCCCGGTGTGGTGGTCGAGCGCTTCAGCGGCAGCCAGCTCATCCAGGGCGAGCCCGATGCCAGCTCCTTCCCCAGCGGCGGCCTGCGCGCTACCTTCGAGGCCCGCGGCTACACCGCCTGGGATCCCGCCAGCCCGGCCTTCATCATGGAAGGCCCCCTGGGCAAGACCCTCTGTATCCCCACTGCTTTCGTGGGGTACCACGGCGAGGCGCTGGACCACAAGGTGCCCCTGCTCCGTTCCATGGGCGTGGTGTCCGTGGCCGCCAAGAAGGCTCTCAAGTACTTTGGTGTGGCCACGGAAGCCGTGGTGGCCCAGTGCGGTCCCGAGCAGGAGTACTTCGCCGTCGACCTGGACCTGGCCCGGCAGCGACCCGACCTGATGTTCGCCAACCGCACCCTCCAGGGCGCCAAGCCCCCCAAGGGCCAGGAACTGGAAGACCACTACTTCGGCAGCATCAAGGAGCGCGTCCTGGGCTTCATGCAGGACGTGGAGCTGGAGTGCTTCAAGCTGGGCATCCCCGCCAAGACCCGCCATAACGAAGTTGCGCCGAACCAGTTCGAGATCGCCCCCATCTACGAGGCGGCCAACCTCGCCAGCGACCACAACCAGCTGCTCATGGAGATCCTGAAGGCCGTGGGCGAGCGCCACGACCTGGCCATCCTGCTCCACGAGAAGCCCTTCGCCGGCGTCAACGGCAGCGGCAAGCACGTGAACTGGAGCATCGCCACCAGCGAGGGCCAGAACCTGCTGGAGCCCGGCCACACCCCCGAGGAGAACTTGCAGTTCCTGTACTTCCTCAGCGCCACGCTGAAGGCCATCCACACCCACGGCGGCCTGCTGCGCGCCTCCATCGCCTTCGCCGGCAACGACCACCGCCTCGGTGCCAACGAGGCGCCCCCGGCCATCATGTCCGCCTTCCTCGGCGCCCAGCTGAACCACATCCTCGACGCCATCGAGAAGGGCGACGTCGCGGACGCCTCCGTGCAGCGGATCATCGATCTCGGCATCGGCAACCTGCCCCGCATCGAGAAGGACGCCACGGACCGCAACCGCACCAGCCCCTTCGCCTTCACGGGCAACAAGTTCGAGTTCCGCGCCGTGGGCTCCAGCCAGCCCATCGCCCTGCCCCTGACGGTGATCAACGCCGCCGTGGCCGAGGCCCTGGACGACCTGAACGCCAAGCTGGACGCCGAACTCAAGGCCGGCAAGGAGCCCAAGGCCGCCGTCCTCGCCGTGGTGCGCCAGGCCATCATCGAGACCAAGGCCATTCGCTTCGAGGGCAACGGCTATTCGGAGGAGTGGAAGAAGGAGGCCGAGCGCCGCGGCCTGCCCCACGCCAAGGACACCGTGGCCTCCCTGCACATCTGGGAGGAGCCCAAGGTCAAGGCCGTGCTGGCCAAGGCCGGCATCCTTTCCGAGGGCGAGCAGGAGTCCCGGCTCCACATCCGCCACGAGGAGTACCAGAAGGTCATCGCCATCGAAACCCAGGTCCTGCGCCAGATGGCCGAGACCCAGATCCTGCCCTCCGTGATCTCTGACCTCGGTGCGAAGGCCGACAGCCTGGGCAAGTTGGTTGCCGCCGGCGTCACGGTCCCCGAGGCCCTCAAGGCCGCCCTGCAGACCCAGGCCACCCTGGCAGGGGAGGCCCAGACCCGGCTGGCCGCCATGAAAGCCGCGCTGCTCAAGGCCGAGGCTCTCGAAGACCTGCACGCCCGGACCGAAGCCTTCGGCAACGAGGTCAACCAGTCCAAGCACGCCCTCCGGGAAGTGCTCGATGCCCTCGAGGATGCCTGCGACGCCGACCTGTGGCCCCTGCCCAAGTACTGGGAGCTGCTCGCGCCCCTGGTGTAGTTTTCTCTTGTTCACATGAAAACGGGCCGCGCAAGCGGCCCGTTTTCTAGCGTGGACTACTCCAGCGTGACGCCCCGCCCACTGCGGATCCGCGCTTCGATCCGCGAGGTGCTGTGGCCCGGTAGGAAGGGGATGAGGACGAGCTTGCCGCCGCGCGCTTCCACTTCCTCACGCCCCACCACGGTCTCGGGCGTGTAGTCGCCACCCTTCACGAGCACCTTGGGCTGCAGGGCGCGGATGAGTTCCAGGGGCGTGTCCTCATCGAAGCGCACCACCGCGTCCACGCTGCGCAGGCCCAGCAGGATGGCGGCCCGGGCCGCCTCGTCCTGGAGGGGGCGGCCCGGCCCCTTCAGGCGCGCCACGGAGGCATCGCTGTTGAGGCCCACCACCAGGAAATCGCCCAGGGCCCGGGCGTCGGCCAGGTACTGCACGTGCCCCGGATGCAGCAGGTCGAAGCAGCCGTTGGTGAAGCAAAGTACGCCTGGACGGGGGTTGGCCGCGAGGAACGCTTCGGGGGTCTGGAAGAAACGGGTCGGTGACGGCATCGAAGGATCAGCTAAAGTGATTGGTTCGGGAGAGATTCCCAGGAGAAGTCTGCCATGCCGCTCTACGAATACCGCTGTGAAGCTTGTGGCCAGCCCGAAGAGAAGCTGGAGAGCCTGTCCGCGCCCGAGGCGCACGCCTGCCCGGCCTGTGGGGCGGCCCTCGGCATGAAGCGCCAGGTCTCCGTGGCGGCCTTCGCCCTGGCGGGCGGCGGCTGGTACAAGGGCGCGGCTTCCGAACCCAAGGCCGCCGCAGCCAAGGGTGTCGAAACCACGCCCGCCGAATCGAAGACCACCGAAGCGGCCACCGCGACACCGGAGGCCCCCAAGAGCGGCTCTGGCTGCGGGGCCGGGGGCTGCGGTTGCCACTAGGCGGGGCGCGACCCAGAGTGATGGCCACCCTTTTCGGGTTGATGCGTTGACTTTCAGGGGTTTTCCGCTAGCCTAGATGGTTCCGGCCCCGTGGGTCGGCGCAAGTTTTCATCCGTCCAACGTTCCCCCGATGCCCTTCTTTGGCGGAACCTCTCGGACCCAGGCCCGGAATCACCGGTGCCTTCCTTGGAGGATGGTGTGCCTACCATCAATCAGTTGATCCGCTTTGGGCGGAAGACGTTCCAGAACAAGACGAAGAGCCCCGCGCTCGACGCCTGCCCGCAGAAGCGCGGTGTGTGCACCCGCGTGTTCACCACCACGCCCAAGAAGCCGAACTCGGCCCTGCGCAAGGTGGCCCGTGTGCGCCTCACCAACGGCATCGAGTGCACCACCTACATCCCCGGCGTGGGCCACAATCTGCAGGAGCACAGCATCGTGCTCATCCGCGGCGGCCGCGTGAAGGATCTGCCGGGTGTGCGCTACCACGTGGTGCGCGGCTCCCTGGACGCCACCGGCGTCGCCGGCCGCAACCAGTCCCGTTCCAAGTACGGCGCCAAGCGCCCCAAGGCTGGCGCTGCGCCGGCCAAGAAGAAGTAGGGGGTAGCCCATGGCCCGCCGTTCCGCACCCGCCAAACGCGAGATCCTTCCGGATCCCATCTACAACAGCCTCGTCGTCTCCAAGTTCGTGAACATCCTCATGGAGCGCGGCAAGAAGGCCACCGCCGAGCGCATTCTCTACGGCGCACTGGAAATCGTCGCCAAGAAGTCCGGCGAAGAGGCCCTCGAGGCCTTCCAGAAGGCCCTCAACAACATCAAGCCCTCGGTGGAAGTCAAATCCCGCCGCGTGGGCGGCGCCACCTATCAGGTGCCCGTGGAGGTTCCCCAGAACCGCCGCGTATCCCTGGCCATGCGGTGGCTGAAGACCTACTCTGCCTCCCGCGGCGAGCGCACCATGCGCGACAAGCTGGCCGGCGAGATCCTGGACGCCATGAACTTCCGTGGTGCCGCGATCAAGAAGAAGGACGACGTCCACAAGATGGCCGAGGCCAACAAGGCCTTCGCCCACTTCCGCTGGTAGCAGCCCATCTGACCGGAAGGAGCCGCCGACCTGGCGGCTCCTTCCGCGAAGGTCTTTGAAGCAGTCCCGACTTCGATTCTCTTTCGACCCACCCAGGAGGCCGCTGTGGCCCGTCAGACCCCCCTCGAGCGCTACCGGAACATCGGCATCATGGCGCACATCGATGCCGGCAAGACCACCACGACGGAGCGCATCCTTTTCTACACTGGCAAGATCCACAAGATCGGCGAGGTGCATGAGGGTGCCGCGACCACCGACTGGATGGTCCAGGAGCAGGAGCGGGGCATCACCATCACTTCCGCTGCCATCACGGCAGCCTGGATCCCCCAGACCGGCCAGTTGAAGGGCATTGAGCATCGCATCAACATCATCGACACCCCCGGCCACGTGGATTTCACGGCCGAGGTGGAGCGTTCCCTGCGCGTGCTGGACGGCGCCTGCGCCGTGTTCTGCGCGGTGGGCGGCGTCGAGCCCCAGTCCGAAACCGTGTGGCGCCAGGCCGACAAGTACGGCGTGCCCCGCATGGCCTTCGTGAACAAGATGGACCGCCCCGGCGCCGACTTCTTCCGCGTGGTCGAGATGATGAAGACGCGCCTGAAGGCGCGGCCCATGCCGATCCAGATCCCCATCGGGGCCGAGGAGTTCTTCAAGGGCGTGGTGGACCTCGTGATCATGAAGGCCCTCACCTTCGACGAAGGCGAGAAGGGCTTCAAGGTCCTCTACAGCGAGATTCCCGCCGAGCTCCTGGATACCGCCAAGGAGTGGCGCGACAAGATGATCGAGATGGTCGCCGAGACCGACGACCACCTCATGGAAAAGTACCTGGCCGGCGAGGAACTCACCGAGGAAGAGCTGCGCAGCGGCATCCGCAAGGGCTGCATCGCGCTCACCTTCACGCCGATGCTGTGCGGCTCCGCCTTCAAGAACAAGGGCGTCCAGCCCATGCTCGACGCGGTGGTGAGCTACATGCCTTCGCCCCTGGACATCGCCGCCATCAAGGGCGTGGACAATGACGGCAACGAGGTGATCCGCCGGGCCGACGACAAGGAGCCCTTCGCGGCGCTCATCTTCAAGATCATGGCCGATCCCTTCGTGGGTTCGCTGGCCTTCATCCGGGTGTATTCCGGCGTGCTGGCCGCGGGTTCCGGCGTGCTGAACGCCGCCAAGGGCCGCCGTGAGCGCATCGGCCGCCTGCTCCAGATGCACGCCAACAAGCGCGAGGACATCGACGAGGTCCGCACGGGCGACATCGGCGCGGCCGTGGGCCTGAAGGACGTGCTCACCGGCCAGACCATCTGCGACGAGAACCACCCCGTGATCCTCGAGAGCATGGACTTCCCGGATCCCGTCATCCAGGTGGCCATCGAGCCCAAGACCAAGGCCGACCAGGAGAAGATGGGCGTCGCCCTCAGCCGCCTGGCCCAGGAGGATCCCACCTTCAAGGTGCGCTCCGACCCCGAAACCAACCAGACCATCATCGCCGGCATGGGTGAGCTGCATCTTGAGATCATCGTCGATCGCATGATGCGCGAGTTCAAGGTGGAAGCCAACGTGGGCAAGCCCATGGTGGCCTACCGCGAGACCATCCGGAAGCGGGTGGACTCCGAGGGCAAGTTCGTCCGCCAGTCTGGTGGTCGCGGTCAGTACGGCCACGTCCGCATGTATGTCGAACCCAACGAGTCCGGCAAGGGCTACGAGTTCATCAACGACATCAAGGGCGGCGTGATTCCCAAGGAATACATCAAGCCCATCGACCAGGGCATCCAGGAGGCCATGCAGTCCGGCGTCCTGGCGGGCTACCCCTGCGTCGACATCAAGGTCACCATCTACGACGGCAGCTACCACGACGTGGACTCCAACGAAATGGCGTTCAAGATCGCGGGCTCCATGGGCTTCAAGGCCGGCTGCGAGAAAGCCAATCCCGTGATCCTCGAACCCATCATGGCCGTCGAGGTCGTGGTGCCCGAGGACTACATGGGCGACGTCATCGGCAACCTGAACAGCCGCCGGGGCCGCATCGAGAACATGGAAGACCGGGCCGGCGTCAAGGTAGTCACCGCCAAGGTGCCCCTGGCCGAGATGTTCGCCTACTCCACCACCCTTCGCGGCATGACCCAGGGCCGCGGCAACTACACCATGCAGTTCTCGCACTACGAGGAAGCCCCCCGGAACGTGGCCGAAGAGATCGTGGCCAAGATCAAGGGTTCTAAATAGCTCTTTCTACCTGCAAAAACGGGCTTTGCCCGTTTTTGCAGCAAAGCAAGACCTCTAGTTTGTTGTTTTAGCCCCTTCGGGGTGAGGCCATCCAGCGAACCGAAAGGTTGCCGGGCTTCTTGATCCACCGCTTCTCCCCTTGGGGGGTCGTGCGTTCTCTCAAATAGCCGTTGTATTTCCAGCGGCTTTTGTTATGCTGATCAGCCTTGTCCCCGTCTGCGGGACAGATTCACACGGGCGGTCAGCGCCCCACGTCTATGGACGGTCAGCCGTCCCAATGGAGTGAACATGAAAGACAACATCCGCATCCGTTTGCGTGCCTTCGATCACCGTCTGCTCGACCAGAGCACTCGCGAGATCGTGGACACCGCCAAGCGCACGGGCGCCTCGGTGGCGGGACCCATTCCCCTCCCCACCCGCACGAACAAGTACACCGTCAACCGTTCCCCCCACGTGGACAAGAAGAGCCGGGACCAGTTCGAGATCCGCACGCACAAGCGGCTGCTCGACATCCTGAACCCGACCCAGAACACCGTGGACACCCTCATGCGCCTCGATCTACCCGCTGGCGTCGACGTGGAGATCAAGGTCTTCAGTCGCCAGGGCAACCGGTAGAGGGGGGAGAGACATGTCCAAAGGAATCATCGGTAAGAAGCTGGGGATGACCCAGATCTTCAATGAACAGGGACAGGTTGTCCCCGTCACCGTCATCCAGGCCGGCCCCTGCGTGGTCGTGCTGCGCAGGACCGTGGCCAAGGACGGCTACGAGGCCATCCAGATCGGCTTCGTGGACCCCGCCGGCGGCAAGCGCGCCTCCAAGGCCGAGAAGGGCCACTGCGAGAAGCAGGGCGTTGCTCCGGTCCGCGTGCTGCGCGAAATCAAGGTGGATGCCAGCGACGCCTCCAAGGCGGGCGACAGCGTCCTGGCCAGCGCCTTCGAGGCGAAGACCAAGGTCAACGTCACCGGCGTGAGCAAGGGCAAGGGTTTTGCCGGTGTCATCAAGCGGCACCACTTCTCCGGCGGCCGTGCGACTCACGGCTCCATGTTCCACCGCGCCCCCGGCTCCATCGGCCAGTCCAGCTACCCCAGCCGCGTGTTCCCCGGCGTGCGGATGCCCGGCCACATGGGCGATGCCCAGGTGACGGTCCGCAACCTGGAGATCGCCAAGGTGGACGTCGAGAACAACCTGCTGCTCATCAAGGGTGCCGTCCCCGGCCCCAAGGGTGGGTACATCGTCATCAAGCAGGAGGCCTAAGATGGCAGCGTTTCAGCACCCCGTCGTCAACCTCGACAACATGCCCGCCGACACCGTCGACCTGCTCGCCGAAGTCTTCAAGCTTGAAGACCTCAACGAGCACCTGATCTGGGAAGCGGTCCGCCACTTCCTGGCCAAGCGTCGCGCCGGCACGGCCAAGACCAAGGACAAGTGGGAAGTCAGCGGCTCCGGCCGCAAGCTCTGGAAGCAGAAGGGCACCGGTCGCGCCCGCGTGGGCTCCATCCGCAGCCCGCTGTGGAAGGGCGGCGGCACCACCCACGGTCCGCACCCCCGTTCCTATGATTACGCCTTCCCCAAGAAGGCCCGGCGCGCCGCCCTGCGCAACGCGCTGTCCGCCAAGCTCGCCAGCGGCCAGATCCTGGTCGTCGAGAACTGGGACGTGGCCTCCCACAAGACCAAGTCCCTCATCCAGACCCTCGGTAAGCTCGGCGTCACCGGTTCTGCCCTGCTGGTGGGCACCGAGGCCAGCGAGAAGCTGACCTTGGCTGCCGGCAACAATCCGAAGCTGCAGACCGTCGAGAGCCTGGGCGTGAACGTCTATGAGCTCCTCAAGTACGACCAGGTGATCTTCTCCAAGGAAGCCGTCCTGGCCCTCCAGGAGGTGGTGAAGCCATGACCAAGATCTTCGACGTGATCCGCAAGCCCCTCCTCACGGAGAAGGGCCAGCTCCTGCGGGAAAAGAACATCCAGGTCTTCGAGGTCGCCACTTGGGCCTCCAAGCACCAGATCCGCGAGGCGGTGGAGCTCCTGCTCCAGTCCAAGGTGAAAAGCGTCCGCACCGTGCGGATTCCCAGCCGGACCAAGCGCCTGGGCCGCTTCGTGGGCACTTCCAGCCCCCGCAAGAAGGCCTATGTCGAACTCGCCGAGGCCATTCCCACCGGCGAATAGCGGCCACGCACCATTTCATGGCGGACGGAAAAGCTTTGCCCACTATCGCCCGCCCCTTTCAACCCTGAGGCAAGAGGACAACCATGAGCATCAAGCAGCTCAAGCCAACGACCCCCGGTCAGCGCGGCATGTCCAAGTCCGGCTTCGAGGAAATCACCACGGACACGCCAGAGCGTTCGTTGATTGCCAAGAGAAACCGAACTGGAGGCCGTTCCAACACTGGTCGCATCACCACCCGCCACATCGGCGGTGGCCACAAGCGCCAGTACCGGATCATCGACTTCAAGCGCAACAAGCTCGACGTGCCCGCCAAGGTGGCCACGATCGAGTACGATCCCAACCGCACCGCCCGCATCGCCCTGCTGGTCTACTCGGACGGCGAAAAGCGTTACATCCTCGCTCCCGACGGCCTTGAAGTGGGCCGTGTCGTGGTGGCCGGGAA
Organism: Holophagales bacterium; assembly: GCA_038236735.1. Classification (GTDB taxonomy): domain Bacteria; phylum Acidobacteriota; class Holophagae; order Holophagales; family Holophagaceae; genus Geothrix. The sequence continues at coordinate 544 of JBBRZL010000131.1, read as the reverse complement.
GGGCGCTGACATCCTGGTCGGCAACGCCCTGCCCCTCCGGAACATCCCGGTCGGCAACACGGTGCACAACATCGAGATGAAGCCGGGCAAGGGTGGCCAGATCGCCCGCGCCGCTGGCACCTTCGCCCAGCTCGTGGCCAAGGAAGACGACTACGCCCAGCTCCGCATGCCCTCCGGTGAGATTCGCAAGATCCATCTGGAGTGCTACGCGACCATCGGCATCGTCGGCAACCTGCAGCACGAGAATATCCAGATCGGCAAGGCCGGCCGCACCCGGTGGCTGGGCGTCCGCCCGACCGTCCGCGGCGTGGTCATGAATCCCGTCGACCACCCCCACGGTGGTGGCGAAGGTCGCACCTCTGGTGGCCGTCACCCTGTGACGCCCTGGGGCCAGCCAACTCGCGGCTACAAAACCCGTGGCAACCGGCGCACGGACAAGTTCATCGTCAAGCGGATCAACTAGGAGGCACGACAATGGCACGATCCCTGAAAAAAGGCCCGTTCATTGACGCCCACCTCCAGAAGAAGGTGGAAGTGGCTTCAG
>JBBRZL010000130.1:0-10121 GCA_038236735.1 Holophagales bacterium | reverse complement strand
CAGACGGTGATTGCCTTCACCACCGCAACACGGACCGCCTCAGCCTATGCCCACATGATCAAGGGCGACCAGGCCGGGCTCCTGGAGGCCATCCAGGGCGCCGCGGCCATCAATGGCGAGGTCACGGCCTTCGGACAGCAGCTGGAAATCAAGTCCCTCAACCAGACCCGCGGGGGCCAGATCAACAGCTCGGCGGCCTTCACGACCTTCGTGAAGGCCCGGGCGGCCGCCCTGATCGCCGATGATTTTGCCATCCCAGCCGTAGCCGTTCTCAAGGGCATCGAGACGAAGAAGATCCAGCTCAAGACGGAAACCCTGGGCACGCTGATGACCCGGATCACCCTACCCCTGCTCTACTACGACCTGGCCAAGGTCCAACTCGAGTTCGCCCGGGACATGCAGGATTTCATCGCCGAGGAGGGCGATTCGAAACCGCTCAAGGCGAAATCCGTGGATCGCGCCGTGACCAGTTACGCGTCGGTGTCCACGGCAGTGCTGGCCTATTTCGACGCGTTGATCACCGAGGAAGTGGCCAAGGGGAAAGGTTTGTCCATAGACGAAGCCAAGGCCCAGATCGCCAACCGGGAAGCGGACTACTACCTGGCCCAGAAAGCCAAGCTGCTGGCCGAAAGCCGCGAGAAGACCAGCGATGGCGCCAAGCTCATCAACCTGGCCGCAGCCAGTTACGCCTTCCTCGATGGCGCCAAGCTGGTCAACAAGTGGTATTCCCTGGGTGCGGCCTTCGACGGCCGGGGCGGCGTCGTCCTGGAGAACCGCCGCGCGCTCACCGCCCAACTCGATCTCGCCCGCCGCAACGCGCGGGAAGCGGCCGCCCGGGCCAGAGGCGCAGCCGGTTTCGTCCCCACCCCCGCCCGTTTGGCCTATCAAGTGGGAAATGCCCGCCGGGAAGGCAGTGACGAGGAGAAACTCGCCGCGCTGGCCTCCTACTGGCAGGCCTCCCTCTGGAGCGAACTGGCGGCCGCCGTGGACAAGTAGGACCCAGACCAGCCTCGAACCGACTGCCTCGAGCCCACGGTGAAGGTCGGCTTGTGTACTCGATTCGTCACCTTTAATTTGAGCAGCTGAAAATGCAGATCAGGAAGGAACATGGAAGTGAGTGACAGTAGAATGGTTCCATGCGGCCGATTGAACCTGCACGCCGCCGGAGGAATGGATGACTCAGTTTCACAGCGTCATCACGGGGACCGGTAGTTACATTCCCCACCGGAGAGTCCCAAACGAGGCCTTCCTGGAGCGCACTTTTTTTGAAGACCTGGGCCGACCCTACCCGGCCGATTCGACTCCAAAGATCATCGCCAAATTCCAGGAGATCACCGAGATCGCGGAACGCCGCTATGCGACAGATGCTCAGGTCGCCTCGGATCTGGCCCTGGAGGCCGCCCTGGAGGCACTGGCCTCGGCGGCCATCGATCCAGAGACCCTGGACTACCTCATCGTGGCCCACAACTACGGGGATGTGCGGGCGGGCAGCCGGCAGACGGACCAGGTCCCCAGTCTGGCCGCGAGGGTCAAGGCGAAGTTGCGCATCGCCAATCCCTTCTGTGTGGCCTACGACCTGCCCTTCGGCTGCCCTGGCTGGGTCCAGGCCATGATCCAGGCCGATTACTTCCTGCGGTCGGGGGATGCGAAACGGGCCCTGGTGATCGGGGCCGAAACCCTCTCCCGCGTGTACGATCCCTTCGACCGGGACAGCATGATCTACGCGGACGGCGCCGGAGCCGTGGTGCTGGAAGCCCAGTCGCATCCGGAGCCCGTGGGCATCCTCGCCCATGCCGTGCGCTCTGACACCCTCGACCATGCCGGGCTGCTGCGCATGGACTGTTCCTTCAACCCCGACCGTGAAGCCGGCCAGATTTTCATCCGGATGAAGGGCAGGAAGCTCTACGAATATGCCGTCGCGACCGTGCCTGGGCTGGTTCGCAGGAGCCTTGAAAAGGCGGGCCTCGGCCTTGAGCAGGTGGACAAGGTCCTGATCCACCAGGCCAATGGCAAGATGGACGCGGCCATCCTCAAGCGGCTCTTCAAGCTCTACGGAATGTCGGAGATCCCGGCGGGGATCATGCCCATGACCATTGGCTGGCTGGGCAACAGCTCGGTGGCCACCGTGCCCACGCTGCTTGACCTGTTGCTGAAGGGCAAACTGGAGGGCCAGGCCCTGACCAGCGGCAACCACGTGGTGTTTGCGTCCGTAGGGGCCGGCATGAACATCAATGCCATCGTCTATCGCTGCCCCTGAATCACGGCGGACGAACCCGGGTTCTAGGCCAGGAGGTTCAAGCCCGAGGTCAGGATCGTCTGCTTGCCTGAGGCGATGAGCTGGGCGGTGGTCGGCGTGTTCGTCTCGGCGGCCAAGGCCGCCTGGCTCTGGTCGTAGGTGTAGCGCACCAGGGCCTCGGCGGCACCGGGTGAAAGCCTGGCCACCGACCTATCAGCAGCTTCGATGGAACAGCTGAGGCTTTTGAGTCATTTTCCCCTTGCCCGATGACGGGTCGATACCTTGGGCAAATTCAACCCTGGAGCGGCTCAGCCTCCAGCGGGTACTTGCCCATGCCGAGGGTCTGACAGGTCGGGCAGTGACCCGTGCAGGTCCAGGAACAGGCCAGGCGCGGAGGCTTCAGACTGGCGAGTGGTGGGCGAACGGGCTCATTGGCAAGCGTGCCCGGATCACAGCACACCGGTCACCTGAATCAGGTCCGACAGGATGCGGTGGTAGCTGTAGGCATAGCCGGAGGCGTCCGCCGTGAGCACGACAGAGGGGATCTCCACCACGCCCGCCGGGTCCGGGGGGACCAGCTCCCGTACGGCTTCCCGCTGTCCCGAGACGAGGTCCAGCCGGAAGAGGACTGTGGGCATTTCGCCCCGGCGGAAGCCGTAGAGGAAGCGGGCATCGAAGGCGAAGCGGATGGGACTGTCCTCGGGAGTCAGACCCGGGACGGGCTCGGGGTCGCCTCCCTCCAGGGGAAAGAGGTAGAAGGTCTGGTCCACCGCCCGGGCCAGGACCACCCGTCCATCCGGCGAAACGGGAAAGGTGCCGATGGCGATGCCCTCCGGCGTCACGGGCCGCACCGCCGCCGCTTCATCCAGGTCCTGAATCCAGAGCCGGAGGCCCTCCTTGCCCCGATAGGCGGCGAGCAGGAGGTGCTGGCCGTCCGGCAGATAGAGGGCCCGTTGGATGTCGAGGCCATGGGCCGGCAGGCGCCGGGGCTCACCCGCCTTCACCGGCAGCAGCACCACAGTTCGATCCGCCTGGGACAGGGAGGTCACCCAGCGACCGTCCGGCGAGAAGCCTCCACCCATGCCATCCCCCAGGCGCACGGGCGGAGCCCCGTCCGTCTTGCGAACGAAGGCTCCGCCCAGGGCACCCGCGCCCTCGCCGGTTTCATCGAAGAGGATCATCTTCCCGTCCTGGTTGATGCCCCGCACCATGGACCAGTCCATGAGGGAGAGGTCCTGCTCCTTGGTGTGGCCCTGGGCCATGCCCACGATGCCCACCTTGGCGTTGTCGTTGGTGACCAGCACCCGGCCGTCCTTCGCCACGTCCTGCACGTGGAGCTCGCTGGGCGTGCGGGCCAGCAGCCGCTCGCTGCCACCTTCCACCGGGACCGACCACAGGGCCGCGGCGTTGCCCACGCGCGTGGCGGTGAAGAGAATGCCATCCCCCTCCGGAGCCCAGGCCAGGCCATAGGCCGTGATCCAGCCATCCGAAAGCACCTCCACCCGACCGTCCAGCGCCACCCAGCACACGGATCCCGAATCGTCCCCGTGCAGGGGATGGTCGAGAAAGGCCACGCGATCCCCCCGGGGCGAGACCCGCAGGTGGCTGATCCAGCCAGCGGTCTCGTACAGCACCTTGCCGATGGGATATTCCAGGCGCGCTTTCCCCCTCACGGAGCGGATGATGGCGAGGGCGCTCCCGTCCGGCGACCAGTCGGCCCACTGCACGTCTTCCAGGAGTTCCCGCGGGGCGCCCGCGCCGAGCAGGGGCACCTGGGCCAGGGTTCCGGCCCAGATGAAGCGGCCCGCCCAGTGAGGATCCAGGGAGACCGCCATCTGCCCGGTGGAGGAGATGGCGAGGATCTCGCAATCCGGCAGCTGCAGGGCAATGGAATCGGGGCTTTCGGGCCGCGTGGTGAACAGGCGGCAAGAGGCCCCCTCCCAGGCGGCGCCGTAGACCACCGTGCGGGCATCGGGCGTAAAGCGGGCGTTGAGAATGCTGCCGCGGCGGAAGGTGAGCCGCTGGTAGGCCGGGGCCTCCCGCGGGGCCAGGGCGGGCGCCTGGGCTTCCAGGGCCCCGGAGAGGTCGCCGAGGTGCTCCCGCAGGGTCTGGAGGTCCCCGGCCAGGTCCATGGTGGAGGCGAAGCGCCGCTCCGGTTCCTTCGCCAGACAGCGCTCGATGATCCAGCGCAGGGGCGCGGGAATCTTGGGATTCAGTTTCTCCAGCGGTACGACCTCATCGCGGATGATGGCCGCCATGGTCTCGGCGGCCGTGGGGCGCTGGAAGGCCCGGACGCCCGTGGCGAGCTCATAGAGGATGGTGCCCAGAGAGAACTGGTCGGTCCGGAAATCCACCTCACGGCCGCAGGCCTGCTCCGGGGACATGTAGCCCACCGTGCCCATCACCATGCCCTCACGGGTGAGACCGGCCAGGGTGGCCAGAGTGGAGTTCTCGCCACTGGGGCCCTGCATCAGCTTGGCCAAACCGAAGTCGAGGATCTTCACGGCACCGGATCTGGTGAGCACCAGGTTCTCAGGCTTGAGGTCCCGGTGTACGACGCCCGCGGCGTGGGCCGCAGCCAGGCCCTCGGCGATCTGCACGGCCACCTCGAGGAGCTTCCGGGTGGGCAGGGGTTCCGGCGGGAAGGCCTCCCGCAGGGTCGGTCCCTCCACGAATTCCATGGCCAGGAAGAGGGTGTTCTCGAAAGTGCCGATGTCATGGAGGGTGACGATGTTGGGATGGTTCAGAGCCGAGGCGGACCGGGCCTCCTGCTGAAAGCGCCGGCTCCGGGCCGGGTCCCCCGCCAGTTCGGGCAGCAGCACCTTGATGGCCACGTCGCGCCCCAGTCGATGGTCGCGGGCGCGGTAAACCTCGCCCATGCCCCCGGTGCCAACCTGGGCGGAGATCTCGAAATGACTGACGAGAGTGCCGGGGCCAAGGGTCATGCACGAACCCCTAAGGAGGAGAGTCAGAATTCATTGAAATCCAGAAATGAGTTTATGCATCCTGTCATGGATCGTCCAGCGAACCGGAAAATTCCTCCTTAGCTCCAACCATCCTGGATCTCCAACTCCGCTTCCCGGGCGCACCAGTGGGCTGACCTTTCTGCAACTCGACCTCGTTCGAGGAAGCGGTGGCGCCCAAGGCCGGTTGAATGGAGTCCCGCTGGAGCATCCAGTGACTTCGCTTTGAGCCCACCGTCTTTCATATTGATTGGAAGTCCAGGGAGTTCTGGGCAGGTCATAGCTTTAAATTGAAGATTACATTGAAATTAAACAATGGCCCAAAGGGTGCGTGTCTCCTCGGTGAAGCAAGTCCGGCCCCTGGCCAGAGCGCCACCATGACATCTGGCAGGAATGGCCAAGTTGCAGCGACCCTGCATGAGTTCAATGGGAGGTAGGCACCCATGTCACCCAAAAAAAGCAAGAGCAACGATTCCCTTCACCTGACTCGGGAGGAGGCGGAATCCATGGGCGTAGCCTTTCCGGAAGCACCGGCCCCGGTATCGGCAGACCTGCGGGAGCGTCCCCTGCATGAGCAGGTCGTCGGGTCCCTGACTGAAGCTGAAGTGACCGAAGCCCTGACCGGCGAAGTGACGCCTGAATCCCGCGAGGAGGTGGAGGATCTCTTCGCAGACGAGCAGGAGGCAGAGGCGGATAGGACGACCGACCAGGGCCAGGATTAGCCCTGCCCTCGGCCGCCGTTCCTGCGCCAGCCACGCGCAGGAAAGAATGCCCTCAGCCTCATGAACACCATGGATCAGCCGCAACTCCACATCGTCACCTACAACATCCACAAGGGGTTCTCGCAATTCCATCGGCACCTGATGGTGCACGAGCTGCGGGAGCAACTGCGGGAGCTGGGTCCGGACATCGTGTTCCTGCAGGAAGTCCAGGGTCGGAACAGCAAGCATGCCAAGAAATTCGAAGATTGGCCCGGCGCAGCCCAGCACGAATTCCTGGCGGAGGATGTCTGGCAGTCCACCGCCTATGGCGGCAACGTGATGTATGGGCACGGGCACCATGGCAACCCAATCCTGGCCCGTATCTGGTTCTGCAGGTGGAAGACGAAGGTGAGGGCATCAACCCGGAAGGGCTCAACCAGATTTTCGACCCCTTTTACAGCACTCGGAGTTTCGGACGTGGACTCGGCCTTTCAGCAGCATTGGAAATTCTGCGCAGCCACGGAGGGTTCATCCAGGTGGTTTCCCGGGGGGCGGGCTCTGGGACAAGGGTTCGTGCTTTGTTCCCCCTGCCGATGGCATGACTGCTTCACTGTGAATTGAGGGGCGGCTGGTGTGTCGGCTTCATCTCGGGTCGTTCCCAGACATTTGGCAAGCCCATCAGGAGCCTCGTCAGTTCAGCGTTAGAGGCCGGCTGAATCATATCGAGTTGCTTCGAGGGGAAGGAGGAGGCTAGTAGCCCTCATCCGCACCGCTGGCCAGTGCGCTGTGAAGCAGCAGTTGGACAACCCCCCGACCATCCAGGTGGTGACCTCCATTCAACCCTGAGGGATTGAGCGTCAGCCGTGGCTCTTCCTGATGACCTTGATCATCTTGATGTTGATCACGAGGAAGCGGACCATCTGAAAAAGGATGCTGGTCCGCAGGAACTTGGTGAAGGGCGTCGGCTTGGTGGCGAAAAAGCCCTGGGCCCGTCGCCCCTGCTCGAAGGAAGAATATTCAGTCACCATGTCCTACTCCGGGATGAAAGACCAGAAGGCGAGCATCTTCGCCTTGTAGATGAAGAGGTGGTGGAGCAGGATCTTGATCCAATGCCCCGCCAGACCGATCTCGCCGAAGGTGTGGTTCATGTCGCGGCCATATTCCGGATAGCGCTCAAAATCGGGGACAATGGGGAAGACGATGATGGAGGCAGCCGTTCCCCGGAAGGGGTTGGCGCCTGCCGACGCCACGCAGGCGGCTCCCATCTCGGCCATGGAGGCCGTCTGAGTGGGTTTCTCCGCGCCCCGGATCATGTCTGCAATGCTGTGGGCCACGGCTTTGCCGATCATGGCACTGGGCATGCCGGTGCGTGGCGGTGCGGGGGTGATGTTCGTGCCCTTGGGGCTCTGGCGCGGCCTGGAGACAGGATGGGGCGGGGCGAAGGCGATGCCTGCCGCGAAGAGGTTCCGATAGGCAGGGGACTGATAGGTATGGGGCCAGTCGGAGGCCCGCCACGACTCGAATGGCTTGGCCTGGTAGTCCGCATCTACTTTCATGAAACCAGAGGGTGCAAAGAGTCGCTCCGTGATATCGGCGCCTTGACGGTCCAGCGCCTTCAGCCCAACGCCCTTGAAGGGAGGGAGAAGCATGGCTAGGTCGAAGCGCTCCTCTCCGTCCTCCCCGCTCAGGAACTCCAGGTTGGCGCAGCCTGCCTCAAGACCCTTGACGTGGGCCTGGGTGACCCAGCGGAGGCCCCGCTCTGCGAAGAGGGATTCCGTAAAGATGTTGCTGGGGGTTACCCAGCCCCCTCGCCGGATATGGATGCCCCCCATGCCGAAGTCGCCGAGCTCGTACTCATTGCTCAGGTAGGTGATGTCGGCCCTGTCCCGCACGCCTCGGGCCCGCAGTTCGAACTCGAGGTTCACGATGTATTCGAAGGCCGCGCCCTGGCAGGTGCAGGTGCCGTGCCCAGTGCCGACCAGGAAGCGCTGGCGATCGCCCTTCTTCATGCGGGCGACGGCCTCATCCAGGGCGTTGGAGGCTTCCAATGCGTGGGGTGCGGTGCAGACCGAAAGACTGTGTCCCTTTGGGCCTAGCCCCGGTGTGGCCTCGAAGGCCAGTTTCGGCCCTGTGGCATTGATCAGATAGTCATAGGGGATGCGCAGCAACTCACCGAGATGCCCTTCTAAGGTGGATTCAGCCTCAATGAAGGGGGTGGCATCCTCGCCCTCGCCCTCGGGATGCAGGACCGTCGCCTTGGCCTGGTGGAAAGTGATGCCCTTGCGCGCATAGACGGGCGGAAGGGCGAAGGTGACCTGGGAAGGTTTGAGCAGCCCGACACCCACCCAGATGTTCGAAGGGATCCAGTTGTAGTCGGGTCGGGGGGAGATGACGATGATGTCCGCCTCCCTGCCCAGCCATTTCTTCAGGTAGGCGGCGCTGGTATGACCAGCTACGCCGGCGCCCAGGATGACGACGCGAGATCGGGACATGAAGCCTCCGATAAGATGAATTGGGATGTTGACTAATAAATTTTATGTCTATTTAGTTGAATAGTATAAAAGTATTTTCTGATTCTTTGGGCTGAGGACTTTGGTCGGTCCTTTGGCCTATTGATTCTGTGACCAAAACCCGAAAACCAGAGCAGGGATTATGTGAGTTTTCGGCCTTCGGGGCATCCTAGAGGGAGCCCAGCCAAGGAGGCAGAAATGCCGAGAAAGGGTCACAGTGAGGAGCAGATCGTCTTCGCCTTAAAGCAGGTGGAGAACGGGGCCAAGGTGCCGAAGGTGTGTAGGAAGCTCGGGGTGGGGGAGCTTTCGCTGGATAACCAGGGCCTGAGGTTCCTGCTCACAAAAAAATTCTGAGGCCCCCTGATCGACGGAAGGCTGTGACTGGCCTTCGAACTCAGTTTGAGATGAGTGAGCGGCGGGCCTGCCGGGTGATCGGAATGCAGCGGTGCAGCTACCGTTATCAGTCCCATCGGAGGGACTGGGTCGAACTCCGCCAGCGGTTGCTGGAGTTGGCGGCGGAGCGGAAGCGGTTCGGCTACCAGCGTCTGCATGTGCTCTTGCGGAGGGAGGGCTTACCCGTCGCTTGGCTCCAAGGCTCTAGGTATTAATTTTTACTAAATTTCGGAGTCTATCTCCGATTTATCTAAATATACTTTCGCATGCTTCACCGCCCAGCTTTCCTCGATCACCTGAAGGCGGCCACGAAACGGTCGCCCATCGGGGTGGCTGGGGAACGGGTGAAGGCGTTCGTGTTCGTGGCGACGCTGGGCTATTGCCGGAGGACCTTCGCCCGGATCTACCCAAGCCTGCAGCAGCGGCACTGGCTGGAGGGGGTGGAGGCCGCCCTGAGGCACTTCCGCGGAGTCCCGGAGGAGTGCATGGTGGATAACGCCAAAGCCCTGGTCCTGCGCTGGAAGGGGGGACCGTCCCGTGTTCCATCCGGAGTTCGAAGCCTTCTGCCGACACTGGGGAATGCGGCCTCGGGCCTACTTCACCGACAGACCGACACGTTCCAGGCTCAGATCAACTGGCTCAGCAACCCTTGGCGCAGGACTCTCTCCATCATTGGTATAGAAGTGGGGAGGACGTCACTGGTTCGAACAGAACAAAGCCCGCATACTGTTTCATCTCTCGGCGACGCTCTGGCGAAGCGAAAAATCCCAGAATGCGCATCACAATCTTTGTGACGAGAGGAAACGGCGCGGGACGACGTAACCGTTCCGCTTCGGTCGCGAAATACTGGGTCTCCTTCGGCTTCCAGCCGATCCGTAAAAAGAACCCGAAATAGTCCTCTGGCTCAAACAGGAACGGCGCGTTCACCATCGACTTGCTCATACCACTTCGCCGCCGGTATTCATACGACGCCGGGGAAAAATAGTCTACGACCCAATATCTTATCGACTCATGTGCCCCCAAGTCCGCCCCGAGGGAGGCAACCGCATCCTCGGAAAGATAGGGGGTGACTGCCTCTGTCAATACGAGGACTTTTTTTGATTGGGCTGCCACTTCGTCGAGCAATGTCCGCCGGGCATCAACGTCGGCAAGATCCAATCTTGCCCGCTCCAGTCGGCACCGCGGTGTCTCCCCAAAAAGACGGGTTTCCTTCAACTCGATGACGTGAGGGTAATCCACTTCGATCCAGCGGAGCGATGCTGGTAGCTCCATGCGGTATGGCCTGGTGTCCAGCCCCGCGCCCAGGTTCAGAATGGTG
>JBBRZL010000129.1:0-10139 GCA_038236735.1 Holophagales bacterium | reverse complement strand
TCGGTCCCGGGGCGCTTGGCCACAGTAGCCCAGGTGGCCCAGGCGAAGTAGGCGTTGAGCCGGTTCAGCTCCGTCTCGTCCTGGATGTAACGACTCGGGAGGCCAGGTGCGGGGGTCTCACCCCGGAAGTAGGCCTTCCACTCTGGTTCCTGAAGGCGCAGGGAGGCCGCCTCGGCTTCGGAGAACACCAGAGTATCGTCGCCCTTGCGGTACCGGTTTTCCTTGAGCTGAAGCTTCAGGGTCTCGGCGATTTCCAGTGACTGGCCCTGGGGAAGCTCCTTGAAGGCCCTGCCGTATCGGCTTTGGGCCAGGGTGTCCCGCCCGATTTCCGCCAGCCGATGCAGGTATTCCGCCGTGTAGTCCGGCCCCAGATAGGCCCCATGGCCCCAGAGGGTGCCATGTTCCATGAGGGCGTACTTGAAGAAGACGTCTTGCCCGCCCTTCACGTCGTCGCCCGTAAAGAGGACCCGCCCGGCCCCATCAACGACCTGGCCGGGGATCGGGGGGGCACCCGCGTAGGTCTTGACGGTGACCAGCGTCAGTAAGCTGAAGCCGATGATCATGACCAGGATCACCGCCTGTCTCCACCAGTGGGAAATGGGCGACGAGTCGTGACTTGGGGTGTTCATGGATGCTCCTCAGAAGCATGTTTCGATTTATTGGGTGTGAGACTCAACCTGCCAACACGTGTCAAACGATTCAGACCTGTACGCCTGCTTCCATTGCGATCGCCCGCGGATGGAGGATCTGGTTCTCCAGGAACACGTGTAGGTGGGTGTCGGACTCGAGTTCAGCCAGGCCCAGGTAGAGGGCCTGGAAAGTCGCGCAGCCATCCGCCGGCACTTGGTAGGCGTTCGTGAGGCTGCGGAGATCAGCCAGCAGGTTACCGACGGTCACATGCTCCGCCTCCATCATGCGAATTGGATTCTGCACCGTGCCGAAACAACCCCCGCCTCCCTGTCCGTGTTCCATGCCCTGAATGAAGGGGAAGAGGATCTGTTCTTCCTTCATCATGTGGGGCATCAGGTCGGACTGCAGGGCCTGGAAGGTGTCGTAGACCTGGGCCAACTCCGGATGCCGTTCGCCGTGGACCTCGACCACCTTGGTGACGAGCTTGTCCAGGCGGGGCAGTTCAGTCTTCAGGTAGGCATGATGGGTGGCCACGAGATGATCGGTCAGTTCGGTCAGAGTGGCCTTCTCCCAGTCGGCGGCGGAGGGGCCGACGGAGGACGATGACTGCAGGGCCGCGAGGGCCTCCGTGACCGCTTCAGGAGCCACACCCGCAAGGGCACACGCCTCTGCCAGGGTCCTATGTCCACCACAGCAATAGTCGATGCCCACACCCTCGAAGTACCGCATGGCCTCGGGCCATGTTTTCACTAAATCGCCCACCTTGTTTTGCAGGTCCACGTTCATCTTGGCTCCTCTGGGGATCCCTCCCACGGATCCAGGATCCATCGGTTCCGGCGTGCTCAAGATCACATCTTGACTAAAAAGGTCTGGTATTCTTCTATAGGCCAGCGAAGCCGATCTTTCTGCACGGAGCAGACCCGGTGAGCTGACTGAACCGTTGAAATGGTGGTCACCCCCGCTTCGTCGGCCATCCACCCATCCCTGCTCGAGAGGTCTCGATGAACTTACCCAGCGCCTACGACTCTCTTCGCTGGATCCACTTTCTTGGAGTCGCAATGGCAGGCGGAGGGCTCGTGTCGTGCCTTGTGATTTCAGTTCAGGAGAAAGACCGGAAGGGGTTAGCGGCTATCCTCTGGTCCCGATTGGTTGCCTGGGGCTTCCGTCTCGGGGCCCTCGCAGGGCTGGGATTGGCATTCTTGCTTCAGAGGGCAGGAGCAAGACCCTTCGCCCAGACTTGGCTCTCCGTGAAGCTAGCTCTCGTGGTGGTTCTGTTCGGCCTTTCAGAGTCGACTCCGAAGGCCCTGGCCGCCGGCAAACAAGGCACCGCCCGCCTGGTGGGCTTGCTGTTCCTTTTGGCCACCTTCGTGACCTTCAACTCGGGTATGTTCCGCTGACCATTCACCAGGATCTCTGTTGGTAGGATGGTTCGGATGGCCCACAGGCCTCTCCAGTCGGCGACCCCCCTGCCCTCTTTCTTCGACCCACCCATTGAATAATTCATGGCGTCAATGAGGGTTCTACCTATCCTTGGGTCCCGGCCCTTCCTTGGAGGTCTCATGTCGAACCCGACTTCACCGCAGTTGCACATCTCCTTCGATCTCGCCGAGAACCTGGTGCACCACCTGCTGGACGCGGGCAAAGAAACGGGCCGGGAATCCCTGCTTCAGGTCGCCAAGGCCCTCCAAACCGAGATCGACGCCCAGGTCAGCCTGATCCAACCGGAGCACTGAGTGACCTCAGCCCCACCCAAAGCCAGTCCAAGTCTCTGGACGCGGCAGGACTGAGCGCACCCGAACCACCTTTCTTCCCGAACATTCACCACACCCGTTACACCCCCATTCCCGCGCCGCAACATCCCCCGCCCATCCTGGGGGCTCAGTGAGTGGACCGGCAGCTTCGTGGCCTGGTCTGGTGGTGGCAGGGAGAGGACGGGGCCAGCGTGGCCCCGTTTTCCGTTTGGGCGTGGACGCGAGTGCCCCTGAAGCGACTAAGTCTCGATCCCCCGCCCCGCTCTTCCCACCCCGGGGACTTGTGACTTAGGCCCGCGTGTTAATTTCCGCGGGTTCTCTATGATGGTTCCAAGCTCACCACCCCATCACCACGCTACGGATCTCTCCGGCCTTCGGCTGGGGTAGGTCTTCACCTTCATAGGAGGGAATCCTGCCATGAGCAGCGAGATGTACGAGCACATGCGCACCAATCCCAAGTTCCAGCGGCTCGTCGCGCGACGCAGCCGGTTCGCCTGGACCCTGGCCTTCATCGTGCTGGCCATGTTCTACGGCTTCGTGCTGGTGGTGGCCTTCAAGCCGGCCGTCCTGGGCCGTCCCATCATGCAGGGTTCCATGGTGACCATCGGGGTCGCCGTCGAGTTCTTCATGTTCATCTTTTTCTGGATCCTCACGGCGGTGTACGTGCACCGAGCCAACGGCGAGTTCGATGAACTGACCCAGGACCTCATCAAGGACGCCTGGAAGGAGAACAAGTGATGCGCGGATTGATCCGATTCGGCAGGGCCCTGGGCCTGCTCGCCACCTCCGTCCTGGCCCACGCGGGCCCGGCCCTGGACGGCATCCAGGAGAAGCAGCCCACCAACTGGCACGCCATCATCATGTTCTGCCTCTTTGTGGCCCTGACCATGGGGATCACCTACTGGGCGGCCAGCCGCACCAAGTCCACCGCCGACTTCTACACGGCCGGGGGCGGCATCACCGGCTTCCAGAACGGCCTGGCCATCGCCGGCGACTACATGTCCGCTGCCACGCTGCTGGGCCTCAGCGCCATGGTCTATGGCCAGGGCTACGATGGCTACATCTACATGCTGGCCTTCTTCGCCGGTTGGCCCATCATCCTCTTCCTCATGGCCGAACGCCTGCGGAACCTGGGCCGCTTCACCTTCTCGGACATCACGGCCTATCGCCTCGATCAGGGCAAGGTGCGCACCATGGCCGCGATCTCGTCGTTGACCGTGGTCTGCTTCTACCTGCTGGCCCAGATGGTGGGCGCCGGACAGCTCATCAAGCTGCTCTTCGGCCTGGAGTACAAGATCGCCATCTTCGGTGTGGGCCTCCTCATGATGGTCTACGTGATCTTCGGCGGCATGGTGGCCACCACCTGGGTGCAGATCATCAAGGCCTGCATGCTGCTGGTGGGTGGCACCCTGGTGGCCATCCTGGCCATGAGCCGCTTCGGCTTCTCCTACAGCAACGTGGTGGCTCAGGCCACGGCCGTGCACAAGCTCGGCCCCAAGCTCATGTATCCGGGCAGCCTCCTGGCGGACCCCGTGACGGCCATCTCGCTGGGCCTGGGCCTCATGTTCGGCACCGCCGGCCTGCCCCACATCCTGATGCGGTTCTTCACGGTCACCAACGCCAAGGAGGCCCGCAAGTCCGTGCTCTACGCCTCGGGCTTCGTGTCCTACTTCTTCAACGTCATCTTCCTGCTGGGCCTGACCGGCATCATCATCGTCGGCCAGAACGGCTCCTTCTTCGTGGGCGGCAACATCAAGGGCGCCCTCATCGGCGGCGGCAACATGGTGGCCATGCACCTGGCCAAGGCCGTGGGCGGCAACCTGCTGCTGGGCTTCCTGGCGGCGGTGGCCTTCGCCACCATCCTGGCCGTGGTCTCGGGCCTGGCCCTGGCTGGCGCCTCTGCCATCTCCCATGACCTCTATGCCCGCGTCATCATGAAGGGCAAAGCCTCGGAGACCACCGAGATCAAGGTCTCCAAGGTGGCCACCATCTGCCTGGGCCTCATCGCCATCGTCCTGGGCATCCTGTTCGAGAAGCAGAACATCGCCTTCATGGTGGGCCTCGCCTTCGGCGTGGCAGCTGCGGCGAATTTCCCGGTGCTCATCCTCTCCATGTACTGGAAGGGCCTGACCACAAGGGGAGCCCTCTGGGGTGGCTACGGCGGCTTGATCTCGGCCTTCCTCTTCGTGCTGTTCTCGAAGTCGGTGTGGGTGGACGTCATCCACTTCCCCAAGGCCCTCTTCCCCTACACGCAGCCCGCCCTCTTCGCCATGCCCATCGCCTTCGCATTCGCCTACTTCTTCTCCAAGATCGACGGCAGCGACCGCGCCAAGGCGGAGATCGAGGCCTTCGAGGACCAGTACGTCCGGGGTCAGACCGGCTTCGGCGCCTCCGTGGGTGGCAAACACTGAGCGTCCGCAACCATACTGGAAGGGAATCAATAGGCTGGGGAGCTCCACTCCCCGGCCTTTTTAAGTTATCCGGGAATTCATAAGCGCCACGCCTCCACAGCGGCCACGGAAGGGGCTGACCCAACTCCGTCTGGACCTTGCGCCCTTCGTGCGAGAGCGCCGGCGAAAGAATTCTTAGCCAGTGATGGACGGTGATTACGGTGATAGAGCCAAGGTCATTCCCACCTGGGCCCGCCGTCGGCGGCTTCCGGCCATGCCGGAAGTCACTCAGTGTGCCCCTGATGCCAGGTCGCGATCAAAAATAAAGATTCATCACAGAAACACAGAGAACACTGAGAAGGGGCACACGGAGGGACCCATGGCCGTTCTCCGTGTCATCCGTCCACCCACCTCAACCGGCTTCGCGGGGCGCGACGCGCCCAGGGGGCGCGTGCGGCCCCTCATCCAGGCGCGGGCGGAGGGCCGCGCCAACGCGCGGACTCCGCCCGCGCCTGGATGCATCCGCAAAGCCAGCCGGGACGATCGCCCTCCGTGCGCTCCGTGTCTCCTTGGTGAATCCTTAATGATTGAAGGCGAATTCGTATGAGTGGAGCCCAGGCTGTCTCTGGACAATGCCATCACTGGAATCACCGTCCATCACCGGCTGAATGCAGTTCTACCTAGAAGTGCGCGTGTCCGGCCGGCGCCGTGAGGTTCGCGACGGGGCGCGCCGGGTTCCCCACCCGGCAAAGGCTGGCCAGGTCCTGGACGCCCGCGTGGCCCAGAAAGGGCAGGAATCGCTGGAAGAGCTGGGCCGTGACGAAGGCGTCCCCCAGGGCCGTGTGGGCCTGCTCGACCGGAATCTCGAAGGCTGCGGCCAGGTCGAAGAGGCTCAGCCCCGGCAGGTCCAAAGAGAAAGCGGGATGATCGGCGGACCGCTGCCGCAGCCAACCATACAGGGACAGGGTGTCGATGGCCGCGTTCCGGAACGGGGCTACCTTCAACCGCCGGGCATCCCGATTGAGGAAGGCCAGGTCCAGCGCGAGGCAGTGGCCCACGAGGACCGTGCCAGCCGCGTAACGCATGAAGTCGGCGAGGACGGGCCCGATGGGCGGCTTCGCCTCCAGCTGCGAGGGCGTGATGCCGTGGATGACGACGGTGCGACCATCCAGGACGGCCTTGGGGTTCACCAGCTCCTGGAAGGCATGGCCCAGCTCGATGCGCCCCCCCTGCATGTGGAGGGCCCCGATGGAGACGATGTCGTCCCGCCGTTCGTCGAGGCCGGTCAACTCCGTATCGAGCACCGTGTACCGGAGGTCCTGGATCGGCAGGCCCGGGCCGGATCGGCCCCAGCCCAGCTGCTCCCTGCCCCAGTCCAGAAGTCCCATGCTCCCGCCTCAGATGATGAAGGCCTTGTAGCGGTCCATGACCAGATCCTGGATGCGGATGATCAGGCGGAAGGCATTCTTGAGCGACTGCCGCTCCAGGTTGCTCAGGTCGTCCAGGCGGATGAAGTTGTCGATGGGTTCGCCGGCCTCCAGCTGCCGGAACTGATGGTGCACCCGGAGCAGGGTGATGAACTCGAAGGCATATTCCAGTTCGTCCACGAGCTCCGCGATGAGGCTCGTGCCGCCCCGCAGCGCCTCGAGCCGCTCCGTGGTGGAGGCGGCCTGGAGCCCCTTCTCAAGGGCGAAGAGGCGGGCGATGTCCACCAGAGGTGCCACCCCCTTGATCTTCAGGTTGAGGCCATCTTTGTGCTCCCCGCTGCGCTCCACGGCCACGCCGCCGAAGAACCCGATGGGCGGCCGGTTCCGGACCAGCATGTTGGCCAGGAAGCCCAGGAAGACCGGGTAGTCGGGGATGAGGCCGCGGAAGTGTTCCCGCAGCTCCCAGGCCAGGGCCTCGTCCCCGTGCAGGGGCCTGAAATCGAAGAAGATGAGGGACTTGAGCACCGCCTCCGGAGTGGGTTCCGAGATCCAGGTCGTGAAGTACCGCTTCCACACAGAGATTGGCTGGCACCAGTCGGGGTTGCTGGCCATGTAGTTGGCCGGGCAGGCCTCGAAGCCGCACTGCACCAGGCCACTGCGCATGAACACCGTGAAGCGGCGGAAATAGTCTCCGACCCGGGCCCGCTGGCTGTCCGACACGTCGGCGTAGACCAGGGCATTGTCCTGGTCCGTGCGGAAGGTCTGCTCCTTGCGCCCCTCGCTGCCCAGGGCCAGCCAGCAGTAGGGCACGGGCGGCGGCCCGAACTCCCGCTCCGCCAGTTCCAGCACCTTCCGCACCACGCGATCGTTCAGTTCCGAAATGATCCGGATGATGTTCGTGGCCCGGGTGCCCTCCCGGAGCAGCGCGCCGATGATGGTCAAGGCCTTCCGCGATACCGGCGCCAGGCCCTCGAGGGTCGACTGCCGCTCGATGTCCTCCGAGAAGGCCAGCGGGCTCCGCCCCTGGAGCACCAGGAAGTCATGGTTGGTCACCACCCCCCGGATGGCGCCTGCCCGCGTGACCGCCACGTGGTCGATGTCGCACTGGAGCATCTTGAGGATCACCTCGAAACACGGATCCTTCTCGTCCACCGAAACCACGGGATGGCTCATCACCCGGGAGACGGGGCCATCGATGGGCTGCCCTTCGGCCACCACCTTGGCACGGAAATCCGCATCGGTGAGGATGCCGATGGGTTCCCCGCTCGGGCCGACCACCAGCGCCGCGCTCTGCCGCTCTTCCACCATCCTGCGGGCCGTCTGGCGGAGGGTCGTGTCGGCTTCGACGATGGTGGTGAACCGCTGGCAGATCTCCCCCACCTGGGCGGTGAACAACAGGTGGTCGCTGCTCTCCATGACCAGGCTCTTGCCCTGGATCTCCCGGGTGGTCATGTCCAAATACTTGGTGAGATGGAACTGGAGCAGGTACTCGGTGATGGCGGGATGGCTGCCCACCAGCTCGTTCAGCCGCGCCTTGGGCAGCAGGTAGCAGATGGTGTCCTGGAGGGCGACGATAGTGGTCCGTTGCTGTCCCCCCATCAGGGAGACCAGCCCGAACGTCTCACCCCGCTCCCGATAGTCCACGACCACTTCGTCGCCCCCGCCCTTGGGCCGGACGGTGATCTTGACCACGCCCTTCTGGATGATCTGGAGGTGGTCGCTGACCGGCCCGTCCTGCTGCAGGATCACGGCGCCCCTGGGATGGAAGGCCATGGTCAGGCTCTGGGCCAGTTCCCGCAGCAGCGGCCCCTCCAGGAACTGGAAGGGGGGGATCTGGGCCAGGAACCGGACCGCCTCTTCAATGAGCATCGTCCTCTTTCCAGCAAGGGTCGTTGTGGCCGGGCGCCTTCACTCGAACCGGTATTCCTTCGGCACCACGACGATGCCCTTCTCCGAACGGGTGAAGCGGCTGTCCCGCTCCAGATCGTAGCCGATGGTCTCGCCAGCGGGGATGTGCACGTCCTTGTCGACGATGCAACGGCGCAGCTTTGCGCCCCGGCCGACGGTGACGTGGTCGAACAGGATGGCATCCTCCACCACCGCGTCTTCATGGATGTAGACGCGGGAGGCCAGGTTGGAATGGCGCACGATGCCGCCGATGATCACGGTGCCGGCACCCACGATGGAGTTGGTGAGCAGGCCATCCTTGCCCCCGGCACCGGGCACCATGCGGGCTGGCGGGTTCTGGCCGTGGTAGGTGCGGATGGCCCAGTCGCGCTGATACAGGTCGAGCGGCGGTACGGGCTTGAGGAGGTCCATGTTCGCCTCGTAGTAGGCGTCGAGGGTGCCCACGTCCCGCCAGTAGCGGTCCTGGGTGACCCGGCCCCGGAGCCCGCCGAACTCATAGGCGAAGACCTTGTGGGTGTTGATCAGGCGGGGGATCAGGTCCTTCCCGAAATCGTGGCTGGAGTCTTCCCGCAAGGCATCGGCCCGCAGCTCCTCCATGAGCAGGTCCTTCGGGAAGACGTAGATGCCCATGGACGCCAGGGCGGTGTCCGGCTCGCCGAAGATGGGCTGCGGACGCTCGGGCTTCTCCTCGAAGTCGATGACGCGCTGCTCTGCGTCGATGGCCATGATGCCGAAGGCGCTGCCCTCCCCGAGGGGCACCTTCATGCAGGCGACGGTCAGGCCGGCGGCCTTCTCGTCGTGTGCGCTGAGCAGCGCGGCATAGTCCATGCGGTAGATGTGGTCGGCGGCGAGGATCAGCACCTTTTTTGCGGAGCTGCGCTCCAGCAGGAACAGGTTCTGGTAGATCGCATCCGCCGTGCCCGCGTACCAGAAGGCGCCGGTGCGCATCTGCGGCGGCACCACCGTGATGAATTCGCCGCATTCGGGGTTGAAGATGGACCAGCCATCGCGCAGGTGCTTGTGCAGGGAGTGGGATTTGTATTGGGTCAGCACCAGGATGCGGCGCAGCCCGGAATGCAGGCAGTTGGACAGAGGGAAGTCGATGACCCGGTACTTGCCGCCGAAGGGCACGGCGGGCTTGGCGCGATCGGCCGTCAGCGGCTGCAGACGCGACCCGCTGCCACCGGCGAGGAGGATGGTCAGCGTGTCTTCGGCCATCGGTGCACCCTCAATGCGTTGATCTGTGGCGGCCCCAGCGCAGGAGCCCGGTTGGCGTGGACATGAAGTGAAACCGATAGGCGCTGTTGGCTCAAACATTAGACGGGTTCGCAGACAAAGCAACGAAAAGCGGTCGCTTCGCGCCGCCTAGAGATCGAGGCGCGCGGCTGATTGGACCGAAGGATGGCCTCTGGACTAGCGGGAGTGCTTACCGCTTTCCTGCTCGTGCCGGGCCGCATAGGCCGGGAACAGGGTTCCCACGCACTCCGGGCAGATACCGTGGGAGAAGTCGACCTCGGAGTGATCGCTGATGTAGTGCTCCAGCTGGTTCCAGTAGCCCTTGTCATCCCGGATCTTCTTGCAGGAGGCACAGATCGGCAGCAGGCCGGAGAGCTGCTTCACCTGCCCGAGAGCTGCCGTGAGTTCCCCGTTCCGAGCCTGCAATTCCGTGGTCCGCGAGGCCACCAGGGCTTCCAGTTCCGCCTTGCTCCGGGCCAGGCTCGCGACCCTCAGGCGGACGATGAGCAGCAGCAGTCCCAAAGCGGCGAGCCCCCAGAGCGTGCGCGCCCACCAGGTGCGCCACCAGGGCGGCAACACCCGGAAGGACAGGCTGACAACGGGACCGAAGTCGCCATCGGGCTGGGCGGCCCGGGCCTCGAAGCGGTAGGTGCCGCCCGGGAGAGACTGGTAGCGCGTCAGGGGTGCGTCGAGGTCCCGCCAGGCCTTTTCCAGGCCCACCAAGCGGACCTGGGTCCGCAGCTGCCCTTCGTGCCGGTAGCTGGGCACCGCCACGCGGAAGGCGAGGCTGGCTTCAC
>JBBRZL010000128.1:0-10190 GCA_038236735.1 Holophagales bacterium | reverse complement strand
GTCTGTCCATGGCCCCAGGTTAACCTGAGGGCATGCATCCCCGCATCTTCGCCTGGCTGGTGTTGGCCGTCCCCATCGGAACGGTGCTGGGTGGCTTGCTGGTCCTGTTGTTCCGGTGGCTGCGGTTGCGACGCCGCGCCAGCGGCGATCCCGAAACCCTGCTGCTCGCCGCGGTGTCCGGCAGCCTGCGGGAACGGGGCGAGCTGGCCGCCTCGCTGGGAGAACTGCGCACGGTGCATGAACGGCTGCTGGATGCGCTGCCCACGGGGCTGCTTTGGGTGGATCAGCGCCAGCGGCTGGCGGCGCTGAACCGCCGCGGCCAGGAGCTGCTGGGCGTGAAGCCAGGCGTGGTGGGTCTCGAGGCGGCCTTCGTGCTGGAGCCTTTCCCCTGGCTTCGGGAGGTGCTGGATTCCGAGCCCGGCCCAGCCCGGCGTCTCGGCGCCAGTGGTCGTCGCTGGCGCCTCCAGCGCATCGAGGCCCCGGACCGCATCGGTGCCCTCGTGCTGTTCGACGATGTCACTGCGGTCGAGGTGGAGGAACGCCGCTTGCAACTTCGCGAGCGGTTCGCGGAACTGGGCGAGATGACCGCCGGCGTCGCCCACCAGTTGAAGAACGGCCTGGCCGTGCTGAAGGGCCAGGGGCAGCTGTTGCAACGCGCTGGCCACACGGATGCCGCCGCGACCCTGCTTGAGGAGACGGAGGACCTCGAACGGCTGGTCCAGCGGTTCCTGCAATGGGCGAAACCGCTGGAGCCGGCCGCCGAGGACCTGCGGCTCGAGGAGGCTGTGGCCCAGGCCTTGGGGGAATTGAAACGCCGTCCCGTCAGCCAGGGGCGCACGCTCCTGTGCGAAGGGCGGGGGGCTGCCGTGGGTGATCCGGTGTTGCTGCATCAGGCCCTGGTGAACCTGCTGGAGAATGCCTGCCAGGCCACGCCCCTGGGGAGTCGGGTGCTGGTGCGCATCGACGAGGGTCGGTTGCAGATCCTGGACGAGGGACCGGGCCTGTCCGGGGATGCAGCCCTGCGCATGCTGCGACCCTTCGAGAGCAGTCGGCCGGACGGCACGGGCCTGGGCCTGCCCCTGGCCCTGAAGTGGCTCAATGCGCAGGGGGCCGACCTGAATCTGTCGTCCCGGCCCGAGGGTGGCACTTGCGCGGAGATCCGCTGGTAACTGGTAACTTGGTACCATGAGCATGAAGCAGGAGCGAAGTGCCACTTTGGCGAAGCTGAAGCCCGAAGGGTGCAGCACAGGAGGCGCCGCGTGAAGATCGCTCTCCTCCAGCTCAATGCCTGCCTTGGGGATCCCGAAGGCAATGGCCGCAAGGTGGAGTCGGCCTATGCCGAGGCGGTCGCCGCCGGCGCCGAGCTGGTCCTGGCGCCGGAACAGGCCATCCCGGGTTATCTGCTGGAGGACCGGCTCTGGGAGCCGGGGATGCGGCGCAGGGTCGAGGCGGAATCCTGGCGACTGGCGGCCGTCTCCGGCTCGGTGCCACTGCTCTTCGGCACCGCGCGGCCCGCGCCCTCTGAGCGGCTGTGGAATGAGTTGTGGTGGTGCGAGGGCGGTGCCCTGAGGCATTGCGCCCACAAGCGGGTGCTGCCCAGCTATGACGTCTTCGACGAGCACCGCTACTTCGAACCCGATCCGGCTCCGCAGCCCCTGGTGCTTTTCGGGGGGCACCGCATCGGCCTCTCCATCTGTGAGGATCTCTGGGCGGATCCGCAATTGGGCAACGCACCGGTGGGCTATGGCGTGGATCCCATCGCGGACCTTGCCGCCGCCGGCGCCACGCTGATCCTCAACGCCAGCGCCAGCCCCAGCGCCCTGGGCAGCTACCTGCCACCCGGTCGCAGCGCGCCCTGGGCCATCCCCTCGAAGGACAGCCAGCGCCGACGCCTTCTGCCAGGCCTGGCACAGAAGCACCACATTCCCATTGCCTACGCCAGCCGCGTGGGCGCGGAAAGCTGGCTTCTCTTCGACGGCGGCTCTGGCCTGGCGCAGCCCGATGGCCGCTGGCAGGGCAGCGCTGCGTTTCATGCCGGCCCATTGATGGTCGACACCGAGCTGCCCGGCGCCCCCTGGCACGACGCGGAGGACGGTCCGTGGCTGCACCGGGCCCTGGTCACGGGGCTGCGGGACAACCTGGCCAAGCAGGGGCTGGAGGCCCTGATCCTCGGCCTTTCGGGCGGCATCGACAGCGCCGTGGCGGCGGCCATCGCCGTGGAGGCCCTCGGCCCGGATCGGGTATTTGGCGTGGCTCTGCCCACGCGGTTCAGCAGCACCGAGAGTGCGTTCCTGGCGGAGCAGCAGGCCCGGTACCTCGGCCTGGGTTTCCTCAGCCTGGATGCGGAGGCGCCCTTCAACGGCTTTGCCGCCTCGCTGCAGCAGGCCTTTCCCAACCGGAGCTTCGGCCTCACCGACGAGAACCTCCAGAGCCGCAGCCGGGGCAGCCTGCTCCTGGCACTCACCTCGGAGCCAGAGATCCATCGCCGCCTGGGCACCGATCGGGTGGCCGTGCTGAACACCGGGAACAAGAGCGAGGCCGCCACAGGCTACTTCACCCTCTATGGCGATGGCATCGGCGTCTTTGCGCCCCTGGGCGACTGCCTCAAGGGACGGGTCTACGCGGTGGCCCGGGATCTGGGCGAGGCGGTACCGCGCGGCGTGCTGGAACGCGCACCCACGGCGGAGCTGCGACCGGGACAGACAGACGAGGCGAGCCTGCTGCCCTATGCCCAGCTGGATGCCATCCTCGGCGCCGCGCTCGAAGCCCAGCGCCCCGAGGAAGGCCTGGCGGACGATCTGGCTCTGCTCCTGGAAGATGCGGCCCTGGCCCAGGCCCGGGCGGCCCTGCCGCGCATCCTGGGCCTCCTCCGCCGCACCGAGTTCAAGCGGCGCCAGCTGCCCTTCGCCTTCAAGGTCAGCCCCAAGGCCTTCGGCGCTGGCCGCAGGATCCCCCTGACGGCGCTTTGAGTCTCTCAGGGGGTTACGCGCTGCGCGCACACCCCCTGCCCACCGCGCCACAACCCGGCCAAGCCGGGTGGCGGCTTTGAGAACCCCCGCCAATGCGTTATCCTGGCCCTTCTGGCCGGTGTGGCGAAATGGCAGACGCGACGGACTCAAAATCCGTTTCCCCCTAAAGGAGTGTCGGTTCGAGTCCGACCACCGGTACCAGCAAACGGGCCCTGCAGGGGCCCTTCTGCTTCGTGGTCGGACTCGAAATCGCGCATGGTGTGACGGTAGCCCCCCAGCGTGCCTGACTTGATGTCAGGCGCGCTGGAACAGGGGCGGTCGCAGCCAGCCGCGCGGCGGGCACCGGAGTCCGACCACCGGTTCCAGGCAGAAGGGCCCCGCATAGGGCCCTTCTGCCTGGAAGGACGGGCGCCCGGTACGCTCAAGGGTGAGTGAAAGACTTGCCTGCAGAATCTTTGGATTTTTACTTGATCTTGTGATCCATAAAACCTACATTCGACAAGCGGCATAGATGCTTTTTTTTCAAACAATGCTCATCAATTATTGTTTTCAAAAGACCTTCCAGAAGGGGCTCCCGGATCATGGACGTTGCCTGGAACCTCCGCTACAGCACCGGGATCCGCATCATCGATGAGCAGCATCAGGAACTCTTCCAGATCGTCAACCGCCTGCGTCGACTGGTCCTGGAGGCCGCCAATCGCGTCGAGATCGAGGCTCTGCTCCAGGACCTCGTGACCTGTTCCGAGCGCCATTTCGCATCCGAGGAAGCCCATATGGTCAAAGTGGGTTATCCGGACCTGCCCCAGCACCTGGCCGAACACGCTTCAATGCTCACCAGCCTGAATGAACTGCTCGTGAGGTTCCGGGAGAGCGACCAGGCCATGGCCATGATGGTGCCGACGTTCATGGAAGGTTGGCTGAAACACCATATCAGTGATGGGGATTTCGGCTTCGTCAGTTTCATGAAGGCCCGGAACCTGGTCTGATTCCTAAGCTTCGAGCCAATAAAGGTCATTTCGGTGGTCCGTTTGTCGAATTTTTCTGAGAACTTTTCACACAAAATTGTCACTGGAGTTTCCTGGTGGAATTGGGTGATCCTGGGCCACCCCCAACCCGCTGCGGACCTCGTGAAGGCATCCGCCCACGGTCCCCTGCAACCCACCCGCGGCCTTTCCTGGCCCAGGAGCGACTCAATGAACCGAAGGTTCACAACCCTCACCCTCACGGCCCTGGCCTGTGCCGTCGTCGCTTCGGCCCAGACCAGCCAGACATCCGGCGCCCTCCGGGGTGTCGTCAAGGACCGCGCTGGCCGCGTCATCAGCGGCGCCACGGTGCGCGTCGCCAACATTGAGACTGGGGCTGGTCGGACTATCCGCACCGGCGCTGCCGGCGACTATACGTTCCCACTCCTGCCCAGCGGCCTCTACGACGTCGTCTTTTCTGCCCCGGGCTTCAAGCCCGTGAAGGAAGCGGGTCTCCGGGTGACGCTCGGAAACTCCGCCAACGTCAGCCCCGTCCTGGAAGCCTCCGAGGTCGGTGCCACCGTTGAAGTGGTGGCTGGCGCCAGCATCATCGATGCCACCCAGGTGAACACCGTGGCCACCATCGATCAGAGCCTGGTGCAATCCATCCCTCTGGTTACCCGCAATTTCACGGATATCGCCAAACTCGCCCCGGGTGTCACGCCCGGTTCCGGCAGCCCGGCCCGCCTGGTGGTGGAAGGTGGCCGCCAGATCTTCAACGCCATCCAGATTGACGGTGCCAGCAACAACTCCGCCTTCTTCAACGAGCAGCGCGGCGGTGTCTACACCCCCTTCATCTTCGGCGCTGACACCATCAAGGAACTGCAGGTCGTCACCAACGGTTTCGATGTGCAGTACGCCCAGGCCGGGGCCACCATCAACGCCATTACCAAGAGCGGCACCAATGAGTTCAGCGGCAGCGCCCTCTACCAGATGCGCAAGACTGCCTGGACAGAGCCAGCCCAAAAACCGCCCTTCGGCAGTTCCAGTGGTCTAGTCCGGACCAACGACTCCACCAATATCAATTTCAACGCCGGCGGGGCCCTGGTCAAGGACAAGCTCTTCTACTTCGTGGGCGTCGAACGCTACAACCGCAAGATCACCGCCACGCCCACCCCCACGAGCGTCTCTGGCCCGGCAGCGGTTGACGGGAACACTGCGGTGGACCTCAACGCCTTCCTCTCCTCTCCCCTGGGCGGCATCGTCACCAACCGCAGCGGGCTCACCCTGGGCCAGGAACTCGGGAATCCTGCCGCCGGCGTACCCGCGCACCCCTACCCTATGGAGAACACCAACACGGTCTACTTCGGCCGCCTGGACTGGGTCGCCAGCGCCAATCACCGCTTCGTCCTGCGTACCAACTTCCAGGACATGACGGACACCCTGCAGAACACCAGCGCCAGCCCCAACAATGCCGAAAGCAACAACATCCCCACCCGGGTCCAGTCCATCAGCTGGGTGCTGGAAGCCAACGACATCTGGACCAACGAGCTGTTCACAGAGAGCCGCCTGCAGTTCGCCCGCGAGGCCCGTCCCATGACCGGCAATGCCGCCCCTGGTACCCCGGCCATCGCGATCCCGGTCACGGGGACCAACATGTCTTTCGGCACCAAGACTTCGACGCCCCGGGAAAGCAACGAGATCACCAAGCAGTTCTTCAGTGCCACCACTTGGAACCATGGGGACCTTCAGCTGAAGGGCGGCGTCGACTTCCTCCGCGTGGATGAGGACAACCAGTTCTTCCAGAACAACGCCGGCTCCTGGCGCTTTGACAGCTACGCCGGTGCCGCGGCCTGGGCCAACGGCGCACTGGCAGCTGGCACTCCCGGCGGCATCACCTATGCCGGCGCCGTCAGCCCTTACAATGGTCGCATTCCCATGAAGACCGGCACCGATGGGTTCTTCGGCCAGGTCCAGTACTCTGGCCTCTTCAGTAAGCGGCTCACCCTCACGGCGGGCATCAGAAGCAACAAACAGACCTTCTCGGACAACCCCCACCCGAACCCAAACTTCCAGGGCCTGGACCAGGGGTACGGTGGCAGCACCACGGATCCCCGCTTCGCCTTCAGCTACGATCTGAACGGCAACGGCAAGACCGTGATTCGCGGCGGCTACGGCGTCTTCACCAGCCCCACCCCGCTGCTGCTGCACTCCAACACCATGACCGGCAACGGCCAGATCATCACCAACTATTCCTTCGCACTCAACAAAGCAAATGCCGGCAACCTGGCCCTGTTCAACTCGGGTCTGCTCAGCGCCAGCAACCTTTTGAGCGGGACCAGTCTCCGAAAGGCCACGGACGCTGAACTCGCCAGCATCGCCACCAGTGGGCTCTTCACCGCTGGCGCTTCCCCCACTTCGCTCTGGGACCCGGCCAACAAACTGTCCCAGTCCAAGAAGACTAACCTCGGCTTTGAGCACGACCTGGGCAACAAGTTCGTCGTGGGCGTCACCGCCACCTACGTGAAGTACGAGCACCTCCAGCGCTTCGAAAACATCAACCTGGGCCAGCTCGATGGCACGGGTACCCTCATCGCTGGCGGGTACTACAACGATGGCTACGCATCCAGCAACAATGCCTGGACCACCGCCAACCGCCCCGGGTTCGCGATCATCGGAGGCCGCCGAGTCAACTTCGGTCCCGCCGCCACCGTTCCCGGCAACCCCGTGGGTGGCTTCGGCGACGTCTACTTGGTGAAGACCGATGGCTACGGAGACTATCGCGGCCTCAGCTTCACGGCCAAGAAGACCTGGAACGAGCGCACTGGCTTCCTCGCCAATGCCACCTGGTCCAAGTCCAAGGACACGGGTTCCTTTGAGCGCGGGACCTACACCTCCGCTAGCACTGACTTCACCAGTGAACTGGGTGCCTCCCAGACCCAGGATCCCCAGAACCCCGGTTCCAACTACGGCTACGGGGACAGCGACCGGCGCATCGTGGCCAACGCCGTATTCTTCTTCCCCATGGGCGACAATATGGATGTGGCCTTCCGGGGCGTCTTCCAGACTGGTCTGCCTTACACTGCCTACTACTCCAATGACCTGAACGGCGACAACATGGCCAACCACATCCTGGGCGACCACACGCGCAACGACCTTCGTCAGCCTAATTTTACCCAGGTCGATCTCCGGGTCACCCGGGCCTTCAAGATTTCCAAGCGGTTCCAGGTCGAGGGCATCCTCGACGTCTACAACCTCTTCAACAAGGCCGATTTCTCAGTGAACTCGACCAACTCCAAGTGGGGTTCGTCGGTCACAGGCATTCAGTCTGCAACCTTCGGGCAGTTGAACACGGTCGACAAAACCAGGACTCGCGAAGTCCAGCTGGGCGTGCGCCTGAAGTACTGAGCCTGAGCGGGCAGGAGAGGCCCCCGGGGTCACCCGGGGGCCTCGCACTTTTCTGCGAGGCTCCAGACTGCCCACGTTATCTGGTCAACCCACTGCACAAGGGAAGGCCCCGCAGCTGCGGGGCCTTCCCGTTGCTGGGTGAGCCGATCTAGATCCGGAACCTGGAGACCAGGGAGTTGAGCTGTTCGGCCAGCTGGCTGAGCTCGTCCACGGTGCGGGTGGATTCCTTGATGGTGGCGGCCATTTCTTCCATGGCGGCGGCGTTCTGCTCGGCGATGGCCGTGAGGTTGCCCATGGCGGACACCACAGACTGGCTGTCGTGGCTCTGGGTCTCGCTCTGACCGCCGATGGTCTTCATGCGCTCGGCGGAATCAGTGATGGCGCTCTCGATGCTAGTCAATGCCTCGCCAGCCGTGTTCACCATCTTGGTGCCGTCCCCGATGGCGCGGTTGGAAGTGGTGATCAGGGCCGTGATCTCCTTGGCGGCCGTGGCGCTGCGCTCAGCCAGCTTGCGGACTTCCTCGGCGACCACCGCGAAGCCCTTGCCGTGCTCGCCGGCCTTGGCGGCCTCGATGGCGGCGTTGAGGGAGAGCAGGTTGGTCTGGTTCGCGATCTCGGTGATCACGGTGAGAATGTTGCCGATCTGCTTCGAGTTCTGGTTGATGGCCTGCATGCCGGTGATGGCGCTGCCGACGGCCGTGCCCCCCTTGGCCGCAGCCTGCTGGGCCTGCTCGAACACCAGCATGGCATCCGCGACGTTGGTATTGACCACCTGGGAGGCCCCGGCGATGCCCTGCACCCGGTTCGTCGTGGCCAGAACGCTGGATTTCTGGCTCTCGGCCGCTTCGGCGATGCTCTGGGCGGTGCTGTGCATCTCAGACATGCCTGCAGACATCTGTAAGGAACCCGAGGCGATGTTGGTGGAGATGGCCATCACCTGCTGGACGATCTGGTGCACATTGACCACGAAGCGGTTGAAGTGGCCGGCCAGCGCCGCGATCTCGTCGGTGCCGTTGACGTCCAGACGCGCCGTGAGATCGCCATCGCCCTCGGAAATGTCCCGCATGCGGTTCTGGATGTTCTCGAGGGGCGTGACGATGGCGTTGCCCAGGAAGAAGGCGGCGCCCATTCCCGCCGCCAGGATCACGATCAGCAGCACGAGCATACCCAGGAGGGCGCCCAACTGGTCCTTGTGCAAGCGGTCCCGGTTGATCAGGAGCATCACGTAGGACTTGGTGGGGGCGCCGTCGATCTTCACGAGGGAGCCGACGACCACGAAGCCGTCCTTTTCGATGGCCAGGTTCTCCCTGGAAAGATTCTTGGTGTTGGCCTCCTTGAGGAAGGCCTCCGCGAAGGGCGTGAGGTCCGCTTGGGAGGCCTTGGCCTTGGACTTGGTGACGACCTTGGGAGCCTTGGTGGTGGCATCCAGGGAGACCAGGGCGGCCTGGGTGACGTCGGCGTCATCCTTCAGCCCGTCCAGTGCCCGCTCCACCAGCCCCATGTCCTCGAACTGGACACCGGACTGCACGTTGTCCGAGATCAGTCCGGCGAGGCTGCCGGCCTTGAGCCGCAAACCGTCATTGAGCGCAGAACTGAGCCGCCAACTGGAGAAGGCCGTGGCGGCCACACCCAGCACCACCGCAAGGGCCAGGATCGAATACAGCAGCTTCTTGCGAATGTTGAGGTTATTCCAGATAGCCATGGTCAGCCCCTTAGCACGTATGATCCTGATTCGGACTGTCCGGCGGGGGAGTTGAATTTCGATGGATGGGGCCAGCTCTAGCGCAGGGTCACCAGCGTAGCTCCTGCGCCACCTTGGGCCTGGGCAGCGTCTTCCACCCGGGCAATGCCTGGGTGACCACGCAGCGCTTCCCGGACTGCGGCTTTCAATTTTCCGGTCCCGTGGCCGTGGACGATGCGGATATAGCGTCGCCCGGCGGCCAGGGCCTCCTCCACAAACCGGTAGACATCGCCGTCCACGTCATCGCTGGCCCGGCCGATGAGGTTGATCTCCGATTCCACCTCCTGGACTTCGGCCCGGACCCTCACCTTGCCGGCCAGTTTTGGCATGGTCTCCCTGGGTCCGATGGGTTCCAATTCGCCCAGCCGGCATTCCAGGCGGCGGCCCTGGGGGGTTTCCAACGTGGTCCGGTCCCCCTTGAGCGCAATGACCTTGCCTTCCACCCCTAGGCCCCGGTGGCGGGCATAGCCGCCTTCGCAGACCTCCGGGAGTGCTGCTGGCTTGGCCTGGCCCCGCGCGGGGGCCAGTTCCGCCCCGGCGAGTCGCGCCAACTGCTTCACCCGCTCGTGAGCCTCGGTGCCCAGCCGATCCGCGTTTACCTCCGCGGCCTTCTGGCGGTCCTTCAACTCCCGGATCAGCCGTTTGCCTTCGTGGTCGAGGAAATCCAGCACCCGGGCCACCTTTTCCTTCGAGTCCCGCTGGAAGGATTCGCGATCCAGGCGCAGTTGTTCCTCCCGTCGGCGGAGGATCTCCCGGTCCTTGTCGGCGGAAGCCTGCTGCTGCTGGAGGAACTCGGTCGCCTCCAACAGGCGGGTGCGCTCCGCCTCCAGTTCCCGGAGGAAGTCCCGCCAGTCCTGTTCCCGCTGGCCCAGCACCTTGTCGGCGTGGTCGAGCACCGCACGCGGCAGCCCCAGCTTGGCGGCAATGGTGAGGGCGCGGCTCTGGCCGGGCTGGCCCAGCAGCAGACGATAGGTGGGTGCGAGCCGCTCCTCGTCGAACTGGACGGAAGCGTTCTGGAAGCGCGTGTGGCGCAGGGCCCACTGGCTGATCTCGCCCAGATGGGTGGAGCAGAGGAGCCAGCAATGGCGGCGCGACAGGGTCTGGAGCAGG
>JBBRZL010000127.1:0-10203 GCA_038236735.1 Holophagales bacterium | reverse complement strand
GCTCGGCGGCATCGGTGCAGGTCTATGCGGAACGCCTTCGCAGGGGCACAGAGGTGGACTACGTCACGGTCATGGACATGCAGGAGATCCGCCTCTCGCATCCGAACCCGGCCCAGATCGGGGCCCGGTTCGCGGGCGGGGACGAGGCGGAAGTGTTCAAGGGGCACTCCTACGTGTCCGCGGCCCATGGCACTCTCGGTCTTTCCTTGCGCGCCTTCACGCCGGTCCGGAATCCGGAGGATGGCCGCCAGATCGGCGCCGTGGCCGTGGGCATCCTGGTGACCGGCTTGGACCACACGGTGGTCAGCGTCCAGAAACGGATGGGCCTGGGTGTGTTCATCAGCTTCTGCGCAGGCATCCTGGGGGCCATCTACGTGGCCGGGCGCATCAAGCGAAACCTGTTGGGCATGGAGCCCTCCGAGATCGCCACCCTGCTCCAGCAGCGCAGCGCCCTGCTGCAGTCCGTGCGTGAGGGCATCATCGCCGTGGACCGCGACCTGACCATCACCCTCGTCAACGAGGAGGCCTCTCGCCTGTTCGCCCTGGCTGGCATCCACGGGCCGCTGGTCGGCCGTCGGCATGATGAGGTGATTCCCCTCATCGGGATGCGGGCCGTGGTGGAAACCGGCGAATCCCAATACGACCAGGAAGGGGAAATCAACGGACTGAAGATCCTGAGCAGCCGCGTGCCTGTGCTGGTGGAAGGGCGCATCGCGGGTGCCGTGGCCACTTTCCGGGACAAGACCGAGGTGAGTCGCCTGGCCGAGCAGCTCACCGGCGTGCGCCACTACGCGGATGCCCTGCGGGCCCAGACGCACGAGTTCATGAACAAGCTGCACGTGATCCTCGGCCTGGTGAAGCTGGGCGAGCACGAACGGCTCAAGGACTATGTGGCGGCCATTGCCGGCCGCCTGGATGATGAACTGGGCTACGTGCTGCAGCGGGTCAAGGACCCGGTGGTGGCCGGCTTCCTCCTGGCGCGGTTTTCCGAGGCCCGGGAGCGGGCCATCCTGCTCAAACTGGAGGCGGACACGGCGGTGCCGAGGTATGCGGGGGATGCCGAGGCGCACGACATCGTCACCATCCTGGGCAACCTGCTGGAGAACGCCGTGGAAGCCCTGCAGGATTCCCCCACGAGGGAGATTCTCCTGGGCCTCTGGCAGGAAGGGGAATGGCTCCAGCTGTCCGTGGAAGACAGTGGACCGGGCCTGCCCGAGGGCAACATCGAGCGCCTGTTCGAGCGTGGCTACTCCACCAAGGGGGAAAACCGGGGCTTCGGCCTCTGGCAGGCGGCCCGGACCGTGGAGGCCCGGGGGGGGCAGCTCCGGGCTTGGAACAAGGAAGGGGGTGGTGCGGTCTTCGAAGCTTCGATCCACTTGTTCCCGAGTGAGGTGCTCCCATGATCCGCGTGGTGCTGGTGGATGACGAACCCATGGTGGCGGAGCTCAACCGCATCTATGTGGAGCGCGTTCCGGATTTCAAGGTGGTGGCCTCCGCCCGCAGTGCCGAGGAAGGGCTGCTGGCCCTGCAGGCCCAGCCGGTGGACCTGCTGCTGCTGGATATCTTCATGTCGGGCCAGACGGGCATGGACCTGATGGCCGAAATCCGGCGCCTGAGCCTCGACGTGGACGTCATCTTCGTCACCGCCGCCCGGGACGCCAAGACCATCGGCAAAGCCCTCAAGCTCGGCGCCGTGGACTACCTCATCAAGCCCTTCGAGTTCGAGCGCCTCCAACAGGCCCTGGAGGGCTACCGCGCGACTCATCGCATGGTCCACGCCGACCAGTCCCTGAGCCAGACGGAGCTGGATGCCGCCCTGAGCCGCCGATCCCGCGAGACACCCGGCGAGGCCGGCCTGCCCAAGGGCCTTGACCGGGCCACCCTCAGCCGGATCTGCCAGGTCATCTTGGAACTTCCCGCAGAGGCCCCCTGGTTCAGCTCCGAAGAACTGGCCAGCCAGGTGGGGATCAGCCGGGTCTCTGTCCGCAAGTACCTGGAATTCCTCAGCGGCCGCAAGGTGTTGAGGATGGAACCGAGCTATGGCGGCATGGGCCGGCCCGTGCACCGGTTCTGTCTCCAGAAGTTTCGGCTGGATGACCTGCGCTGCTTCCTTTAGTTCCGAAAGTCTGAATCAACTTACGAAAGCGGACTGGGGCCGGAACCTTAGATCACCATGAGGTCAATTCCTTAGGATCTTTGGCTACCATTTCCGGGTTTTACCACCACCCGAAACCATTTACAGGCCCAGTCCAAGGCACCGGCCTTCGGCTGTCCCTCGCCCTCTCTCTAAAGGAAATCCCACATGATCAAGCGTGCTGCTTCAAAACTGTACAACTGGGTCGCCCTGATGATCATCCTCGGCGCCGTGCTGGGGCATTTCTACCCCATCGTCGCTGTGAAGATGCAGCCCCTCGCCGACGGCTTCATCAACCTCATCAAGATGCTCATCCCACCGGTGATCCTCTGCAGCGTGGTGCTGGGCATCGCGGGTTCCGGCAGCATCAAGAAGGCGGGCCGGGTGGGCGGCAAGGCCCTCCTCTACTTCGAGATCGTCAGCACCTTCGCGCTGGTCATCGGCCTGGCCATGGCCAACCTGTTCGGCCCCGGCCGCAGCTTCCACGCCGATCCGGCCAAGCTGGACCCCAAGCTCGTGGCCAGCTACGTGGCTCAGGCGCAGCACCTAACCCTGTCCGAGCACCTGCTGAAGATGATCCCCAAGACCATGTTCAGCGCCTTCACGGATGGCGACATCCTCCAGGTGCTGCTGATCTCGGTGCTGCTGGGCTTCTCCGTGGCCGCCCTGGACGACAAGTACAAGCAGCCCCTCATCGGCGTGCTGGAGAACGTCAGCAAGATGTTCTTCGGCGTCATGCACCAGATCCTCTACCTGGCGCCCCTGGGCGCCGGCGCGGCCATCGCGTTCACCATCGGCAAGTTCGGCCTGCGCTCGCTGGTGCCCATGGCGCAGCTCATCGTGCTCTTCTACGCCACCTGCGCGGTCTTCGTGTTCGTCATCCTGGGGGGCATCGCTCGGGTCGCCGGGTTCAACATCTTCCGGGTACTCATGTACATCAAGAGCGAGCTCCTGCTGGTGCTGGCGACTAGCTCCTCGGAGTCGGCGCTGATTCCGCTCATGGAGAAGATGGAAAACCTGGGCCTCTCGAAATCCATCGTCGGGCTGGTCATCCCCACCGGCTACTCGTTCAACCTGGACGGCACGAACATCTACATGACCCTGGCCTCGCTCTTCATCGCGCAGGCCCTGGGCATCGAGCTCACCTTCGGCCAGCAGATGGGGATCCTGGTGGTGGCGATGATCACGAGCAAGGGCGCCGCGGGTGTCACGGGCTCGGGCTTCATCACCCTGGCCGCCACCCTGGCGGTGGTGCCGGGCATTCCCGTGGCCGGCATGGCGCTGATCCTGGGCATCGACAAGTTCATGTCCGAGGCGCGCGCCATCACCAACCACATCGGCAACTGCACCGCGGCTGTGGTCCTGGCCATCTGGGAAAAGGAACTGGACTGGGACAAGTTCCGCGAAGGCCTGAAGAAGGGCAGCGCGGGCACCATCTGATCAAGCGCAGCCAGTAGTGAGGGGCCCGGGTTCTGCCCGGGCCCTTCTGCATCAGCGAAAACGCGAGGGATCCAGCAGGTCGGTCGGGGCAGTCCGCAGAAAGGCAGCGGCCGCCATAGCCCCCACGGCCAGGCCGCTGGTCATGCCATGGCCGCCCAGGCCCGCGGACCAGAAGAGCCTTGGGTTCCAGGGATCCCAGCCAAGGACGAAGCGCCGATCTGGCGCGAAGGTTCGCAGGCCCGTCCAGTACCGGGTAACTGGGCGCTCCGCCAGGTGGGGCGCCAGTTCCCGCAGGCTGGCGTAGAGACCTTCGAGGACGGCCGCATCGGTATCCGGCTGGCGGCCGCGGGGGGGCAGGGGCACCACAGCCTCTTCGCAGGGGCACATGAGCAGGCCGCCGCTTTCGGGGCGGAGATAGAAAGGCCGGTCCACCCACCAAGCCCAGGGCTCGCTTTGGGGATGGGCGGCACCGCTCCACACCAGCGTCCGGCGCAGGGGGGTGAAGGGGATCTGGGAACCCGCCAGCCGACCCAACTCGCCCGCCCAGGCACCCGCGGCGATGACGAGGGCCTGCGCCTGCAGGGGCCCATGCTCCGTCTCCAATTCGAAACCCGCGCCCGTGGGCCGCATGCCGAGCACACCGCAGCCGAAGCGCAGCTCCGCGCCAGCGGCCCGGGCTCCCTCGGCGCAGACGCGCAGCAGGCCCGCGATGTCGATGACGCCGTCGCCGGGAATGGCCAGGTGCTCGGCGGCCTTCAGGCCGGGCAGGGGGATGCCTTCGCCCCGGTGGACCGCCACGCCATGCCGGGCCGCTTCCGCCTCGAAGGCATCCAGCGGGCCGTGGTCCGTGCTCACCAGCAGGCCGCCACTGGCGGTCAGCAGTCCGGCCTCGGCCAGCCGCCGCCGCCCCTCTACGGCCAGCACCGTGTGCTCGTCCCGGCCCGTGAGGGCCCGCGCCACGGCGGCATTGTGGCCGCTGGCGTAGGTGCCGGGCTGATCCTCGCGGTCCAGCAGGACGATGCCCGTCTGGCCGGCCCGGGCGAGGTGGCAGGCGAGGCTGAGCCCCGCGATACCGCCGCCGATGATCACCACTTCTGCCGTCTCAAAGCCCATGGACATCATGTTAAGGCGTCTGGGGCCTAGGCGGTCTGGTCTATGAATTGGTCCCCCTCAGTGGGCCGTCAGGGAACTGGTGACGAGCTTGTAGGAACCCGCGTCGTTGAAGAGCAGGCCGCGGGCCTGGATGTCCGCACCGTTCGTCACGGCGGTGAGGCCATGAAGCTGGGTGCCCGTCTGTTGGTAGACCGAGATCGTAGTGACTCCAGTGATGGTTGCAAAGGCAGAATCCGAGGCCAGCGTCATGGTGAAGGTGGCCTGGGTGCCGCTGGCGGTATAACCGGAGACTGCCCCATGGAGCCCCTGCGGCTCCAGGCGCACCCTACTGGCGATGAGGGTGCCGATGCCGCCACCCATCATGCCGCCACCCATCGTCATGCTGCTCGCGCTGACCACCTCCACCCGCTGGCCTTTGACAAGGCTGGTGGGGCCGAACGCGGCCGTGAAGGGCAGGTTGGTGAGGTCCATGCCATTCGTGTCGAAGCTGTAGGGCACGGAGGTAGGTAGCGTCACGCTCAGGGTGCCTGCGATGGAGGAAGCCATCATGCCGCCGCCCATGCCGCTGCTGGCGATCATGGTGAGTTGGGTCGGTGGATTGCCTGTGATGGAGGTGACGAGTCCCCCACCCATCATCCCGGTGGATCCAGTGCCCATGTAGTCCACCCGCTGGGCCATGTAGTTGCCGTCAGCCTGAAGGGCGGCATCCACAGACACCATCATGCCGGTGGTCATCATGCCCATGCCGGTCAGTCCGGAACTGGGGAACTGGGTGCTGCCGTTGGTCATGAAGGTCATTGTCTGGATTCCCATCATGGAACCCATGGTGAATTGGGACCCCGCGATGGTGGTCACCCTGCCGACCTGATGTTGCATGCCGCCCTGAAAGGGATTCGACCCCGTTGCGGGCACGGTGGAGGTCATGGCTGTCATGACGGGGGTGAAGGTGACGTTTCCGGATGCATCGATGGCGACCGAGGAACCCATGTTCATGTCGAAATTCAGGGCCACGGGGGAAGCCCCCACGGTCATGGATGGGCTGAAAGCAACCGTGGCCGTGAAGGGACCCGCCATCGCCTTCTGCATGGCGGTCTTGGACACGGGGTCCATGTAGCTCATCGTCACCGCAGAAACCATTACGGTGGCCTGGGTATAGTTGCCTTGCGGCACGCTCATGACCGAGAGCGGTTGCATCGTGGCCATGGTCTGCATCATTTCCATGGGGGTAGCTGTGGGCACCATGTTCACCGTGGAACCGTTCGAGTTCAGCATCGAGATCGAGTTCACGGTCATGCCGAAGGCCATGATCCAGTCGGCCGGTGCATCGCCCAGGCTGACCTGAACGGGGGCGGTGTTGGCGGGTGGTGGAGGGGCCATCGTGAAACCGCCCGAGGTACTGCCCCCGCAAGCGAGGAAGGCAAGAGCACCCACCAGTCCGGCCAGTCCGGAGGCGAGGAACACGACCACCTTGCGCGTGAGTTTCGGCACCATGACGGACTCCCTGGGTAAGGCGCGCAAACATAGCAGGCGGCTACGATCGCCCTCATGCTGTTCGAACATACAATTATGTTCTGTTTTGTCAAGATCATCCCATCACACTTTCGAGACTCAGGGGTCCCACCTTACCTTTCGATCTGAAGGGGTTGGCAGATCGTTCTGATCGGCGCGGGCGATTAGATTCCAATCCGTCGCAGCACAAACTCATTAAATCAAGAGATTTGAATAATGGCGTAAAAGCTGCAGTTCAGTTGAGACGACCCATGCCTCTTGCATGGGTTGAACCGAGGAGAGGTCCCACATGAGACCCATGAAGCAATCAGCTTTGCGCGTAGCCCTGGCGGTCGCCGCCCTGTTTGCAGCTTCCCAGACCGTTTCGGCCCAGACACCGCCCCCGGAGGCAAATGGCCATCATGCCGGGATGATGGGCATGCACAAAGGTGATATGAATCCCGAGATGATGCACGGCCTGGCCGGCACCATGACCCAGATGCATCAAATGATGGAGAAAATGGCCGGGACCATGGAACAGGGCCAGGGCATGAACACGAAGGCCATGTCCAAGATGATGGATGACATGGCCGGGATGATGAAGAACATGGCCACCCGGATGCGGGATGGGCGCATGGACCAACCCATGCTGAAGCGGATGAATGAGCGCATGGATGGGATGGGCCGTTCCATGAAGAGCATGTCCGACCGCCCGATGATGGGGAAGGATGGCCACCAGGACCACGATCACGAAACCAAGAAATAGATTGGGAAACGACCCCCGCGCCGCTTACTGACGCTCCTCATTTCTTGAACGAAAGTTCATCCATGAAGAGGTATCCATGATGGATCAATC
Organism: Holophagales bacterium; assembly: GCA_038236735.1. Classification (GTDB taxonomy): domain Bacteria; phylum Acidobacteriota; class Holophagae; order Holophagales; family Holophagaceae; genus Geothrix. The sequence goes on along the minus strand of JBBRZL010000127.1, from coordinate 3,172 downwards.
CACCACGCACATGAATGGATGGCTGGGCGGCGGGATGTGGCTCTGGACGGTGATTGGCGTCGTGCTTATCGTCCTCCTGATCGTTGGGATCAGCCGGTTCTCCAGAAAATAGTCCTCGATGTAGGCCTGAAACATTTATCGATCAACCAACCAAGGAGCTGCACCATGAGCGAGACGAAAACAGTGACCAAGGACCCCATCTGCGGGATGGCCGTCGACCCCTCCACGGCCATTCACGCTGAACGCGACGGGAAGACCTCTTACTTCTGCAGCGATGGCTGCAAACAGAAATTCCTCGCCACACCCGCAGGTGCCAAGCCCGCCGGAAAGTCCTGATCCTGCTGCGGACAACCTCCATGGAATGACGGATGGATGAGGCCTGTCGCGCCCAGTGAACATGGAAGGAGGGTCAACATGAGCATCCCAGGTATCACTACGCCCGCGGCTGGAGCTTCCCCGGAAGCGAGTGTGCCTGCGCAGGGGCCCCTAAGCTACACCTGCCCCATGCACCCCGAGGTGCGGCAGGATCATCCCGGGGGTTGCCCCAAGTGCGGCATGACGTTGGAACTGGAGACCCCCACCGCCCATGCAGGTGAACCGGAAAATGCCGAACTTCTCGACATGATCAGGCGCCTATGGGTCGGCGCCGCCCTGGCAATGCCGGTGTTTGCCCTGGCGATGGCCCACCTGATTCCGGCATTGGGCCGGCAGCCCTGGGTCACTGGCGACGTCTCACGCTGGCTTCAATTCGCCCTCACCACGCCCGTGGTCTTTTGGGCGGGCTGGCCCTTCTTCGTCCGCGGCTGGAATTCTGTCGCGACGCGCCACTTGAACATGTTCACATTGATCGCCATTGGCGTGGGCGCAGCGTTTATCTTCAGCACTGTGGCGATGCTGGCACCCCACCTGTTCCCCCACAACATGCAGCACGGGGGTAGGGTGGCCATCTACTTTGAGGCTGCAGCCGTGATCGTGGTCCTGGTGCTACTTGGCCAGGTGCTTGAACTCCGCGCCCGCAGCCGCACGGGCAGCGCCATCAGGGCTTTGCTCAACCTCACCCCACCCACGGCGCGGCAGGTCGCACCTGGCGGTGACAACGTCGTCCCGCTCGACCAGGTGAAGGTCGGGGACTGGTTGCGGGTGGTGCCCGGCGACAAAGTACCCGTGGATGGTACGCTCGTCGAAGGCCATTCCAGTGTCGAGGAGTCCATGCTCACCGGTGAACCGCTCCCGGTGGAAAAGGCCGTGGACGACAAGGTGACGGGAGGTACCGTCAATGGCCCTGGCAGTTTCGTCATGCGCGCCGAGCGGATCGGCACCGACACGCTGCTCGGACAGATCGTGAAGATGGTGGCCGAGGCTCAGCGCAGCCGCGCCCCCATTCAGGGCCTTGCCGATCGATTCGCGGCCATTTTCGTACCGGTGGTGTTGGCAACCTCGGTGCTCACCTTCCTTATCTGGTTTTGGTTGGGACCGGAGCCCAAGCTCGCCCACGCCATCGTCAATGCCGTGGCCGTCCTCATCATCGCTTGTCCCTGCGCGCTCGGCCTGGCGACGCCCATGTCCATCATGGTGGGCGTTGGGCGGGGCGCCCAGGAGGGCGTGCTCGTGAAGAACGCCGAAGCTCTCGAACGGTTGGAGAAAATCACCACCCTCGTGGTGGACAAGACGGGCACCCTCACGGAGGGGAAACCCAAGCTCATGGATATCCTGCCCAGCGAAGGCCTTGACCCGAAGGAGTTCCTGCAGCTCGTCGCCTCCTTGGAGCAGAACAGCGAACATCCGCTCGCCGCCGCGATTGTGCAGGGCGCAAAGGATCAGGGCATCGGACTCGACGAGGTCAAGGACTTTCGCTCTGTGACGGGAGGTGGCGTCATCGGTACCATCGCTGGTCGGGCGGTGATGATCGGGAAGCTGGATTTCCTGAGGAATGAGGAAATCACGGGATTGGAACCCCTGGAAGCCTCGGCGGTGAAGCTCCAGGAAGAGGGCAAGACCGCCATGTTTGTGGCCATTGATGGCAAACCCGCCGGAGTGCTTGCGGTGGCTGACCCGATCAAGGCGACCACCGCCGAGGCCATCAAGGAGCTCCATGCGCTCGGCATCAAGGTGGTCATGCTAACGGGCGACAACCGCCGCACCGCCGATGCCGTGGCCAAGGAGCTTGGTCTGGATGCGGTGGAAGCGGGAATCGAGCCTGCCGGGAAGGTGGCCCATGTGAAGAAACTGCGTGCCGAGGGCAAGCATGTGGCCATGGCTGGGGACGGCATCAACGACGCGCCCGCCCTCAGCGAAGCCGAGGTCGGCATTGCCATGGGTACTGGCACGGACGTGGCCATGCAAAGCGCGGGCATCACCCTGCTCAAGGGCGATCTCCGTGGTATTGCCAAGGCCATCCGCCTCAGCCGCGCCACCCTCGGCAACATCCGCCAAAACCTATTCTTCGCCTTCATCTACAACGGACTTGGGATTCCGTTGGCGGCGGGCGCGCTCTATCCCTTCTTCGGGTGGCTGCTCAGTCCGATCATTGCCGGGGCCGCCATGAGCCTGAGCTCCCTTTCAGTCATCGGGAACGCTTTGCGGTTGCGGAAAGTGAAGCTGTGATGAATGTCTCAGCCCTTGTTGGAACAATCGTTCTTGCAACAACTATCGAGACGATCCGCACCGATGACAGTCTGCTGGAATCTATTTCCACCTTGCTGTCAATTGATTATTGACCTAACGTTTGTTTTGCGGGGTGTCTCAAAGTGCGCCGGATTATCCACTACATCGCGATTGCGATCCTGACCTTGGTGGGTCCGGTGGAAGTGGCGCGTGCGCTGGCGGGACCCGCCGAGATGATCTGCCTATGCGGGTGCGGCGCTGCCGCTACCGAGCCCTGTGAGTGCCCAACCAAGCCCACGGCCCCCCCGACCCAGTCCCAAACGGCTCCCCATGGAGCAGGTGAGTCCTCCTGCACCACGACCAACGTACCCTGTCCTTCCTCTCTGGCCCATAGTTCTACACGAATGGTCCAGGAGAGCCAGAACGAGGCTGGCCGAACTTCCGATTACCGTCCCGAGCCCATCACCTGGGCCAGGGCCTTGGTTGTTCATGTAATTACTGGATCTCCCACGTTAGCGCGGGGCCGCGACCCGGATCTGGGACGGCACCTGGCGCGACTGGACATGCT
>JBBRZL010000126.1:0-10217 GCA_038236735.1 Holophagales bacterium | reverse complement strand
TGGGGGTTGTCCGAGAACATGATGAAGAGGTTCTCGTCGTCCTGCCGCGACAGCATGGCGTAGCTGCCGTCGATGCGCCGAGGGAAGAGGGCCATGCCCTTGTTCTGCACGGCGGTGCCGTTGAGGGTGAGCACCCGGAAGTGAAGGAAGTCCTGGGTCTCGATGAGCTGGGGGAGGATGGCGTGGCCGTTGTAGGCGGTGTAGGTGGCGTAGTACATCACCGTCCCGTCATCGTCCGTATGGCGGACAAAGCGCGCATCCTCGATGCCGTTGGTCTCGTTGGGCGAGACTGGGAAGATGATCCGTTCGCTCATGGCGAGCGTGGGCGAGAAGTTTATCTCGTAGTTGGAGTCGGCGAGCCACTGGATGCAGGACAGTGTATTGGTGAGGCCCTGGGTGATGGGCTGGGTCTCACGCCGGACCCGGAGCACACTGCGGTTCAGGTCGCTGCGCGTGAAGCTCTCATCCAACGGTTCCATCACGGCGAGGGAGGCCCCGTTCTCGAAGCCCATCTCATGCAACTTCACCATGAAGGGCTTCTTCTTGTAACTGGGATTGGGGTTGATCTCCGGCATGGTCACGAAACGGGAAACGGGATCCAGCTGGATGGCGCCGCCTTCTGAAATGAGACCGGTCCGGAACTCGACGGAGGAGATGTGTCCTTCCCCCGTGGCGCGTAGGCTCAGGATGAACCGCAGGGCACCCTCGGGCACGCCATCCTGATCAGGATGGGCCACGATGGAGGGATTGAAGAGCGCGGCGGATTCCAGGGCGTATTCGCCCGAAAAGAGGGCGCCGATGAGCAGCTTGCGGGTGCGGGTGAGGGGTCGTTGCGTGAAGATGTGGGGCACCACCTTGTCGAAATTGGCCAACAGGGGAGACATCAGGTCCAGATGCCGGGCCTCGAATTCCTTGAGCATCAGGTCCAGGTCGCGGGTGACATCCTCTTCGCTCATGGCGAGGGCCCGGCCGATGATGGTGGTGATGTTGTGGGTGCTGGAGGGAATGAAGGGACGGATGATGACCCGAGCGCTCTCCGGAGAGAGCGACAACTCGTGCCGATGGACTGTGACGGAATTCATAGGGCGCTACTCACGGAGTGGGCGATCAGGTGTTCGGCGAAGTTCATCTCGGCGAGGGACAGGTGGAAGGCCAGGGTCGATTCGGCGCCCTGGTTCTCGCTGACCCGATCCTCGTGCAGCCCATCGCTGCAACCGCCACTGTTGGAATCGTAGAGTGGGAGGCCCAGGTCATTGCGGCCCAGGAACCACTCGAAGGCGCGCTTTGCCTCCCGGGACCAGGCCGCATCCTGGGTGGCGCGGAAGGCCTCCAGGCAGGCCGAGACCATGGCCTGGGCTTCGACCGGCTGCTGGTCGAAGTCGGCCCGGGCGCCGTCGCGTTCGCAGAAGCCATTGCTGCCGATGGGCCGGAAATGGCCGGCCTGGGTCTTCTGCAGGGAGGCCAGCCAGCGCAGGGATTTGAGGCCGATGTCCAGCGCTTCGGGGTCAGGGAGCCACTGGCCGCTGAGCAGCAGGGCCTGGCAGAGGCGGGCGTTGTCGTAGGTGGCTACGGGTTCGAACCAGGGCCAATCCTCGGTGGCACAGTCATGCCAGAGCCGGACGAGCTTGGCGGTGAGCAGGCTGCACATGCTCATCATCTGGGGGTGACCGGGGAAGCGATGCAGATACTCGTGAATGCCCAACAGGGAGAAGGCCCAGGCGCGCGGTGAGCGGAAGGCTTCCAGCACGGGCATCGCCCGTTCCAGGATCTGGGTGGCCAGCCTCTGATGCCCTTCGTTCAGAGAGCGCCCCGCGCAGGTGCCCAGGGCCCAGAGAGCCCGCCCATGGCTGTCCTCGCTGCCCGATTCCTCCAGCCACTGCCGGCCGTGGCTCATGAAGTTGCGGAAGCGGCCGGTTTGGCCGTTCAGGGCCGCGAAGAGGAAGGCGAGGTAGCTCGTGGCCAGGTGGTCGAGGTTCTCCCAGGGGGGGCGTCCGCCCAGTTCGTCGAGCAGAATGCAGAGGATGAGGGCGCGGGCGTTGTCGTCGGTGCAGTAGCCTTCGTGGAAGTTCGGCACGTTGAACATGGCGTGTTGGAAGATGCCGGTGCCGTCGCTCATGCGCACGATGTGATCCAGGCGCAGGGGCGGCAGGTCGTAGGGTCGGCTGGCCAGGGTACAGCCGGCGAAGGCCTTGCGGGGCGCGGCTTGGCGGTCGGCCCGTGCCCGCTGGAAGGACTCCAGGTACTGCTGGGCCACGGCGGGCCAGATCATGTCCCGCCCGAGTTCGTAGGCTGTTTCGCGCGTCCTCTGTAGGAGGGCCGGGTCGTCCAGATAGGTGCAGACACCCTCGGCGATGGCGTGCGGATCGCGGAAGGGGACCAGGATCCCGCGACCGTCGGCGAGCAGTTCCTGCGCGTGCCAGTAGGGCGTGGACACCACTGCCTTGCCCGCGCCGAACACGTAGGCCAGCGTGCCGGAAGTGATCTGCGCCTCGTTCAGGTAGGGCGTGAGGTAGATGTCCGTGGCGCCGATGAATTCCTTGAGATCGTCCAGCGACACGAAGCGGTTGTGGAAGATCACGTGTTCCTTGACGCCGCGGGCCTCGGCCAGCCGCTCCAGGCCCAGCCGGTAGTTCTCGCCATCGCGGGCCACCAGATGGGGGTGGGTGGCGCCCAGGATCAGGTAGACCACGTTGGGGTGCCTCTGGACGATTTCCGGCAGGGCCTCGATGACGTACTCGATGCCCTTGCCTGGCCCGAGCAGGCCGAAGGTGAGCAGTACCATGCGCCCATCCACCCCGAACTGCGCCTTGTAGAAGCTGGAGTCGATGAAGGGAATGTCGGGGATGCCGTGGGCGATGATGTCCACTTTGGCATCAGGAACACCGTAGGTTTCGCGCAGGATCTCCGCGCCTTTCCGGGCCATGACCACCAGGCGGTCGCTGCGCTGGACCAACTCCTCCATCACCTTCCGCTGCGCGGCATTCGGATCGCGCAGCACCGTGTGGAGCGTTGTCACCACGGGCATCCGTACTTCCTTGAGCAGGGTCAGCAGATGGCTGCCGGCGGCGCCGCCATAGATGCCGAATTCGTGCTGGACGCAGAGCACATCCACATTGTTGAAGTTGAGGAAGTCGGCTGCGCGGCGGTAGGAATCCAGGTCCTTCTGATTCAGCTCGAAGCGAACGCGGGGGGGGTAGTCATAGCCTTCCAGGCGATCGTTCACGGCGCCCGCAAAGCAGAGCGCCTCGGGCACCGCCGAAGCCACGGCCTCGCAGATGTCATGGGTGAAGGTGGCGATCCCGCAGAGCCTAGGCAGGTACCCGCCCAGAAAGGCGATGCGGTCCGGCAGCGTGGAGTCCAGCAAGATGTTCCTCTCGATCCCTGCAACACGTCCCTGCGCGCCCAGTTGTCGATTTCAGATTAGCACTCCGCACCACGGCTGGACCTTGCGATGATGAAGGACCAGGCCGAGGTACGCATGTCCCGTTCACGACTCAAGGATGAAGTCTTCATGAACATGGCACAGGAGCTGAGCCGGCTGGGCACCTGCTGTCGCCTCCAGGTGGGTGCCGTGTTGTTGCGCACGGATGGTGGCATCGCGGCGGCGGGCTTCAATGGTGCCCTGCCGGGCATGGCCCACTGCACGCCGGAAACCTGCCAGCCCGGCCAGCGCTGCCTGCACACCAGTCACGCAGAGGAAAATGCCCTGGGCTTCTGCGATGGGCCCGTGGCCACCGCCTACGTCACCCACGAACCCTGCCTCATCTGCTGCCGGGCCCTGGTGCGCCGCGGTGTACGCAGGGTGGTGTTCCGCCATCCCTACACCAGCATCGCCGACCAGGAGCGCGCCGAGCGCCAGGGCATCCTCGACCACTTCAGCGTGCGCTGGGAACAGCTTGACCCTGCCTGAACCTCAGATGCCACCGTGCTCCCAGGAGGGCACGGGATCGGGATCAATGGCGACCTCGGTACCATCGTCGAGCACGAGTACGGGGGCATCGCCTGAGCGCACGTCCACGATGGTGCGGCCCAACAGGCGCTCCCGGCGGCCATGGTGCCAGGAGATGCCCAGCGGGTAGGTCCGGCGGTAGGCATCCAGCGGGCCTTCCATCCGGCGGCAAAGCTGGCTGATGGCCGACTGCAGCGCGGCATCGAAGCCCTTGGGGGGTTCGGGATCCAGGCCGGCGGCCAGAAGGAAAGCCGAGGCCGAAGGTCGGCCGCCCAGTCCCTCACAGGGCCACTTGCCGGAGATGGGGCCGGACGGAGAGTAGCCTTCCAGGACCACCGGCTGGTCCCGGTGGATGCCCAGCCAGAGGGAAACCCGGCCGCAGGGGCCGGTGCCGTCGAAGTCCAGGGGCAGCTGGGCGTCATCGTGGAACACCACGGCCCGGAGGGGCAGCCACTCGAAGGTCTCCACCACCTTGGCCGCCACCGGGTCCAGGTGTTCCTGGCGGAGCCCTGCCACGGCTTCGGCAAAGGTCTGGCGGAGACCCGCGAGGCTGAGTACACCGACCGGCAGGCCATGGGCGTCCAGGACCATCGATGCTTCGTGCCAATCCGCGGCCAGGGCGGGGACCACTTGCTGGAATAGGATGAGCGAGGGATCCCAGTCCCAGTGCCGCGCGGGCTCATAACCCAGCTCCCGGCACAGATCGAACCAGGCCCTTCCGGGAACCGCCGCCCCAGGCAGGAAGATGGAGCGGCCGTCGAGGAACAGTTCCCAGCTCAGGCCATCTGAAGTCTCGCGGCGGCTGAGCCCGAGCTCGTGACGGCCCAGCGTGGCCAGGGTGGTTTCCTGGTACGGATGATCGTCCTGCTGCAGCACCTTCAGCGGCGCACCGAGGATCCAAGCATCCATGGCCATGCCCAGCCTCCCTTTGCAGGGTAACTTGGGGTGCTTGGGCCCCCGCGTCAATGTCAGATTTTGGAATCCAAAAAAGGGTCAGTCCGCGCCCTGGAGGCTCATGCCAGGGTAGTAGTGCTGCAGGATCTGCTGGAAGGTGGCCCCCTCCAGGGCCATGCCGTAGGCGCCGGTCTGGCACATGCCCAGGCCGTGACCCCAGCCGCGACCATAGAAGATCCAGCGGCGGCGGTCGCCCTGGCCCACGGTGAGCCAGCGGAAGACGTTGTCCTTGAGGCCCAGCAAGCCCCGGATGTGCATGCCACTGGCCCGGTGCGGGGCGCCCTGGGAATCCACCAGGGTGAACTCCACCACGCGGCCCTGATCGTTGTACTTGGCCTTCAGTTCACGGATGCCGGGCACCTTGATGCGCTTGCGCACCAGGGCCAGCAACTCGGCCTCGGCGTATTCGACGCGCCAATGAGCGGTGGGGTTGTAGCGGTCCCAGGCGGCACCATCGGGATCGAGGCGGCGCACCAGCACCTGGGCCGGACCCGCCTCACCGGGGATCCACTTCAGCCGATCCCCCACCTGGATCTCCGCCTTGGAGACCAGGCGCAGGCTGCCGTCCGGGCTTTCTTCGGCCAGCAGCAGGCCGGGGGCCAGGGTCAGGGGCTCCGGACCACCGCGCTTGCGGCGCACCTGCCGATCCAGCAGGAGGGAGCCCTCGGCCGGACTGAAGGGTTCCAGTTCCTGCCAAAGGCGGCCGAGGGTCTGCAGGGCCTGGCGCAAGGTGACGGGCTCCGGGGCGGCCCAGGCGGAGGCCGGAACCACGCCACGCCGCGTGAGGAAGGCGGCCAGGAGCCTATCCCCGGGTAGTGTATCCGGCAGGAAGTAACTCGCATCCTGGGGTCGCTCCTGGCCCTCCACGACCCGCTGGAATCCGAAGGCCCGGGCCAGGGCGAGGTGGAGGTTCCCCTCCCGGGACAGGGGCAGGGCCTCCAGGGCAAGGCGCTGCTGCAGGAAGCGCACCGGCCGGGCCAGATCGTCCAGGGTGGCGGGTTGCGCCAACCGATCCCCCGCGAGCCACTCGGCCGGAATGATGGCCGAGGCCAGGCGGAGGAGTTCCCAGCTGAGCCAGGGTTGGTTGGCCTCGGGGGTGACGGGCACGCCGGAGACGAAGGGCAGGGTCAATGGTTTCGCGGGATAGCAGGAGACGGCGCGCAGGTAGGGGGCATCGCCCCCGAAGACCTGGCTGACATCGGTGGTGTGGCCGCCACAGTTGGCCATGAACAGGGCCAGGATGGGCTTGCCGCCGTAGGTGGCAAAGAGGCCCGCGGTCTCCTGGATGGCCCGATCGGTGAGGGCCTGCTCGCCATCGCGGCCGCCGTAGACCTGGTCGGCCACCGTATCGCCCATGTCGAACCCGTCCGCGGCGCGCTTGCCGCGATTGGCCACCGCATAGGTGCGGGCCGCCACGGCCTGGGCCTTGAGGGCTTCGAGGCTGGGGAACTCCCAGGCGCCCATCTCCTTGGGCACGACCCCGCGCAGGTAAGTCTCCAGATCCAGGGTGTTCATCACGGTCAGGCGGCCCTGGGGATTGGGAAAGAGCTCCACCTTGCCGCGGTAGCGCCCCTTCCCCTGGAGGGAGGTCAGCTCGCCTGTCGGCTTCAGCCAGACGCCATTCGAGGGCAGGGCCCGGCGCTCGTAGCGCTCAGTGATGGCATAGAGGGCCCGGCCCTTGCGGGGCTGGCTGGGCCGGGCCTCGGAGGCCACCCAGAGTTCGTCGAAGCCCAGGTCCTGCAGCTTCTGGAGCACGGGCTCGGCTTCGCCGGCCTCGCGGAAGTGGCCCGTGAGCACACGCCAGGTATCGGCGTCCGGCACTTTCACCCGCTCGGGGGCCTCGCCCTGTTCCTTCAGCCGCTTGAGGAGGCCCTGAGCTTCAGCGGCGGGGTGGGGGCGGCCCACCTGGATGCGGTATTCGACGGTGGGATCCGATACGCCGCGGCTATCCCACCAGATGCGCAGCTTCTCGTCCGGGGCCAGCTTCAGCAGCGGCTTCCCGGCGCGGTCACAGACTTGGCCGCCGCCCTCCAAGGAGATGATCCACTCCGTGGCCTGGGTATCGAGGCCGATCCTCAAGGGGGGCCTCAGCCGGGGCTGGGCGGCGCTGGCGGCGGCGAAGGACAGCAACAGGGCGGGAACCAGGAACGGCTTCATCATTCGGATTGTCCCACGAATCGCGACAGCAGTTCCCAGCGGCGGGCCCGCAGCGCCTCGGCCTCCAGGAGCTCACCACCCGGGCCCCGGCGATGGAGAAGCAGGGTGAGGCAGCTCCGATCGGAGGGCCGGAAGAACAGGGCCGGGCCGGTGTAGCCCAGGTGGAACCACCAGCCCGAGGGTGCGCCCGGCTTATCGGCCAGGGGTGGAGCGGTCATGGGTGCGGCTGCGGAGGGTTCCTCCAGGACGTGGAGGCCTGCTCCCGCGGGGAGTTTGGACAATAGCTGTCCAAACCGTCCCCCACCCGCGAAGGCCTCCTGAAGCCCCAGCCCCCAGTGGGAGCCGTTCTCGCCCTGGGCGGTGGCCCTGGCCATGCGGTCCGGCCAGCCCGCCGCCAGCCACCGGGCGAGCGCGGCGCGAAGCTGGGGCGCGGTGGCGCCGAAGCCCGCGTGGCCCCGCATGCCCGCCCGGGCATTGGCGTCGTGAGGCAGGCGTGGCTCCCTGGGAGGCAAGGGCCTCGCCGTCGCCAGGCCCCAGGCTACGGCATCGGGACCATCGGGAACCTCAGCGGGGTCAACCTGCCAGGGCGCGGCGCTGAGGCCGGAGGCCTGGCCCAGCCTGGCGAAGGGAACCCCGGTCGCGGCTTCCAGCAACTCAGCCAGCAGCCGGTAGTTCAAATCCGAATAGGTGGCCAGGCCCGGGGTGGCGGCGCGCAGCAGGGGGTGTTCAGGCACGGCATGCCGAACTTGCACCGCCACGGACTCACCCGTAAAAGGCCGCCAGGGGGGTAGGCCGGTACTGTGCGACAGCAGTTGGCGCACCGTGAGCGGCGTCCCGCGGTCGTGGAAGCCAAGGGTCCAGCGCCGGTCCGCGTCCAGGTCCAGGAAGGCCAGGGCCAGAGGCGCCGTGACCATGGGCTTGGTCAGGGAGGCGAGATCGTAGAACATGGGACCCCCGACGGCCATGGTCCTCAGACCTTGATCAACTCCGCCAGGCTTTTGGCCACGGCCTTCTGCACCAGGTCGGCCACATGCATGGCCTCCTGGCCTTCGTCCCAGCTGACCCCCTCCTGGCCGCGCCCCAGACAGGCCGCATGGAAGGCCTCGATCTCCAGGCGCAGGGGCTCGCCCTCCTCGATGTCGGCGGTCTCGGGTCGCACCTCGGGGCCGTCCGGGCCCATGACCAGGCGCAGCAGCTCCAGTTTCTGGGCCGCGAAGTCAAGGCTGGCGTACTCCTTGTCGCCAAAGGCGCGCAGCGTGCGTTCCTTCTTGCGGGCCACACGGCTGGCGGTGACCGTGGCGAAGGCGCCGCCCTCGAACTTCAGGCGCGCGTTCACCAGGTCCGCGTAGGGCGTCAGCACGGGTACGCCCACGGCCTCCACTTCGATTACCGGACGCCCCACCAGGGCGCGCAGCAGGTCGAGGTCGTGGATCATGACGTCCATCACCACGTCCACTTCCAGGCTCCGGGCGGGGAAGGGGGACACGCGCACTGCTTCGAGGAAGCGGGGCTTGAAGCCGCGCTCGCGCAGGGCGGTAACCGCGGGGTTGAAGCGCTCCAGATGGCCCACCTGGGCCACGAGGTCGGCTTTCGCGGTCCGGGCCTGGGCCAGCGCCTCCAGCAGGGCGGCGCCCTCGGCCAGGGTGGCGGCCAGGGGTTTTTCCATCAGCACGTGCTTGCCGGCCTTCAGGGCCTGGAGGCCGAGGGCATGATGCAGGCCCGTGGGCGCGGCGATCTGGACGGCATCCACGGAGCCCAGCACCTCCGCCAGGGAGGCCGCCCAAGGGGCGCCGAACTTGGCGGCGATCTCGGGCCCCCGGGCGGGATCGGGATCCACCACGACGGAAAGGATGGCATCCGGCGCGGAAGCAGCGATCCGGGCGTGGTGCTGTCCGAGATGGCCTACACCGACGACGGCAACCCGTAGCTTGGACATGACTTCCTCCTGACCAATCGAGCCTAGCAGGGCTGCTACCCTGGAGCCTTCTCTCCGAGGCGACCATGAATCTCAAGCTTGAAGCCGTGAACCTTGTCCGCTGGCTGCACTTCATTCTTCTGGCTGGGGCCGGTGGCGGCGCGGTGGTGGCCCTGCTGTTGTCCGGCTTCGAGGAGGGCCGCGAGGATCTCCAGGGCCTGGCGGCAACGGTCTGGTCCAAGGTGGTGGCCTGGTCCTTCCGGCTGGCCCTCGTGGCGGGCATCGCCCTGCTGGTGCTGCTGCTGCAGAGTGGCCAGAACCCCTTCAAGGCGGGCTTCTATTTCCACCTCAAGCTGACGCTGGTCTTCCTTCTTCTGGGGCTCTCCGAGATGACGCCCAAGGCCCTGGCCGCCGGCAAACGGGGTTCGGCACTGCTGGTGATGGTCCTCTTCATGGCCGCGGCCTTCACCGTCTTCAACAAGGGCCTGTTCCGCAAGGAACCCCTCCAGGTCGGACCCGAAGTTCCGGTGACCGCATTGCGCTGATTCATCCTCATCATCTAGTCAACACGGTTCTGCGCTCTGCGCCCTTGGCGCAGAGCTAACTCAGGGCGCCGAAAGGCGCCCTGAGTAGGTCGAAATCAACAACAGGAACCTCAGTCCTCAGGTTCCTCGTAGTCAGCGTTGTGCCGGGGGTCCCGCTCCGCGAGCCCGCGCAGCGGGGGAGTGGGAGCAGGCCGCAGTGCGGCGTGCGATCGCGGGCAGCCAGAAACACGTGCGGCCAGCAGGGCTGGCCGCTCAGTGTTCGCCCGGAGGGCGTGCGGCCGGAACCTAGTCTTCGGGCTCGTCGTAATCGGCGTTGTGCCACACGTTCTGCACGTCGTCGTTGTCCTCGAGCAGGTCCACCAGCTTCAGGAAGCTGGTGAGCTTGTTGCCCTCGAGAGCAGAGCTGGTGCTGGGGGCCATGATGATCTTGGCCTCGATGACGGGCAGCTTGGCGGCGTCCACGGCGTCCTTCACCGACTGGTAGGCCTCGGGACTGGTCTTGATGACCCAGGCTTCCCCCTCGTCGACGACGTCATCGGCGCCGGCCTCCAGGGCCACCTCCATGACGCGGTCCTCGGACACTTCGGAATCAACACCTTTACCGCCGACGAGAAAGCCGGAGTCTTAACGGCCATTGTCGAGGCCCGTGACCAGCCTGTCTTACGTGGTCTCTGGCGAAAGATTGACAAGCTGTACG
>JBBRZL010000125.1:0-10405 GCA_038236735.1 Holophagales bacterium | reverse complement strand
GACCCAGGCCAGCGCCAACTGCGAGGCCTGCACGCCCTTCTTCTGGGCGAGATCCTCTATCTTCTTCACCAGGTCGAGGTTCTTCTGGAAGTTCTCCCCCTGGAAGCGTGGCGCCAGACGCCGGTAGTCACCCTCGGGGAGATCCTCGATCGTCTTGAACCGGGCAGTCAGGAAACCACGCCCCAGCGGACTGTAGGCCACGAAGGAGATGCCGAGTTCCCGAACCGTGGGGAGGATCTCGTCCTCGGGGTCACGGGTCCAGAGTGAGTACTCCGTCTGGAGGGCGGTGATGGGATGCACCGCATGAGCCCGGCGAATGGTGGCCGAGGATGCCTCCGAGAGACCCAGGAACCTGACCTTTCCTGCCTTCACCAAGTCGGCCATGGTACCAACGGTGTCTTCGATCGGAACCGTCCGGTCAACCCTGTGCTGGTAATAGAGATCGACGTGGTCAACGCCCAGACGCTTGAGTGAAGCATCGCAACAGGCGCGGACATAGTCGGGTCGACCGTTCACGCCCTTGAAGCTGCCATCCTCGCCACGAACATTTCCGAACTTGGTGGCCAGCACCACCTGATCTCGGCGCCCCTTGATGGCCCGGCCCACCAGCTCCTCGTTCTTGAAGGGGCCATACATGTCAGCGGTGTCCAGGAAGTTGAGGCCCAGTTCCAGGGCATGGTGGAGCGTGGCCACGGACTCGGCCTCCGTCCCACTCTTGTAGAACTCGCTCATGCCCATGCAGCCGAGGCCGAGGGCGGAGACCTTCAGGTTGGAGTGGCCAAGGGTGCGAGTCTTCATACTGCCTCCGGGAACATAGGGGTAGGATCTCAGCCCCATTATCCAGTCATGTGGTCAGCCTGATAGGGTTGAGGCAGCACGCGAGGTGAGGGAACGGGACATAATCGCGATGCTGACCCCAATCCAGCGATCCCGGTATGAACAAAACAAGGAAAGGCAGGGTCGCAATCGGCGGAGAGAACCTGAGCCTGGGCGGAGCGAACCTGGACCCCAGGTCGTACCTGGTATGCCACCCACTCCGGCGCCACAGTTCCAACCGCCACCGCCTCCGTCACAGCCGCCACCTCCGCCCGGGCGGTAAAGAAGAGTGTTCAAGCAGCCATCAATCCTGGTAGATGCCGCAGATAAACGGAGCCTCAATGCCATCCAATCCTCTTGCTGCCTGGCATCAATTGGTTCACGACCGCAATCCGAAGGCGCTAGACGCGCTCCTATCGGATCAAGTCATCTTCCACTCTCCTGTGGTCCATACACCCCAGATGGGGAAAGCCATCACCACTCAGTATCTCAAGGCCGCACTGAAGGTCTTCTTCAATGAGACCTTCCGCTACGTCCGCAAGGTGGAAGGAGTTCATGATGCGGTGCTTGAATTCCAGGTTGAGATCGATGGAATCGTGGTGAATGGCGTCGACATGATCACCTGGAACGAAGAGGGGAAGATCATCGACTTCAAAGTGATGCTCCGACCCCTTAAGGCCATCAACCTCATCCACCAGAAGATGGGGCTGATGCTTCAGCCGATGACTGGTTCTAGGCCAGCTACGCGGTCATGACCAGGGGAGCGGAGATCATAAGCATGCTGCTCATCGGTATCCCTAACGCGTGGGCCACCGTTACCCCGTGGATGAAGGGGCGTGAATTTCATTTCTCGACCTGCGCCGCATTCATGGCCTGCAGTTTTACCTGCCAGCTGGCCACCTTTTCGGGCTTGCCCCAGTCCACATAGAGTTTGACCACCCATTCGAGGGTACGGCCCAGGTAGTACCAATCCTGCGCGGCCATGTTGTCCTTCCTGGCCACCATGCCCTGGTAGCCTTCGAGCAGCAGCGGTTCTGCTTCGGCGAACTTCCTCTGCCCGACTAGACTGGCACCCAGCAGGCTTTCCGAGCGGAACCTTCGCCAATCGTCTGGCCGCTTCTGACGGTCGAACTCGACGGCCTGGCGCTCGAGGGTTTCGCAGGCGTTGAACTTCCCCTGTGACTGGTAGGCCAAGGCCAGGCTGGCGGCCACGTCCAAAGTATCGGAGTGGTCCGGCCCCAGAACCTTCTTCCGCCCCGCGAGGACCTCCGAGGCGTACCTCTCCGCCAAAGCAGGCTTGCCCTGCCTTTGGAACATGGTTGCCAGTGCAGCGAGAGCATTGAGGGTATCGGGATGCTCGGGACCCAGCACCCGGCGCCGGATCTCCAGGGTCTGGGTTTGGAGCACCTCGGCCTGAGCGTACTTGCCCTGCATGGCGTAGACGTTGGCTAGGTTGCCGGTGGATGACAGGGTGTCGGGATGCTCAGGACCCAGCACCCGGCGTCTCACCTCGATGGCCTGAATATTTAGGGTCTCGGCCTGAGCGTACTTGCCCTGGCGGTCGCAGACTTCGGCCAGGTTGTTGATGAACGCTAGTGTGTTCGGATGCTCTGGCCCAAGGACGCGGCGGCTGATTTCCAGGGCCTGGCTCCAAAGGGCCTCAGCCTGCTCAGGCTTGTTCTGGGTCAGGTAGAGGTAGGCCAGGCCATTCATGGAGGACAGTGTGTTTGGGTGCTCGGGGCCAAGGACCCGGCCCTGGCCCTCCAGGGTCTGGAGATAGAGAGTCTCGGCCTGAGCGTAGCTTCCCTGCTCCACATAAACCCAGGCCAACTCGTTCATGGACCAGAGGGTTTTCGGGTGCTCGGGCCCCAGCAAGCGGCGCCTCACCTCAAGCGTCCGGCTGTAGAGCGCCGCGGACTGTGGGTACTTGCCCTGCATATCGTAGACCGCGGCCAGATTGTTCATGGACTCCAGCGTGTCGGGATGCTCCGGGCCCAGCACGCGGCGCCTCAGTTCCAGGACCTGGAGATGGAGCGCCTCGGCCTGCGGGTACTTGCCTTCAAGGTCATAGACCGTGGCTAAACCGAACATGCCGTTCAAGGTGTCCGGATGCTCGGGGCCCAAGGCTCGGCGGCTGATTTCCAGGACTTGCTTACAGAGGGCCTCGGCTTGCGGGTACTTGCCCTCCTTGCGATAGACACTTCCCAGTTGGTTCATGGTGTCGAGGGTCTTCGGATGCGCCACCCCCAGGTTGCGGCGGT
Source organism: Holophagales bacterium (assembly GCA_038236735.1). Taxonomy (GTDB): domain Bacteria; phylum Acidobacteriota; class Holophagae; order Holophagales; family Holophagaceae; genus Geothrix. The sequence continues at coordinate 7,328 of JBBRZL010000125.1, read as the reverse complement.
ACAACTCCAGCGCACGCTGCAGGTGTTTCACGGCTTCCGGGTATTGCCCGAGATCGTTATAGGTCCGCCCAAGGGTGTTCCGAATGGCGGCCTCCACGCCGGGTTGCCGGTCGAACTTCCCGGCGATCCGCTCCGCCGCCCGGTCCAAGGCCGTGCGCACTTTCAGGTCGGGATCGGGTTTACTGGTCGGCCCGGATTGGTTGTCTGCGCTGGCCTGCGCCAGCAGGTCGTTTTGCAGAAATTCGTTGACCGCCTTGGCCGCCGCCGCTTCGGAGTCAGCGCGATGCTTCTGCTGCAGCGCCAGGTTCCGGTCACGCAGCGCCTGAGACGCTGAGGACTGGGCCCCGTTGCGGTCCTGCTGCGCCTGGCTCTCCGCTGCCACTGCCCGATCCCGTTCCCGGTCCGCCAATCGCCGCTGGGTGCCCTCGGCCTGTTCTGCGGTGCGGGCGATGTCCCGCTGCTGACGGGCCACATTGGCTTGCCAGGCGAAGGCCGTCAGGCCCGCGATCAAGGCCAGCGCCACAGTCGCGCCTGCCAGCACCGGGACCCGGTGCCGCCGCAGGAACTTCCCAAGCCGGTAGCCTGTGCTGGGCGGACGGGCCTCCACCACCTCGTCCGCCAGGAAACGCTGGATGTCCCTGGCCAGGCCATTGGCAGAGGCATAGCGGCGGTCGCGCTGCTTCTCCAGGCATTTCATGACCACCCAGTCGAGATCTCCCCGCAGCATCGACAGCAGTTTTCCCGGCTCCGTGTGACGGGCCGAGGCTACGTCGTTCAGGGTGGCTTCCGTGGAGAGCCGCTTCGACGGCTTGGGCGGGTCCTCCTCCTGGATGAGCCGGATCATATCGGCCATCGCCGCCATCTTCAACCGCCGGACGTCGATGGGCCGCTGGCCCGTCAGTAGTTCGTAGAGGACCACCCCCAGCGAATAGATATCCGCTCGGGTGTCGATGTCCGTGCCCAGGAAACCCGCCTGCTCCGGAGCCATGTACTCCAGGGTGCCGATCACCGCCCCCAGTTGCGTGGCCATGGGCATATCCAGTTGGCCGCCCTCCGTGGCCTTGGCCACCCCGAAGTCGATGACCTTGGGAGCAGGCTTGCCATCCACAAAGGAAACGAGAATGTTGGAGGGCTTCAGGTCGCGGTGGATGATGCCCTTCTGGTGGGCGTGCTGCACCGCCTGGCAGATGGGCACGAAGAGCTCCAGCCGCTGCCGGGGTGCAAGCCGGGCCTGATCACAGAAAGTGGTGAGAGGCTGGCCGTCCACCAGTTCCATGACGAAAAAGGGCTGGCCCGTGGCAGTGAGGCCAGCGTCGAAGACCTTGGCGATGTTCGGATGGTCCATTAGGGCCAAAGCCTGCCGCTCCTGCTCGAAGCGGGCCAGGACTGACTTGGAGTCCATGCCCGCATTCACCAGCTTCACTGCCACGCGACGCCTCACCGGCTCCGACTGCTGGGCAGCCCAGACCGTGCCCATCCCCCCCATGCCGATCTCCTCGAGCAGGGTGTAGCGATTCGCCAGCAAAGCGCCGGCTCCCATCCCAAGAGCGCCACTGGAGACCTCTGCCGGGTAGGGCCTTGTGGGGCGTTCCGATGGATGATCGGTATTTGTGACGAGTTGCGAAAGCGGAACAGGTCCTCCCCATCCCCCCTTGGAAGCGTCATGGGCGGCCAACAGGCGTTCAACCTCCTCGCGAAGGGCCGTGTCGCCGCCGCAAGCCTGTGAGAGGAACGCAGCGCGCAATCCTAGGGGGAGTTCCCTTGCTGCGAGGAACGGGTGGCGAACGCGATCCGGATCGGTGGGCATGGTGGAGCCTGTGAGACTCACGATCATGCACGGCCTTGAACCCAATCGGGGCTGGAAATTCATTCCTTGGGCACGAGGGCATCAATAGGCCATCCCGAACCTTGTCCCAACGCCCTTTGGATCCGTGCATCGCAACGATCATCCACCCCTCAGCCAATGGGCCAGCGACATGGAAGGTGCGACCTTCCGGCAGACCGTCTTTGCCGGGGTGCACAGCCTCGACTCAGGTGGGCTTAGCGGGAAAACCGTATGGATTGAGGCAGGCTCTAAGCTCGGGGAGGGCGAAGGGTTTATTCAACAAGCTGGTTCTGCTGTCGGCTGCGATAAGGTCTAGGACCGCCTGATCCGCCCTCCCTGTCGCAATGAGGACGGGTAAAGCCGGGCGCAGGACACGCAGGCGGGGGAGGGTGCCGCTGCCACCGAGGCCAGGCATGTTCATGTCTAAGATCACCACATCAGGCTGCAGGCCCGCTTCGAGTGCGGCCAGCGCCTCCTCGCCTCTGGCAGCAAGGATGACCGTATGTCCCAGAACCTTGAGGAGCCCCTCCATGCTGTTCCGGATCAGTTCGTCATCGTCCACGACCAGTATCTCTAGAGTTGTCTGGGTGGCATGGAAAGGCTGTTCTTCGATGGATTCTATTGCCGGATCCACGGGGGCGGTAGCTGGGAAGCGCATCACGATGCAGGTCCCTCGGCCTGGCTCGCTCTCGATATCCAACTGCCCCTGGTGGGCCTTGACGGTGCTGTAGACGATGGTGAGCCCCAGGCCGGTACCTTTTCCCTGTTCTTTGGTGGTATAGAAGGGGTCCATGGCCCGGGCCAGTACCTCCTTGGGCATCCCCGTTCCCGTATCTTCCACACGGATTTCCACCCAGCCATCATCCAGGTTTCGGGACCGAAGCGTCAGGGTGCCATTCTCCGCCATGGCATCCACGGCGTTGACGCAGAGGTTCATGAATGCGTTGGACAAGGCGCTGGCATCACCTCGAATGAGCCGCAGATCGCCTGCAACATCCACCTCGATACGCACCTTGGCCAGGGTGGTGTGTTCCAGCAGACGCACCACCTCGAAAAGAAGTTCGTTGACACTCAGCTCTGAGATCTCAACCGGAGTCTGGCGGGCAAAGCTCAGCAGACCCTTGACCATCTTCCCGCCCCGGGTCGCAGCCTTGGTGATGGTTTCAAAGGCGCGGTAGGTTGGGCTTCCGGCAGGTTGGAGTTCGAGGTTGGCCGAGGCCAGACCCAGAATGGCCCCGAGTACATTGTTCATATCGTGAGCGATGCCCCCCGCCAGGTTGCCCAGGCTCTCCATTTTCTGGGCCTGTTGAAGCTGGGCCTGTAGCCTCGCCTTCTCGGTTTCAATGGTGAAACGATCCAGGCCGAAGGAGATGTCCGATGCGGCTTTCTCTAGCAGGGCTACTTCCTGGTCCAGGAAGGCGTAGGGCTCCCGTGCGTAGACCATGAAGGATCCGGCGACTTGCCCCTGATGATGAATGGGGAAGGCAGCCAGGGCACGCAGTCCGAAGGCCTCCGCCTTTACGTGCCAGGGGGCCATGTAGGGCGCCCCGGCAATATCCTGGCACACCACACTTCGATCTTCGCGGATGCTGATGCCCGCAGGCCCTAGGCCTTCGGGACGGATATCGGCCCAGAACGTGGCACCGTCCAGGTACCCCATGCTCTCACCCGCCTTGGCGATCGGTAGCGCTTGCAGAATTGCGGAATCCAGCCAGGAGACCCAGACCAGCGGGAAACCGCCCAGTTCCACAGCGATGGTGCAGAATTCCTCAAGCAGGTCCCTGGGGGTCTGGGCCCGAATCAGGCTTTGCCCCAATTGGCTCAACAGATTGTAGAGGCGGTTCATGCGCAGGAGTTCGAGTTCCTGGGTCTTGCGCTCGGTGATGTCCCGCCCAATGCCCAGCACTCCGAAGAGCTTCCCGTCAGTTCCCCGGATGGGGGTCTTGATGGTCTCGAACAGTTCCCGGCGCCCGCCGTCGCTGAACGCATGATCCTCCTCAAATTTGATCAGGTTGCCGGTGGCCATCACCTGGCGGTCACGCTCCCTGAAGGAGTCCGCCAAATCCCGGTTCAAGAGGTCATAGTCGGTCTTGCCCACGACGCCACGGGCGGGGGCGCCGCAGATCCGCTCGAAACTGGGGTTGCACTCCAGATACACGCCATCGATATCCTTGAGCCAGATCTGATCGGGGATGGCATCGATGAGGGTGCGGAGCAGGGTCATGCTCTTCTGCTGCGCCTCCTCTGCCTTCTTGAGATCCGTCAGATCCAACGCGTAGACGATCCGAGAACGGGGCACCCCGTCCTTGTCGCGAACCAGGGTCACATCGACCAGTACTGGGAATGTGCTGCCGTCCTTCCGAAGATGGGACGTTTGGTGGATCACATGACCCAGCTGTTCCAGCTCCTGGTGGATGACTCCAAGGTGGTGGTCTAAGGCTGGGGCGACGACTTGTTCCAAGGACTGACCGACCATGTCTGCTGGCTGGTAGCCCCGTGCCTTGGCGAACGCCTGATTCACCTGGAGGAGGCGTCCAGATGCATGGTCAACCTGGGCCAAGGGCAACCCTGAGGCAAAGAAGGTCTGACGCCACTGCTTCGCCTGGGTCTCGGCAAGCTTCCTCTCGGTGATTTCCCGGACATAGGCCACGAACTGATGCAGGTCCGGAAGGAAGGTGGTGGAGACCTCCACCTGGAGTAGGCTTCCGTCCTTCCGGCGGTGGACGACCTCGAACCGGCCCGAGCCCTCCCGGATGATTTTCCCGATACGTGTGCGGGTTTCTTCGGCGGATTCTGTTGCATCGATCTCCCGTATGGACAGGCCCACCATTTCTTCTCGGGTGTAGCCCAGCATCTTGCAAGCGGTCTCGTTGGCTTCGAGGACCCGGCCCGATTCATCCATGAGCCAGACGCCATCCATGGCGGTGCGGAGCATCGTGCGGAAACGTGCTTCGCTGGCAGAGCTGGAGGTCGATCCCTGAAAAGGTGATCTGCGGGGGTTCATGGCATTTGTCCTAGCAAGTCTTGGCAGCATAATTCCGCTCACATCATAGGATGTCCCAAGGAATACGCCTTTCACTGCGGTTCATTTCGTATCGAAACCTTACAACATTCCTGGGCGTGATTCCCCATGCTCCGGCGTCCATGGCAGCTGAGTTGGGACACCGTATCGCACCCAGTTCACAATCGAGGCGATCCTCTGGAGAAGAATTGTCATTTGGGGTGCCGGAGGGATTATTCCCCGATTTGCACCTCGCCACAAGCCAGCACACGTTTCCCAGCAACTAGTGTGCCCCGCCTGAAATAGTTGAGACAATGCGTGGTCACTGACGGGGCACACTTCCATCGGGGCATGGCCCCTCTGGCGCCCGTGAACGCAGTGCGTTCGCGGGCTGTCACCCCTCTGGGGGCCCTGCCGTGCCCCCAGCCCCCTGCCACGTGGTGCCCAGAGGGAGTGTTCAAGTTGCATGTATTTCGGGTGGGCACCATCAGGAGCCTGTCGAAGTGTTCGAGCGCCCCGCCTTGGGCCCAGGCGGGATGCACCGCCACCTTTCGCTATCGCCGGCCACGCCCGTGGCCTGCTCCCGCTCGGCCTTTGGCCTCGCGGAGTGCGGAACCGGGCCCGTAGGGCGATGTGGTGGCCTTGTTTAAGGGCGCCGCACACGCGGGGCATTCCAATTACTTGGACAGGCTCTTAGGTCAGCCACCAAACACCAACGCCCCTGAACCGAATGGTTCCGGGGCGTTCCTTTGAAGGGCGATTCGATGTTGGACGGTCGGACTTTAAAGTCTGGATAGATTGGCAGCGAGTGGCATGAACTACTTCGCCGGCATGGCGGGATCTTTCTTGATGAGCATCAGGAAGGCCGCCAGGACGATGGGCACGGCTCCGATCAGGAGGAAGACCATGTCCCCGACGAGGCGGACCCATTCGAGGGTGTGGAAGGTGCCGGTCATGGTGTAGGCCAACCGCCGCGAATGCCAGTACCCGTTGGCGATGACGTCGTAGAGCTGGAAGACGCCGGCCGGGAACAGGTCCAGGAGCATCATCAGGCCCAGGCCGATGTTCAGGCCCCAGAAGCCGATCCGGATGAGCTTCTCGTGGCGGTCCCAGATGCCGTCGCCCTTGAGGGCGCGGAGGCAGAAGACCACCACTGCCAGGGCCAGCATGCCGAACACACCAAACATGGCCGCATGGCCGTGGTTGGGGGTGAGCGTCGTGCCCATCTCGAAGTACGACACGATGGGTAGGTTGATCAGGAACCCGAAGACTCCCGCGCCGACGAAGTTCCAGACGCCGACGGCGATGAGGAACTTGATGGCCCACCGATGCTTGGACGCCATGGGCAGCACGCCTGATTCGGCGGCCTGATGCTGCAGGCGGATGAAGTCCCAGGCATCCAGGGTGAGGAGGGTGAGCGGCACCACTTCCATGGCGCTGAAACAGGCGGCCAGGCCCATGTTCAGGGTGCCCTGGCCGGTGAAGTACCAGTGGTGCCCGGTGCCCACGATGCCGGCGGCCAGGTAGAGGATGGCATCCAGGTAGACCAGCCGGGTGGCGGATTTGGAGCTGATGAGGCCCAGCTGGACGAACATCACCGCCACCAGCACTGTGGCAAAGAGTTCAAAGAAACCCTCAACCCACAGGTGGATGATCCAGAAGCGCCAGTTGTCGATGATGGCGAAGTTGGTGTGGGGCCCGTAGAACATGGCCGGCACGTAGAACAGCGGAATCGCCACGGCGGCATACAGGAACAGGGAGGGCATCTCCCCCTGGTCGCCCCGCACCTTCATGGCGGGACGCAAGGCCCGGAACATCAGGAACAGCCAGAAGACCAGACCCACGGCCAGCAGCACCTGCCAGAAGCGGCCCAGATCCAAGTACTCACTGCCCTGGTGCCCAAACCAGAACCAGAGGTTGCCGAGCTTGTTGTTGATGCCGAGATACTCACCGCCCAGGCTGCCGAAGACGACGATGGCCAGTGCGCCCAGAAGCACCAGCACGCCCGCCTTCTGGCCTTTGGGTTCCGCGCCGCCCACAAGCGGAGCCAGGAAGAGGCCGCCGGCCACCCAGGCCGTGGCGATCCAGAAGATGGCCAACTGCAGATGCCAGGTGCGGGCCAGGTTGTAGGGCAGGTACTTGGCCAGGTTGAAACCGTAGAAACCCTGGGGCTCCACGCGGTAATGCGCCAGGGCGCCGCCCAGGGCCGCCTGCAGGAGGAACAGCAGCATGACCACGACCAGGTAGAGACCCAGGGCCTTCTGGCTCGGCGTGAGGGTCCACTGCTGCAATCGGCTCGGGCCCGCGGGCCGCTGGCTGCCAGCGCCGCCCCAGCCCAGGAATTCAAACTTACCGAAGATGAACAGGATCAGGCCCAGGCCGCCCACCAAGGTGAGAAGGCTGAGGGCGCTCCAGAGGTAGGTCGCCGCCGTGGGGGTGTTGCCCACCATGGTCTCGAATGGCCAGTTGTTGGTGTAGGAGTAATCGGTCCCGGGGCGCTTG
>JBBRZL010000124.1:0-10406 GCA_038236735.1 Holophagales bacterium | reverse complement strand
GCCTCCGGGGATCACCCCGGGAAACTACCCCGAAAATCGCTGCCGCCGTTCAAATCGACACCAACCTCAACTGCCCCTGAACCCCCATTCGTATTGGCTTCCAACGCCTCAGGTCCCAAACCAACCGGACACTAGTGGTGATGGACAGTGATGGGACAGTGGCTTTCCTCACCGTTCATAACCGTTCATTTGCGGTTCATGCAGAGTTAGCAGTCCGACTCCCGCATCGCGAAGCAACATCAACGCCTAACCTAGAGGAGAATTGCGTGGCTGAACTGCAACCTCCATTCGACGCAGCGAGGTACAAGAGCGCGCAGCGAGAGCAATGGAACAAGGACGGCGCAGCATGGCGGCGCTGGAATCCCACTCTGGATCGTTGGTATGGGGACGTTACCCGCCAGATGCTTGACTTGGCCCGGATTCTGCCAGGTCAGCGAATCCTGGACATTGCCGCCGGCGCAGGGGAACCGGCTGTCAGTGCCGCCGAACGGGTTGGCCCTGGCGGTTACGTGCTGGCCACCGACATCTCAGAAGGGATCGTTGCGCTTGCGCTCGAGGTCGCCCGTGAACGTGGACTCAAACAGATTGAGACCCGCGTCATGGACGGCGAGACATTGGATCTCCCTGACGCTTCCTTTGATGCAGTACTGTGTCGGCTTGGTCTGATGTACATGCCGCACCCTGTGACAGCGCTGCGCGAGTGGCGCCGTGCCCTGAAAGTGGGCGGTCGGGTCGCAGTCGTGGTCTTTTCCACGCCCGAACGAAACAGTTGGGGTGCTGTGCCAGCTTCCATCATCCGCCGGCACGCGCAACTCCCGCCGCCCGTGCCGGGGCAACCCGGACCGTTCAGCCTGGGCGGTCCCGGGGTAATCGAAGGCATCTTCCATGAAGCTGGATTTGCCAGCCCCGAGATTCGTGCTGTGCCGGTGCCCCATAGAAAGGGCAGTGCTGCCGAATACGTGCAGGTCGCCCGGGAAGCCTTCGGTGGATTCAATGCCATGATGGCCCACCTGTCCCCTCAAGAAAGCGAGGCGGCGTGGAACGAAGTAGAAGCCTCAATGCGTCGTTTCGAATCACCTGCTGGGTTCGAGGTGCCGGGTGAGTGCCTGGTCGGTTCGGCCACGAAGTGATCGTAAGCAGACTGCTGGCCTGCCGCTCAACTCGGCCCCTGCCAGTAACGCCTTCTACTCTCTCTCAACGTACCGCTTCCTGGGCTCCGCCCAGCAACTCAGGGCAGGCGGGAGCGGTTAGCGTCATTCGCTAGCCCAGGAACAACCGGTACGCCGGGTTGAACCCTTCATCCACGTATGGATAGCCCAACCCGTCCAGGAAGGCCTGAAAGGCTTGCTGATCTTCGGGCGGCACTTGGATGCCGGCGAGGACGCGGCCGTAGTCGGCGCCGTGGTTGCGGTAGTGGAAGAGGGAGATGTTCCAGCCGCGGCTCATGTGATCCAGGAAGCGGAGCAGGGCGCCGGGGCGCTCGGGAAACTCGAAGCGGTAGAGCCGCTCGTGGGTGGCGGCGGGCGCGTGGCCGCCCACCAGGTGGCGCACGTGGAGCTTGGCCATTTCGTTATCGCTGAGGTCCTGGGCCGCCAGCCCTTCGGTCCGGAGGCGGTCCAGGAGGGGCGCCAGTTCCGAGCGGTCAGCCATCTGCAAGCCCACGAAGATGTGCGCCTGCTGCGGGTCCGCGAGGCGGTAGTTGAACTCGGTGATGGAGCGCTGGCCGATGAGCTCGCAGAAGGCCTTGAAACTGCCGGGCCGCTCGGGGATGGTGACAGCCAGCAGGGCCTCCCGCTGTTCGCCCAATTCCGCCCGTTCCGCCACGAAGCGCAGGCGATCGAAGTTGGCGTTGGCGCCGGACAGGATCGCCACCAGGTTGCCGTGGCCGATTGCGGGGCCTTTGCGCGCCACCCAGGCCTTGAGCCCCGCCACGGCCAGGGCCCCAGCGGGTTCCATCACCGAGCGCGTCTCCTCGAAAACATCCTTGATGGCGGCGCACATTTCATCCGTGGTCACCAATACCACTTCGTCGACGTACTGCTGGCAAAGGTCGAAGGTGAGTTCCCCCACCTGGCTCACGGCCACGCCATCGGCGAAGAGGCCCACGCGATCCAGCTTCACGCGGTGGCCCGCGGCCAGGGACTGGCGCATGGCGTCCGCGTCCACGGGCTCCACGCCGATGATGCGGATGCCCGGCTGCAGGCGCTTCAAGTACGCGGCGATGCCCGCGATGAGGCCGCCCCCGCCCACGGGCACGAAGACCGCCCCCATGCCCCGGGGCATCTGGCGCAGCAGTTCGAGGCCGATGGTGCCCTGGCCCGCGATGACATCGAGATCATCGTAGGGGTGGATGTAGACCCGGCCCTCGGCGGTGGCCAGGGCCTGGGAGTGGGCGAAGGCTGCCTCGAAGGAATCGCCGTGGAGGATCACCCGGGCGCCCAGGGTGCGCACGGCGGCCACCTTGATGCGGGGCGTGGTCACGGGCATGACGATGACGGCCTCGCAGCCCAGCCGCTGGGCGGCCAAGGCCACGCCTTGCGCGTGGTTGCCCGCGGAGGCCGCGATGACGCCGCGATCGCGCTCGGCTGGCGTCAGCTGGGCGAGCTTGTTGTAGGCGCCCCGCAGCTTGAAGGAGAAGACCGGCTGCAGGTCCTCCCGCTTCAGCCACACCGGGCTGCCCAGGCGGGCGGAGAGGCGCGGAGCCGCCTCCAGGGGCGACTCGATGGCCACGTCGTAGACCAGGGCCGTGAGGATGCGCTCCAGGAGATCGCGGGCGGGGGGCTGGGCGGTGTCTGGGTTCAAGGGTGGCTCCGCATAAAGAAGAACCCCCCGACCTGGCGGTGCGGGGGGCGGCTAGGAATCAGGATCGGATCCGGCCTATGCCCCCTCACGCGAAATAATCATCGCGATGGCAGTGGGAAGGGTGGGGGCAGTGAAGGGTGTCATGGCTCGCTTTGGGAGAAGAGCCACGCTAGCATCCGGAACCCCGCTTCACAAGCTGGCGTCGGCTTTGGTCCTGGATTTCGCCCCAGGTTTCACCCCAAGGGGGTTGATTCCTCGTTTCACGATGTATATCCTTGGGCACCCGTTACTGGAGTCTTTGATGCTGAGTGTCCGCCTTGCCGCCGTGCTCCTCTCCGCCTGTGCCCTGATAGCTCAGGACCGCGTCCCCCGCTTCGTGAGTTGTCCCGATGTGCTTGGCGACCGCGTGGTGTTCACTTGGGAGGATGACCTCTGGCTCGGTTCCCTCAAGGGCGGTCCGGCGCGGCGGCTGACTACCCATCCCGGTGTGGAGAACGCGGCCCGGTTCAGCCCCGATGGAAAGTGGATCGCCTTCAGCGCCCAGTACGAGGGCGGCACCCAGGCCTACCTGATGTCTGCGGAAGGCGGCACGCCCCGGCGGCTCACCTGGGCCGCTGGCGCAACGGTACAGGGCTGGACGCCGGATGGCCAGCGGGTGGTCTTCAAGGCCATTGCCGATTTCGATTTCCGGCCCGTGGAGCGGCTCTTCACCGTGGATCTGGAAGGCCACGAGCCCGAGGCTCTGCCGGTGCCCCGCGGGGTACAGGGAACCGTCGCGCCGGATGGGCAGCACCTGGCCTACAGCACCAAGGGCGTGGTGGAGTACTACTGGAAGCGCTACAAGGGCGGCCGCCACCAGGATCTGTGGCTGGCGGATCTGCAGGCCCACCGCTTCGAGAAGCTCACGGACTACGTGGGCCGCAACGGCGCCCCCATCTGGGCCGGCGGCAAGGTCATCTTCGAATCCGACCGCGGCGCCAGCGGCATCACGAACCTCTACGCGGTGGATCCCGCCACCAAGGCCGTGGAGCCGCTCACCGATCTGAAGGACTTCGATGTGCAGCAGCCCAGTACCGATGGCCGCACCGTCGTCTTCGTGCAGGGGGGCCGCCTGCAGGCCCTGGACCTGGCCACCAGGGCCGTGCGGGCCGTGCCCATCACCACCAGCAGCGATGGCTGGAAGGCCGCGCCGCGGCCCGTGAACCCCAAGGACTGGATCCAGGCCATGAGCCTCGTGGGTACCACGGCGGTCTTCGAGGCCCGGGGCGAGGTCTTCCTGCTGCCCACAGATGCCACCAGGCCCGCCCAGAACCTCACGAAGACGCCGGGCGTGCGGGAACGCATGCCGCGCTTGTCCCCGAATGGCAAACGCGTGGCCTATTTCAGCGACGCCAGCGGCGACTACGATCTCTACGTGCAGGCCGTGGATGGCGCCGCGGAGCGGGTGCCCACGGGCCTGAAGACCGCCCTCTATCACCTGGAGTGGAGCCCCGACGGCACCAAGCTCCTGTTCGGCGACAAGAGTTTCGCCATCTATGTCATGGATGTGGCCTCGAAAAAGCTCACCAAGATCGACGAGTCCCATGAGCTGAAGAACGACGAGTTCACCTGGGAAGTGAGTGACTACGCCTGGGCGCCGGATTCCCAGTGGCTCACCTACAGCTTCGTGGAGCCCAGTCGCAACAGCCGCATCTACCTCTACAACCTTTCCTCAAAGCAGAAAATCACGCTCACGGACGGTTTCTACGACTGCCTGAACCCCCGCTTCGACCTGGATGGCAGCACCCTCTACTACCTCAGCTACAGCAACTTCCACACGCGGCTCGACCCCAGCCAGGACAACCACATCCAGTCCGCGCCGGTGCAGGTCATGGCCGTGAAGCTGCGGGCCGACAGCGACAAGGCCGCCGCTTCTGCCAGCACCAGCCCATTCCGCATCGAGGTGGCGGGGCTCACGGAGCGCATCGAGCCCCTGCCGGTGAAACCCGGCAATCTGTTCCACCTGAAGGCTGGCCGGGGCCTGGTGGGCTGGGACGAGGTGGAGGGCTGGGATGACACCGTGGTGGAGGAACTCTACGGGGCCCGGGGCGCCGACAAGTGGAAGCTGCACCTCTTTGACCCCGCCGCCAAGAAGGACAAGGAGGCCGTGCTGGTCGATTCCATCAGCGACTGGACCTTCGATGCCGAAGGCAGGCGGCTGCTCATCCGCAAGGGCGCTTCCTTCCACGCGGGCGACGCCATGGCGGCGTTCGCCTCCAAGGGGCTGCCCGAGCGGCTGGATCTGGACCGCCTGGCCATGACGGTAGTGCCCCGGGAGGAGTGGAAGCAGGTCTTCGAGGATGCCTGGCGCTGGTACCGGGATTTCTTCTACGACAAGGACATGAACGGGAACGACTGGAACGCCATCGGCGCCAAGTACCGCGCCTGGCTGCCGGAGCTGAATTCCCGGCAGGAACTGAACTGGCTGCTGAGCCAGATGGTGGGCGAGCTGAACGTGAGCCACACCTACGTGGGCGGAGGCGACTACGGCCCGAACCGGCCCCCCTCCAGTCCCTTGACCCCGGGCTATCTCGGGGCGGATTTCACCGTCGAGAACGGCGTCTATCAATTCGCCAAGGTCTACGGCCCCACAGCCTATGCCCGGGACCTGAAGGCGCCCCTGGCGGCTCCCGCGCCCAAGGTGAAGGAGGGTGAGTACCTGCTGGCCATCGATGGCAAGCCCCTGCGGGCCCCGGAAGCCATTCAGGCGCGTCTGCAGATCGTCAAAGGCCAGAAGGTGACCCTCACGGTGAACGGCAGGCCCACCCTGGAGGGCTCCCGCACGGTGGAGGTCGAACCCATTGTCAGCGACTGGAACCTGCGCTACGAGCGCTGGATCGCGGGCAACATCGCCGCCGTGGACAAGGCCTCCAACGGCCAGCTGGGCTACATGCACATCACGGCCATGGGCGACCAGAACATCGGCCAGTTCGATATGTACTGGCGCGCCTTCCGCTACAAGAAGGGCCTGGTCATCGACGTGCGCGGCAATGGCGGCGGCTGGACCGAGTACTTCATGATCGACAAGCTGGAGCGCAAGCAGGTGGGCTTCAACGTCATGCGCGGCATGGCCCCCTTCCGGTACCCCAACACGGCCTCGGATGGCCGCTACGTCTTCCTCAGCAACGAACAGAACGGCAGCGATGGCGAGGCATTCCTGTCCCACGTGAAGGCCCGCAACCTGGGCACCATCGTGGGCGTGCCCAGCTGGGGCGGCCTGGTGGGCATCATCAACACCCAGTTCACCCTCGATGGCGGCACCGTGGAGCAGAGCAACAACGGCTTCTATGGCCGCGAAGGCAAGTGGTGGGTGGAGAACCATGGCGCCGACCCCGACCTGCTGGTGGAGAACGATCCCGCCAGCGCGCTCCTGGGTCATGACCGCCAGCTGGAAGTGGGCATCGAGACCCTGCTCAGGCAGCTCAAGGAGAATCCGACACCCGCGTTTCCACCGGTGCCGGCCTATCCCAAGCGCTAGAGCTAGTCCCGCCGGGCCACTTAACCCGGTAATATCCTGAAAGTGTGCCTAGCCGATCCCGGCGATCGATGGGAGATTGGGGCATTCCCCCGTCCCCTCGGCCCAGGGCCTGCATCAGGCCCGCCGCCATTCTTCCCAAGGCCCCCCATGTCGAACCACACCCTCCGCCGCTTGGGCCTTGCCGTCCTGCTGGGGCTTGGCCTCCTGGCCGTACCGGGCTGTGGGGGCGGCGGCTCCGCGTCTGCGCCCGCCCCCGCGCCACCCCTACCGGCGGACATCGGCGACGCGCTGCGGGTGAGCCCGGGTGTGGGGAATGTCGTCGAGGTGACGAGCAACATCGCCGGTACGCGCTTCTTCCACTTCACCCTGGTCCAGCCGGTGGACCACGCCAATCCCACGGGCCCCACCTTCCTGCAGACGATCACCCTCCTCTACCGCGCCCGCACCGCCCCGGTGGTGCTGGCCACCACGGGCTACGGCATCGCCCAGACGCCCAGTCAGGGCGAACCCACGCGGATCCTGGCGGCCAACCAGATCACCATGGAACACCGCTTCTTCAACGCCTCCACGCCAGCCCCCGCAGACTGGTCGAAGCTCACCATCCAGCAGGCGGCGGCGGATGAGCACGGGGTCGTGGTGGCCCTGAAGCCCATCTTCGGCGGCAAGTGGCTGAACACCGGGGGCAGCAAGGGCGGCATGACCGCCCTCTTCCACCGCCGCTTCTATCCCGGCGACGTGGATGCGACCCTGGCCTACGTCGCCCCCATCAGCCTCGCCACCGCCGATGCCCGCTACATCACCTTCGTGGACGGGCGCGGCAGTCCCGCCAGCCGGCTGGCCCTGGAGGCCTGGCAGCAGGCCATTTTCAGCAAGCGGGCCGAGGTGTTGGCGCTCCTGCAGGCCGATGCGGCCGCCGCGGGCGAGACCTTCGCGTTCCTGGGCGCCGACCGGGCCCTGGAGTTCGCCGTGCTGGAATCCCCCTTCGTTCTCTGGCAGTACGGCGATGCCACCCTGGCCGCCGCGGTGCCCCCGGCGACCGCCTCGGCCCAGGTGCTCTACGCCTATCTGGATCAGGTGAACCGGGGCGTGGTGGCCTCCTGGGCGGACAGCACCCTCCTCTACTTCCAGGCTTACTACCAGCAGTGCGCCAACCAGCTGGGCTATCCCGCTCCCAAAGACGCCCACCTGAGCGGCCTGGCCTACCGGGGCCAGGACGTGCCCGCGGCCTATCCGCCAGCGGGGGCTGCCAAGTCCTACGATGGCGCCGTGGCCATGCAGGATATCCAGGCCTGGGTGAGCGGCTCCGCCCAGAACGTCATCCTGGTCTACGGCGAGAACGATCCCTGGACGGCCGGGGCTCTCGAGGTGCCGCCGGCGGCCCTGGCCCGGGGCGTCCACAAGTACCTTGCCCCCGCCGGGAACCACGGCTCCAAGCTGACCTCCCTGCAGAACGCCGATGCCAGCGAGGCTTACGGCCTGCTGAGCCAGTGGCTGGGCGTGCCGGTGCTGCCAGCCGCAGCGCCAGCGGCAGCCGGTGCCCCCCTGCAGGGCGAGCCGGAGCTCTCGGATTCCTTCGTGGTGCGCCGCCGCCCCTAGGAGCCAGTCCAAGTATTCGAGCGCCCCGCCTTGGGCCCAGGCGGGAGGCACCGCCTCCTCCCGCTATCGCAGGCCACGCCCGTGGCCTGCTCCCACTTGGCCTCTGGCCTCGCGGAGCGCAGAACCGGGCCCGCAGGGCGATGTGGTGGCATCGTCCACCATTCGCGCAGCGAATAGGGCCGCATCGGGTCCAGCCGATGGCGGAGGCGAAGCCCCGAGGGCCATTGGCCCGAGCCAGGGGCGCCGCACGCGCGGGGCATTCCAATTGCTTGGACACGCTCCTAGGCCCGGTTCAGAACCCTACGACGTAGGCCCCATCCCGCATCAGTGCCACAGTGGATCCATCAGGCATCTCCAGATCCATACTCACCACGTGCACATCGGGCTGGGTCTCGGGGACGTAGACGCGGTCGATGTGGATGACGGCCTCGGGGCCGGAGAACCGGGCCGGACCAACCTGGCCGCCGAAGTGGTCGCTGCGGCCGAAGGCGATGTGCAAGCCCAGCTTTTCGTCCAGCAGGATCTCGCCGATGGGCTTCACGCCGAAGGCCCCCAGCACGCCCAGGCCCAGTTCCGCGATGTTGCCATAGGCGGGCTCCTTGGCCAGCAGGGTGGCCTCCTCCCGGGACTTCGGCCCTTCACTGATGACCGCCAGGGCCTGGTTGCCCGTGATGCGATAGCGCACGATCTCGGCGCCGAACTGCACGGGCATGATGCCCGCCGTGAGGCTGGGGTCCTCGGGAATCTCGCCCTCATAGGGCACGATATAGGCCTCACCCGACGGCAGGTTGCCCGCCACGCCGGGCCTGGGTAGCAGGCCGCCGGAGGCGTGACCGGTGCGGTGGCGCAGGTCCAGGTGCAGCAGGCAAGGACCGCTGGGGGTGTCGAAGCGGAAGTTCGCCCCCTCGGCCCGGTCCAGCAGGTCCTTCAGGAGCTCCACGCGGCGGTTCACCTCCACGTAGTCGAGGCGCAGGGCGGGGATCATGTCGGCGCGGAAGCCGGGCATGGTGGCAGCCCGGATGGGGTGCTTCTTCGCGGCCAGCTTCAGGGGCGCCGTGGCCGAAAACTTGGTGAGCGCGATGAGGATGGGGTGAGTGGCGTAGAGCTCGGCGAAGCTGATGGAGGCAGCCGGATCCAGGGCGTTCGAGGCGGGCAGGGGGCCGCCCCTGTGGAGCCAGGCCCGCTCGGGCAGGTCCCCGTTGTTGGTATGGACGTTGGGGTACACCACGAGGTGCGTATCCAGGCCCAGTTCCTGCCGGTAAGCCACCAGCTCGGCGGCCCAGTCGGCGGCAATGGCGCGGCGGGCCACCCAGTTCGCGTCGTCGGGCACCTTGGCATCCGGCAGGTCCACCAGGATGGCCAGGGCACCTTCCCCCGGCCGGGGCTGGAAGACCCGCTGCACCAGCGCCACCAGCTCAGGTCCAGTCAGCTTCTCGGTCATGGCTGCCTCCAATCGGGAGGATGCCTCAGGAGCGGTGCTCCTGTCGACCCGCAGCTGGCAGACTGGGGAGATGGCGAAGAAGCGTGGTTGGTTGAGACGGATCCTGGTGGCGCTGGCCTGGCTGGTGGGCGGGGCCCTGGTGGTCAGCATCCTGGTGGTGCTGGTGTTCCGCTTTGCGCCGGTGCCGGTGTCGGGACTCATGGTGCAGCGGCGCATCGAGGGATGGTCCAGTGACAAGCCTTATGCCTCACGGCACCGTTGGGTGCCCCTGGAGGAGATTTCGCCCAACCTGGGTGCGGCGGTGATCGCCGCCGAGGATCAGAACTTCACGGAGCACTTCGGCTTCGATTGGCAGGCCATCGAGAAGGCCGTCCAGCACAACGAGCACAGCCGCCGCAAGCGGGGCGCGTCCACGCTGTCGCAGCAGACCGCCAAGAACCTCTTCCTGTGGAACAGCCGCTCCTGGACCCGCAAGGGGCTGGAAGCCTGGTTCACGCTGCTCATCGAAGCCGACTGGCCGAAGCGGCGAATCCTGGAGGTCTACCTGAACATCGTGGAATTCGGTGACGGCATCTACGGCGCCGAGGCGGCGGCCCGCACCTACTTCGGCAAGCCCGCCGCGCGCCTCTCGGCATCGGAGGCCGCCCTGCTGGCGGCGGTCCTGCCCAATCCCCGCAAGTTCCACGCGAACGCCCCCACCGAGTACCTCCGCGGGCGCCAGGCCTGGATCCTCAACCAGATGCGGCAGCTGGGCGGCCCGCAGCTGGTCAAGGAATTGTAATGACGATAAAAAGGTAATAAACAAGCCCGCGCTTGGACCTTCGTCACGATTCCCGCCCCGCCGGTTTTCCGATGGAGGCCGGGGTATAGAATGAGCCGAATCTTCGAGGAGGAACCCGCATGAAATCCCCCGTTCGCGTGGCCGTCACCGGCGCTGCCGGTCAGATCGGATACAGCCTGCTCTTCCGCATCGCCAGCGGCGCGATGCTCGGCAACGATCAGCCCGTGATCCTCCAGCTGCTGGAGATCACCCCCGCCCTGAAGGCGCTG
>JBBRZL010000123.1:0-10411 GCA_038236735.1 Holophagales bacterium | reverse complement strand
CCTCGCGGAGGCCCTCGGCCTCGTCCACCAGGAAGTCCGCCAGGCGGGTGGAGCCGGCCAGGTGGCCTGCTGCATCGGCGAAGAGGAACACCAGCACCTTCTGGCCCGGTTTCACCAGGCGCCGCACCTCGTGCTTCACCTCTTTCCAGGGCATGAACAGGGGCCTGGGCAAACCCCAGTCCAGATAGGCCCCGGCGGGGTTCACGGACAGCACCCTCAGGAAGGCCACCTCGCCGCCCAGGGCCAGGGGCGGGCGCACGTACGCCACGAGGCGGCCCTCGTCCTCCCGGTAGGCGAAGACCCGCAGGACCTGGCCTGCTGCCACGCCCGGCGGGAGCTGCTCCAGGGGCAGCAGGATCGGCCCCTCGGCACCGCCATCCAGGACGGCGCCTTCGGGCCCCAGGCGCAGGACCTTCAAATCGTTCAGGGTGCCGAGTGTGGCCATCGTGCGGTCCGAAAAGAGGGGAGGTCTTAAAGAGGCCAGATGGAGACAAGCACCATGGGTGTGGTGCCGAAGGAGGCACGCACGCCCAGCTTCGCACCGGGCGCTTCCGTCGCGGCCGGGCTGTTCCCAAGCCGGAGGCATTCCCGGGGTTCGAGCTCCACACCGAGGGGATCCACCTTGACGGCCCCCCAGGGCGCAAACAGCAGGGTGGTGGGGGCCACGGTGATGCCGGTGGCGTCGGTTCCCAGGTTGAGCCACTCGAGCGTGACCTTCACCCGGCTGGGATCGCTGATGACCCCGAAATCCACACAGGGCCCCTGGATGAGCGCAGCATTCACGGCCACGTCCCCGGGAAAGGCCACCACTTGCCCAGGGTGCTTCAGCCGCTGGCGGCCCATGCCCTCGATATCGAGGATGAGCCCCGAGCCTTCCAGCAGGGTCAGCAGCCGCGCACGGCCCGGGAAGTGGGAAAAGGGGCCGGAGGCCTCCACCCGCGCCGAGCTGACCCGCCACAGGAAGGGCTCCGACAGGCTTGCCCCGGCAGGCTCGATGGCGATTTCAGTGGTGCTGCCACCCCCATCCTTCCAGGGCATGACACGGTAGTCGGAGGGGCGGAGGTGCAGCATGCCTACAGCTTCTCATGGCGCGAGAGGAGAACCCCTCCCGATCCTCAGTCGTTTTCGTGATCCGGGTAGTCGCGGGAATTGGTCGAGTAGTTGAATTCCATCTCCAGCAGCTTGTCGATGACGGAACGAACCCTGGTGAGGCATTCCATCTCGATCGCACTTGGATTGGAGGTTTTCAAGCGATCCGCCCACGCCAGGCTTTCGTCGTTCATCTTTGCCCAGCCCTCATGACGGCAATAGGCCCCAGGTTTTTGTGGGCCGATGACTTGGAGGATCCCAGCGCAGGCGGCGCCAAGGTTCTTCTCGCAATTTGAGGAGATCATGTTGCACTTCGAGAGCTGATCGGGAATTTTGGCTTGCACGTTTTGGGTCCACCCACTCCGGTTCTCCCGAAGGATGCGTTCAAGGGGGGGAATGCGCAGCGGGCTGCGAGTTGGAATGCCGCTTTCGGCATATATCTGGTCGATATGTGCGTAGGCCTTTGTGTAGCGTTTGAGCATTTTGAGGGTGAACTGGTGGACCCACTTGTCCTTCAGGTCGAGCGCCGGGTCCAAAGCAAGCAAGGCAGCAATGGTCCGCTGATCAAGCCCTGTCTGGCTGGCCAGAACATCCAGGCTGTCCGTGTTCCGGGGCGCTGTTTCGGGTGCTCTCCGGGTGGGTGCCAGGAGAACAGACTCGACCTTTGACAAAGGTTTGTCCCGATCCAGGCCCATGATCCACTTGATCGTCAGGTTGGTGCTGATCTGCCCCACCAAGAAAACCACGACTAGCATGCCGATGGCGCCGACGATTCCAGAGACAATGGATCCCATCCAGGTGACACGGGTGCCCAGTGTCTTCTTGATGGCGACGATGTCCAGGAGCCGCAGGGTCATACCTGGCGCCAAAAGGGCCAGCAGGGCCACGAGGCTGAGAAACTGAGCATTTCCAGGTGCCGAAAGGTTTGTCAGCGCGTCTCCAGCCCCGAAGAAGTTGAGTGTGCCGATGGGATTGGCACTCATATAAACCGACAGACCGATCAAGAAGATGAAAATGGGTTGAACGGCCAGGTAGCTGTAGGTGGAGAGACGAGACGTGTGTTTGAAGGTGCCTTCTCCTGCTCCCATCAGTCCCAGGACACCCGATACCAAACCTCCAAAGATGAAGAGTTCCAACAACGGCATGAGGATGAAGAGGATGACCTGAGCCGGGAAGGACGCATAAAAATAGACAAGCAGCATCCCTGAGTACGCCCCGGCAGACTTGTGGGTCGCGTCAATTCCCAGCTTCGCCAGCAGGAGAAACAAGGCCACGCCCAGTAGGGATTGGACGTAGCTCAGGAGCATGGGTGCGGCAAGTCCCTCGCCCCGATAGACGTCGTCCCAGAAGGCCAGGGGGTGGCGTAGGAGCTTGTGCATGGTGATTGCTGCCCGACGGAGCCATGGGCCCACACTCGGATCTTCAATCGCCGGGACCTTCAATGATTCAGCGGACACAAAGACTCCTTGCGAGCCAACATTGACTGGTAAGGCACACACCACATGCTGAGGAGCCCTGCGGGACGGCATCCATGTGGTGAGTTGTAAAAGGGAAGTAGGGAATTGATGCCCATGCTGCCAGGGCTCCCTTGGCCCAACCAGCGCAATGAAGTCAGGATCTTGAAAATGTGACCGGTGCCTCAGGGCCCTTGAGGACGACCGGTGGCTAGGGACTTTGGTTGATCGGTGTTCATCGCCCTCGACCGGTGTTTTTCGGCGTTCCCTCATTCCTGAGATGATGGCCCTGGAGCCCATTCATGCCGCTGTCCCTCTTCGACCACCTGCCGCCCCATGGGGACACCTCGCCGGACGCCCTGCTGGGGGCCTTCCTGGCCTATGCAGAGTCGAAGGGACTAAGCCTCTACCCCGCCCAGGAGGAGGCTGTCCTCGAGCTCTTCGAGGGCAAGAACGTCATCCTCAACACGCCCACGGGTTCGGGGAAGTCACTGGTGGCGTCGGCCCTGCACTTCGGAGCGCTGGCAGCCGGTCGGCGCTCGGTTTACACCTGCCCCATCAAGGCCCTGGTGAACGAGAAGTGGATGGCGCTGTGCCGGGAGTTCGGGGCCGCCAACGTCGGCCTCTCCACGGGGGATGCCACCGTGAACCGGGACGCGCCCATCCTCTGCTGCACGGCGGAGATCCTCGCCAACATGGCCCTCAGCGAAGGGGGCGAGGCCAACGTGCTGGACGTGGTCATGGACGAGTTCCACTACTACTCAGATCGCGAGCGCGGCTTCGCCTGGCAGGTGCCGCTGCTGGCCCTGCCGCAGACGCGCTTCCTGCTCATGAGCGCCACCTTGGGCGACACCCGTTTCTTCGAGACGGAGCTGACGCGGCTCAACGGGCGACCCACGGTCACGGTGAAGGGCACGGACCGGCCCGTGCCACTGGCCTTCACCTATGCTGAGCTGCCCCTCAGCAGCACCCTGGAGAACCTGTTGCAAGAGGGGAAGGCCCCGATCTACCTGGTGCACTTCACCCAGGCCGAGGCTGCCACCAGCGCCCAGGACTTCACCAGCCTCGCCGTCACCACCCGCGAGGAGAAGGCGGCCCTCGCCGCGGAGATCGGGGATTTCAAGTTCAACAGCCCCTACGGTCCCGATCTCAAGCGCTGGCTGCGCATGGGCATCGGCCTGCACCATGCGGGCCTGCTGCCCAAGTACCGCATCCTCATGGAGCGGCTGGCGCAGAAGGGCCTGCTCAAGGTCATCTGCGGCACGGACACCCTGGGCGTGGGCATCAATGTGCCCATCCGCACAGTGCTCTTCACCCAACTTTGCAAGTACGGCGGCCAGAAAACGAGCCTCCTCAGCGCGCGGGATTTCCATCAGATCTCGGGCCGCGCGGGCCGGAAGGGCTTCGACACCGTGGGCTATGTGGTGGCCCAGGCTCCCGAGCACGTCATCGAGAACCTGCGCCTGGCGCAGAAGCCCGGACGGAAGTTCGTGAAGCGCCCAGCCCCTGAGAGGAACTACGCCCATTGGGACAAGACCACTTTCGAGAAGCTGCAGGCCGCCGCGCCCGAGCGCCTGGTGAGCCGCTTTCAGGTGAACCACGGAATGCTGCTGAACGTCCTCTCGCGCCGGGGCGACGGTTGCCAGGCCATGCGCCGCCTCATCCACGACTGCCACGAGACCGAGCACCAGAAGGCCGCCCACTTCCGCCGTGGCTGGCAGCTCTTCAAGACGCTGGTGGTGCGCGGCATCGTCGAGTTTCAGCCGCCCGATGAATTCGGCCGTAGGCTGCGCGTGAACGCCGACCTGCAGGCGGACTTCGGCATGGACGAGACCCTCAGCCTCTACCTGCTGGACACGTTGCCCCTGCTGGACGTGAACTCGCCAACCTACGCCCTGGACCTCATCACCCTGGTGGAGAGCATCCTCGAGAATCCCGACTTCATCCTGCGCTGCCAGCTCCACAAGCTGAAGGGCCAGGCCGTGGCCGAGATGAAGCTGGCGGGCATCGAATACGACCAGCGCATGGAGGAGCTGGAGAAGCTGGAATACCCCAAGCCCCTGCGCGAATTCATCTACACCACCTTCAATGAGTTCGCCGACAAGCATCCCTGGGTGGGCCAGGAGAACATCCGGCCGAAAGCCATCGTGCGGGAGATGTTCGAAAGCTACCTCAGCTTCGCGGACTACGTGCGCAACTACGAACTGCAGCGGGCCGAGGGCCTGCTACTGCGGCATATCAACAGCACTTTCAAGGTGCTCGCGAAGACCGTGCCCGATGCCTGCAAGACCGACGAGGTACGGGAGATGGAGGCCTATCTGGCGGCCATGCTCAAGCAGGTGGATTCCAGCCTGCTGGACGCCTGGGAGCGCATGCAGAACCCTGACTTCATCCGCGCCGAAACCGACCTGGCCATTCCCGGCGCAGCAGCAGCCGCGCAGGACGTTACCCGGGACCGCAGGGCCTTCACGGCGGCCATCCGCGCCCGGCTCTTCGCCCTCCTCCACGCCTGCGCCATCGGGGACTGGGAGGAGGCCGAAGCCGTGCTCAGCGATGCCGCTGGGGAGGGTGCGAGGCCCGAGGATGCCGAGGGCGAGCCTTGGACCGCCGAGCGCCTGCAGACCACCTTCAGCGCCTACATGGCCACGCACCAGGGCCCCCGTCTCGATCCCGAAGGCCGCAACCAGCGTCACACTTACGTGCAGCCCCGGCCCGGCGATCCGGGCTTCCTCGTGATCCAGCAGATGCTGGTGGACACCGCTGCGCTGAACGACTGGGCCCTGGAACTGGAGGTGGATCTGGCCGCCAGCCGCGAGGCCGGGCAGGCCGTGCTGCGGTTGCTGCGCTGCGGGGAGTTCCGGTAGGGTGGGTCGCCGGATTCACCCCTGATTTCGCACCGCTGGTCCCAGCCCGCATACCGAGACGGAGGGTTGCGGTGCAGGATGCCTGCGGAGGTGTTCCATGCGTTCATTCGCATTCGTCCTGTTGGCCGCTCCCCTGCTCCTGGCCCAGGCGCCAGCCCTGGTCCTGCCCCAGGCCAGTCCCGAGGCCAGGATCAGCCAAAAGGTGGGGCTGACCGAGATCGACGTGACCTATCACCGCCCGGCTGTGCAGGGCCGCAGGGTCTGGGGTGGCTTGGTTCCCTACGGCCAGGTCTGGCGCGCCGGGGCCAACGAGAACACAGTGGTGGCCTTCTCCACACCGGTGCAGGTGGGCGCCACCACCCTGCCCGCGGGGCGCTACGGCCTGCACATGCTGCCCACGGAAGGCGCCTGGACCGTGATCTTCAGCAGCCAGGCCCAGGCCTGGGGCAGCTTCAGCTACGACGCCAAGGAGGATCTGGCCCGGGTGCAGGTGACCCCGCTGGCCGCGGAGTCCACGGAGCGGCTGGCTTACACCTTCGACGATCCCGGCGAGAAGGGCGTCATTCTGTCGCTGCGCTGGGAGAAGCTGCGCGTGCCCATCCCCATCCAGGTAGACACCAACCAGGTGGTGGTGGCCAGCCTGCGGGACCAGTTGCGGGGTCTGCCGCGCTTCTTCCCCGAGCCCTGGAACGCAGCCGGGGGCTGGTGCCTGCGCCGGGACCTGAACCTGCCGGAGGCCGAGGCCTGGATCGACCGTTCCCTGGCCATGCGGGCGACCTACCCGGCCCTGCGTAACAAGGCCCTCCTGCTTGAGAAAAAAGGGGATGCCAAGGGCGCCGAGGCCATGCAGCAAAAGGCCCTGGCCATCGCCACCGAGGCCGAGCTCAACAACCAGGGCTACAACCTGCTGGGCCTGAAGAAGGTGGATGAGGCCATCGCCCTCTTCCAGCAGATCGTGAAGGCGCACCCGGGCTCCTGGAATGCCTATGACAGCCTCGCGGAGGCCTATGCCCTGAAGGGCGACAAGGCCCAGGCCACGGCGCTCTATCGCAAGGCCTACGATATGACCAAGGCGGAGGACCAGCGCGCCCGCATCCAGGGAGAACTCGCCAAGCTCAAGTAGGGCCCACCCAGGTCGAGCGCTTCCACGCGGCCCTGCTGGCCTTCTTGAAGTAGGCGCAGCCCTTCGGAGACCTGAGCGTCCGGACGGCCCGGATGCTAGGATCGCCGCATGGTTCTTCCAAGGCGATCCGGGCTTCGGCGGCTGCTTCCAGCCCTGGCGATGCTGCTACTGGCCAATGCCTGCTCCCAGGCGCCGCGCCCGGTGCCAGAGCGGCGGGTATCGACCGCCGCGCCAATCAAGACCCTCCCGCGCCTGGGCTTCACCCTGCAGGCGGGGGCCTTCGCCAAGGTGGACAACGCGGCCCGGTTTGCGGAAGCGCTCCAGACCCAGGGCCTGGAAGCCACCTACTACGCTTCCGGCGACGGCCTCTACCGGGTGCGCTTCGGGGACTTCGCCAGCCGGGAGAAGGCCCGGGCCAGAGGCGAGGCCCTGAAAGGCGCCGGCAGCATCGAGGCCTTCTGGGTGGTGGCGCCGGACGGCTCGGCCCCCGGGGCCGCAGGCAGGCCGCGGCTGCGGCCCACGGATGAGGGCGGCCTGCGGGCCAGCCTGGTGGAAACCGCCCGGGGCTACCTGGGGGTGCCCTACCTCTTTGGCGGCACCACCGACCGGGGCTTCGACTGCAGCGGCCTCACGGGGGCGGTCTACCGGCTGAACGGCCTGCGGCTGCCCCGTTCGTCCCAGGCGCAGTTCGAAGCGGGCGGCCCGGTGGACCTGGAGGCGGTGCGGGCTGGCGACCTGGTCTTCTTCGCCACCGGGGGCGGCGGCCGGGTGAGCCACGTGGGCGTCTACGTGGGGCAGGGGGTCTTCATCCACGCGCCCCGGTCCGGCCAGGGCATCCGCCAGGGCGATCTATCCGACCGCTATTACCGGAAGGCCTTCCTCGGTGCCCGGAGCTATCTATAGAATGGAGAGGGGCTTCGTGGCGGCCTGACCGATTGGCCCCCGGGAACAATTTGCATCTTCCATCGATTTTTTGAAAAATAGATTGCAGAATTGCCCTACACTGACAGTTGCCCGTCAATCGTACGGGCAGAAAACAGCATTGCCACCTCGCCTGGAAGGGACAATGCATCTGTATCCAGGACGAAAAAAGCAGGAAGACATCATGGCTCAAGGTACCGTCAAGTGGTTCAACGCCGAAAAGGGTTTCGGATTCATCACCCCTGATGACGGAGGCGCGGACCTGTTCGTGCACCACTCCGCGATCGAAACCACGGGTTTCCGCACCCTGGACGAGAATCAGCGCGTCAGCTTCAACGTGGGACAGGGCCAGAAAGGCCCCCAGGCGACCAACGTCACCAAGATCTAATGTTCTCCGGGGGTTCCGCGCTTGCGCGCACACCCCCGGACCCCCACCAAAAGCCCGGCTATGCCGGGCTTTTGCTTTTCCCATTTAATTTGGCATTCCTTTGGCGGTAGTCCCCTTGACCCTGCCGCTGGCTGGGCGAGAGGTGCCCAATGGATTCTGGATACTATGTCGCTGCCGGCAGCCTGATGGCCCGGTCCTTCCAACTGGAAGTGGTGTCGAACAACCTGGCGAATGCGGCCACGGTGGGCTACAAGCCCGACCAGCCCTTCTTCGCAGTGTTCAACAAAGCGGCGGGGAGTGGCCGGAAGCTGCCCCTGAGCGGCTACCTGAACGATGGGGTGGTCTTCGCCGAGACCGGCGTGGTCACCGAGCAGGGCACCCTGAAGGCCACGGGCCGGCCGTTGGATCTGGCTCTGGAGGGCAATGCATTCCTGAATGTGCGCACCCCGGCCGGGAACCGCGTGACCCGGGACGGTCGCCTTCAGATGGGGACGGACGGTCAGCTGCAGGCCATGGATGGCAGTCCAGTACTCGGCAAAAATGGCCAACCCATCGCCGTGGATCCCAAGAAGGGGAACGTGTCCATCACAGCCGATGGCACCGTCCAGCAGGCCAATACGGTGTTGGGCCAACTGGACCTGAAGGCTTTCGAGAAGCCCGGTGCCCTGAAGCGCACGGGCGCGCTGCGCTTTGACCCCACCGGCGCCACGGAGGCTCCGGTCAAGGGGACGGTCACTCAGGGCCACCTGGAGCAGAGCTCCGTGGATTCTGCTTCGACCATGGTCGAGATGATCCGCCTGAACCGGCTCTTTGAGATGAGCCAGAAGGTGGCCTCGACCCTCACCAATGATCTCGATTCACGCTCCATCAACGATGTGGCCATCAGTCGCTAGTTCCCCAGTCCTCAGTTTTCAATAAATTCACCGGGAGGTTTTTATGATGCGTGCAATGTGGTCGGCGGCAGCGGGCATGAATGTCCAGCAGTTCAACATGGACACCATCTCCAACAACCTGGCGAACGTGAACACCACGGGCTACAAGAAGGGCCGGGCCGAGTTCCAGGATCTGCTCTACCAGACCGTGAACCTGGCGGGCACCAGCTCCAGCAACAGCAGCACGATCCCCGCGGGCATCCAGATGGGGCACGGCGCCAAGCTGCAGAGCATCATGCGCCAGTTCACCACGGGCAACCTGCGGCAGACGGCCAACCAGTTCGACATGGCCATCGAAGGCGACGGGTTCTTCCGGGTGACCCAGCCGGATGGCACCCTGGCCTACACCCGGGATGGCGGCTTCACCACGGATCAGAACGGCGCCCTGGTCAACTCGGCGGGCTACCTGCTGGATCCCCAGATCACCATCCCCCAGGATGCCCTGAGCGTGACCATCGCGCCGGACGGCACCGTGAGCGTCACCCAGACTGGCCAGACCCAGCCCCAGGTGGTGGGCCAGATCACCCTGTCGCACTTCATCAACCCCACGGGCCTGAACCAGCTGGGCCGCAACCTGATGCAGCCCACCCTGGCCAGCGGAGACGCCCTCGATGGCACGCCGGGCGCAGACGGCATGGGCACCATCGCCCAGGGCTCCCTGGAAGTGTCCAACGTGGACGTGGCCGAGGAGATGGTGAACATGATCATCGGCCAGCGGGCCTACGAGGCGAACTCGAAGACCATCCAGACCGTGGACAGCATGCTGGGCCTCGTGGCCAACCTCAAGCGCTCCTAGGACTACCTGGATGCGCGCCATCGCCCTGCTTCTGTTCGCCCCCGCACTGG
Source organism: Holophagales bacterium (assembly GCA_038236735.1). Lineage (GTDB taxonomy): Bacteria > Acidobacteriota > Holophagae > Holophagales > Holophagaceae > Geothrix. Next base: position 794 of record JBBRZL010000123.1, on the reverse strand, counting down.
TGGCCCAGGCCCCGGTCTCCCCGACCGAGCGGCTGGCCGACGCGGCCCTGGCCTTCGCCGACGCGGAAGCGAAAAAGCTGGGCGGCGAGCACAGCTTCAAGGTGGCCCAGCCACCCCGGGTGCCCGTGACGCGGCCGGGAACCATCACCTTCGAGCCCTCCCACCTGAGCAAGCGGGAGCCCCTGGGCCGGTTTTTCGTGGTGCTGGCCCTCAAGGTGGACGGCGAGAAAGTGGGCATGGTCCGGGTGGATCTGGAAGGCAAATGGGTGGGCACGGTCCTCCGCGCCAAGGGCGAACTGGTCCGCAAGACCGAACTCGGTGCCGACCAGGTGGAGCCGAGCCCCTTCGAAGGCGTGCCGCCGGAGGGGGCCCTGATGGAGCTGCCGGAAGGCCAGCGCCTCATGCGCACCGTGGCTGCCGGCAAGATCCTGACCCGGGCGGACCTGGAAGGGATCCCCCTGGTGGAATCCGGCGACAAGATCCGCCTGACGGCCACGCATGAAGCCCTGACCGTCACCGTCGACACCACGGCCCGGAGCCGGGCCGGCAAGGGCGACCGGGTGCGCCTGGAGTCCCCGGGGGCCCGGCGCCAGGTCACGGCCATTGTCACGGGCCCCGGCGAGGCGCGGCTGCAGTAGTCGCAAGGCCCCGTTTCTTCCCTTGGCTGGAAGGGCAACCGACCGTATTCTTGTTCCTTGCGCAAGGAGGAGCCCATGGCTCATGAGGGTCACGAACACGGACCAGACTGCAACCACGAGCATGACGATTCCTTCGAGATCGAGGTCGTCGAACTG
>JBBRZL010000122.1:0-10780 GCA_038236735.1 Holophagales bacterium | reverse complement strand
GGGCGGCCAGGCCCTGTCGCGCTGCGAGGTTGCCGGTCTCCAGCAGGGCTGCGGCGCGGAGGGCCAGTTGCGGGATGCCGCTGTCCTCCCCCGCCACGGCCAGCCGAGCCAGGCGCGGGTGCAGGGGCAGGGCCGCCATGCGGCGACCGACCGGGCTGAGGGTGCCCGCCATCAGGGCGCCGAGCCGAGTGAGCAGGGTTTCGGCCGCAGTCAGGGCCGCTGCGGGAGGCGCCTCGAACCAGGCCAGAGCATCAGGTTCAGCGATGCCCAGGCCATGCAGGGCCAGGAGCGGCTCCGCCAGATCGGAGCGCTGCAATTCCGGTGTGTCAAAGGCGGGGCGGGCCTGGAAGTCGGCGATCGTGTAAAGGCGCAGGCAGCGGCCTGGCCCCGTGCGGCCCGCCCGGCCGGTGCGCTGCAGGCAGCGCGCCTGGCTGATGCGCACGGTGCGCAGGCCCGACAGGCCCGACCAGGGCGAGTGCGAGGCCTCGCGGCCCAGGCCCGAATCCACCACGGCGCCGATGCCATCCAGCGTAACGGAGCTCTCGGCCACATTGGTGCTGAGGATGACCTTGGGAGTGTCGCTCAGAGCGAGGGCGAAGGCCTGCGCCTCTGGCGACAGCTCGCCATGCAGCGGCCGCAGGCTCAAGCCCCACTTGGTCGCCATCGTCTCGCAGCCCTTCAGGCAGGCCCGGATTTCCGCGGCGCCGGGCAGGAATACCAGCGTGTGGTGGCCGAGCCCCTCGCCGTACAGCCGGTCCAGCGCAGCCGAGACCTGCTGCTCGATGGGACGATCATCCGGTTTGGCGAGAAAGACCGTCTCCACCGGGAAGGCGCGGCCCTCGCTCTTCAGCACCGGCGCCTCGAGGTAGGCGGCCACGGGGCCGGGATCCAGGGTGGCGGACATGACCAGCAGCTTGAGCTCCGGCCGCGAGCCCTGCTGCAGGCGGCGGAGCAGGGTAAGGCCCAGGTCCGTGTGCAGGTGCCGTTCGTGGAACTCATCCAGCACCACGGCAGCGATGCCCCGCAGCTGCGGGTCGCCCTGCAGTCGCCGCAGCAACAGGCCCTCGGTGACGAAGCGCAGGCGCGTGGCCTTGGAAACCTTCTGCTCAAAGCGCACCGCGTAGCCCGCCCGCTGCCCCAAGGGCTCGCCCAGTTCGTCGGCCACGCGGGTGGCCGCGAGGCGGGCCGCCAGGCGTCGGGGCTCGAGGATCCAGCATTCGCCGTCGCCCAGCAGGTCCGCCTCCAGCAGGGCCGGAGGCACGCGGGTGGTCTTGCCCGCGCCGGGATCCGCCTGCAGCACCAGGTTCGGCTGGGCGCGCAGACTATTAATGATCCGCGGCAGCAGGGGGTCGATGGGCAGGGCTAGGCGCACGGGCGGCCCAGGGCGGCCAGCAGGGCGGCGGGCTCATCCACGGAGACTGCGAGCCGGTCCGTGGGGCGGCCAGGGCCCAGAAGTCCCGCGACCCGGACGGGCTCCGAAAGCTTCAGCTCGAGGATGGTGTTGCCCTTGGCCACCAGCTTCTGCACGCCTTTCATGTGGGCATGGCGGGCCCAGTCATCATCGAATTCCGGCAGGGGCAGGGCCGAGAGGATGTGGCTCACGGGAAAGGTGGCCGACTTCAGGAGACCCAAATGGAGCTCCAACTGGCCCTCGCGGAGCTGGTGCGGCCGGGCCTTGAGGGTGGCATAGAAGCCGACCAGCCACAGCACGGCGTAGACCGTGGAACCATGCAGGGTCCAGCGCAACCAGGGCGCCGCTCCCTTGAAGAGCGCGTGGACCAGCAGGAAGTCGCCGGGGATCATCAGCGGAATGGCCGGGAGGATGGCGCGGAGGGCGGCTTCGCGGTGGTGGGTGAAGCCTGCGGGCGCGGTCGCGCGGTAGCCACCGAAGAGGAAGTGGAGCGCACTGCCCAGCATCACCAGCTCCAGGGCCATGAGCCGCGCGGCCCGGGGCGGCACGAAGGCCTCGAAGGCCCTGGCGATGCGGTCTTCGGGCCAGGCTCCTGGAAGCAGCCGCGCATTCCGCCAGGCCCGCACCGCAAGCACCAGCAGCAGCAACTCCAGGGCCAAGGCGGTACCGAGGCGCAGCTGGAGGGCCAGGTGCGACGCGCGGCTGAGGATGAGGCCGAGGCCTTCCGCCAGGATGACCGCGGGCAGCAGGAGGCGGGTGCCGGGGATGCGCTCCCGCAGCCAGTCCCGGAGCAGGGTGGCCACCCGCAAGGCCAGCAGGACCAGCAGGGCCGCCGCAAGCAGGGGCAGGGCCCGGTGCGTCGGCGCCCGCAGGCGCAGCAGGAGGGCTCCCGCGCCCAGCGCAAGGAAGAGGGCCCAGAGGAGGGACGAGGGGCGGATGGGCAGAGTTGCCTGCATGTATTCAGCCTACCGGATCTGCTGGATCGCCTCTGGCGATCCAGGTATCGGTGCCGCATCGCGGCGCCGTTTTCCGCAGCGATGACGTAGACTGGAAGCTTCATGGAGATGGGTCATGGCGGGTCTGGAAACGGCGGGCGTGGGCGGCAAGGTGGGGGTTGTCATGGACAGCCTGCGGGATGCCTACGGCGACACCCTGGTGGAACTGGGGCAGGAGGGCGCCAACCTCATCGTGTTCGACGCGGATCTGGCCGGTTCCACCCGCACCGGCAAGTTCGCCAAGGCCTTTCCGGAGCGCTTCTTCAACATGGGCGCCGCCGAGCAGGGCATGATGGCCGCCGCCGCCGGCGCCGCCACCACGGGCGTGGTGCCCTTCGTGAGCACCTTCGCCATGTTTGCCACGGGCCGCGCCTACGAGTTCGTGCGCCAGGCCGTGGGCGTGGGCCGCCAGAACGTGAAGATCGTGGCCACCCACGCGGGGCTCACCGTGGGCGAGGACGGCGGCACCCATCAGTGCCTCGAGGATCTGGCCCTCATGTGCATGATTCCCGGCATGACCGTCATTTCCCCGGCTGATGCCCTCGAGACGAAGCAGGCCGTGCGCTTCGCCTATGCCTTCCAGGGCCCCGTCTACATCCGTCTCACCCGCGACAAGTTCCCCCGTATTCATGCCGAAGATTACAAGTTCCAACTCGGCAAGGCCGTGGTGATGCGCCAGGGCAAGGACGTGCTGCTGGTGGGCTGCGGCCTGGGTACCTCCATCTGCCTGGAGGCTGCCGATCTGCTGGCTGCGGAAGGCATCGAGGCCACGGTGCTGCACAGCCCCACCCTCAAGCCCTTCGACCGCGAGACGCTGATCGCCCTGGCCAAGCAGCATCAGGCCGTGGTCACCTGCGAGGAGCACCAGATCCATGGTGGCCTGGGCGGCATCGTGGCCGAAATCCTCTCCGAGACCCATCCCATGCCGGTACGCCGCGTGGGGGTGAAGGATCTCTTCGGCCAGAGCGGCAAACCCGAGAAGCTGCTGGCGGCCTACGGCATCACCCCCCAGGCCGTGGCCGCCGCCGCCAAGGAAGCCCTCTGATGGCCACCGAGACCTTCCACACCAGTCGCTGGACCAAGGGCAACCACCTCTTTTCCACCGTCATCGAGGTCACGGACACGGCGGTTGTCCGCCGCAAGCGGTCCTGGTTCACGGTGAACGAGATCAGCATTCACCTGTCCAAGGTGGCCAGCGTGCGCATCGAGACGGGCCTGCTCTGGTCCGACATCACCATCGAAAGCACGGGCGGCAGCGACCCCCTCACCAGTCATGGCCACTCCAAGGCCGATGCCCGGCGCATCAAGGAGCTCATCGAGGCCGCCCAGAGCCACCGGTTCTGACCCCCGTCCCTGGATTCATCCCCTACCGAGCCCACCATGCCGCCCAGCCAGCCTGATCCCGCCGCACCGGACCGAGCCCGGATCGCCGCGGCGGGTGTCCTCGCCCCGGGGACGTTGATCGGCCGGTTCCAGGTCGAGAAGCTCCTGGGCCAGGGCGGCATGGGCGCGGTCTATCAGGCCTGGGACCCGGTGCTGGAACGGAAGGTGGCCCTCAAGGCCATCCGGCTGGGTGGGACCGGGGGCCAGATCAACCTGGAGCGGTTCCGCCGCGAGGCCATGGCCCTGGCGCAGCTCAACCACCCCCAGGTGTGCCAGGTGCACGACTGGGTGGAGGCGCGGGGCAGCGCCTACATCGCCATGGAGTTCATCAAGGGGGACACGCTGGCCGTACTGGCCGCCAGCTTGGACTTCAACGCCAAGCTGCGCGTGCTGCGCGCCATCGCCGAGGCCCTGGCTGCGGCCCACGCCAAGGGCATCGTCCACCGCGACCTGAAGCCCACCAACGTCATGGTGGATGCCCAAGGCCAAGTGAAGGTGCTGGATTTCGGCCTGGCCCGGCTGGCCGATCCTCTGGAGGCCCCGGGCCCGGATTCCACGGACGACCATCCAGCCCTGCCAGAGGGACTGGCGGAGGGACTCGCGGAGGGACCCACCCAGCAGGCCCCCGTGGCGGCCTCCGAGGAGCCCACCCGGGCCGGCTCTTCGCCCAGCTCGCTTTCCTTGCCGGACCGGGCCGACATGACCGAAGCAGGCCTGTTCATGGGCAGCCCGCACTATGCCTCGCCGGAGCAGATACGGGGGCGCAAGGTCGGGCCCTCCAGCGACGTCTTCTCCCTGGGCGTGGTGGCCTGGGAGTTGCTGTTCGGTAGCCAGCCCTTTGCGGGCGAGGGCCGGGTCCGCATGACCGCTGCCATCCAGGGTGAGCTCCAGCCCCTGCCTCGCCGCCTGCCACGGGCCCTGACCGCGCTGCTGCGCAGGATGCTTCACCGCAAGCCTACCAAGCGCCCCACCAGCGCCGAGGTGGCGGCGGTGCTCACCCGGCACCTGGACCGTGCGCCCCTGACCTGGTGGTTGGCCGTGGTGGCGGCCCTCCTGGTCACGCTGGGGTTGGGCTACATTGTCTTCGGCCGCAGCATCATCGCCGACCTGGTGAAGGAGCGGCCGCCCCGCATGGCCGTCCTGCCCCTGCACAATGACACCGGTGAGCCCAGTCTGGACGCCCTGGTGTCCGTGGGCATGACCGAGCTGCTGGCCACGGCCCTGCAGAGTTCACCCAGCCTGACGGTGGTGGAGCCCGAGTCGGTCAGCCGGGTGATCGCCAACCTGCACCTGTCCGCCGCAGAGAGCCGAACGCCCGGTGGCGAGGCCCGCATCGCGCAGGCCCTGGGTGCCAAGCTGTGGCTGCGGGGAGGCGTGAAAGCCGAGCCCGACTCGCCGACCCTGGTGCTCACCTACGACCTGCTGGATACCCAAGGCAAGAGCCGGGCGGCCGGCACGGCCCGGGCACCCCGCCAAGCCGCCTTCGTGCCCTACCCCCTGGTGGACCCGGCCGTCCACGACCTGCTGCGGAAAGTGGACCCCCTGCGTTCAGGCGCCGCCCAGGGCGCCCCGATTCCACCCGAGGTCTTCGCCACCTATGCCCGCGGCAAGGCGCTCTTCATCAAGGGCGACTTCAAGGGCAGTGAGACGCTGCTGGAGGAGGCCGCCCTGAAGGCACCGGGGTTCTCGGGCGCGGTGTCGGCGTATGCCGCCTGCCTGCGCCGCCTGGGCCGGGAACATGCCTCGCTGGCCGCCAACTGGTCGCTGATGTCTGCCAAGGCCACGGGCGATCGCTGGGCGGAGGTTCGCGTCCTGGGCCTGAAGGCCTACCTGGCCAAGGATCAAGGCAAGCTGGATGAGGCCCAGCAGTTCTGCGAGGCCTCCCTGGGCATGGCTCTGGCCATCGGCGATCGGGATGGCCAGACCATCGCGTACAACCACCTGGGCATGATCGCCGGGGAGCGCGGCCGGGACCAGGAGGCCAAGGGCCTCTACGAGCAGTCCCTTCAGCTCAGCGAACAGACCGGCGACCAGTTCTACCAGTCCCTGGCGCAGAACAACCTGGCCAACTTGGCCCTGAAGGGGGGGGATCTGGCCCAGGCGGAGGCCCTCTACCGGAACAACCTGGAGCTGCAGCGGGGGCTCGGCAACCGGTGGGGCGAGGCCCTCGCGCTGAACAATCTGGGCATCGTGGCCCTCATGGCGCAGGATCTGCCCCGGGCAGAGGCCAACCTCACCAAGGCCCTCGAGGCCCGGGAGGCCGTGGGCGACCGGGGGGGGCAGATCACCTGCCTGCGGAACCTGGGCATCCTGGCCATGATGAAGGGGCAGCTGGCGGAGGCAGAGGCCTTCCACAGGCGCTCCCTGGCGCTGGCCCAGCAGGCCGGGCTGCGGACCATCGAGGCGGAGTGCCAGTTCTATGGCGCTGAGCTGGCTCGGCTAGAGGGGCGACTCCCCCAGGCCCGGGCGGGCTACCAGAAGGTGCTGGACCTCCTACCCACCGGCGTGACTCCCGTGGTGCGCGGCAACGCCCAGGCTGGCCTCCTCGAGTGCCAGATCCGCCTGCCGCGCCCTGACCTGGCCGAGCTCGGGAAACGCGTGCTGGCCCTGGGCCCAGAGGTGCTGGATTCGCCCTACTTGCACCGGGCCAAGGCCTGGCTCGCCCACAAGTCCGGGCACCCGGCCGAGGCCCTGGGCCAACTGGACATCGCCCTGGCCGACCCCCGCCGGCAGGCCCCCGAGCTACGCCGAGAGCTGGAAGCTACCCGGGCGGTCTTCCTGGCGGGAGCGCCCCGGCGGTAGATTACTTCGACTCAGGCCTTGGAAGTTCCCGCCAGCTTGGCCGCCACCACCTTGAGGTCATCCTGCGGGGCCAGGTGATGCCGCACCTCCACCTCTCCCCGCTTCAAGGCCACGCAGATCTTCCCGAAGGGGCAGTTCATCAGGCAGGACTCCCGGACCACCTCCAGCCCCCGAAGCCGCTTACGGGCCAGGAGCAGCCGCGTCAGGCAGGCCAGGGCCTCGGTGGTGGCCTTGCCCCGCCTGGGGAAACGCAGAGCCTGGCGCTCGCAGTCGGCACAGATCGTGAGGATGAGGGGCATAGAAACAAAAATCGCACACAATGAGCGACGGATCCAGGCCTACTTGAGTGTCCTCCAGAGGAAGGTGTAGTCGAGGGCCCAGAAGTGCGCAGACTGGCGGTTGTCGGCCCCGGCGCCGTGACCCCCTTCGATGTTCTCGAAGTAGCGGACGTCGTAGCCCATGGCCTTCATCCTGGCCATCATCTTGCGCGCGTGGCCCGGGTGCACCCGGTCGTCGCGGGTGGTGGTCATGAAAAGCACGGGCGGGTAGGTCCCGCCGGCCTTGACGTTCTGGTAAGGGGAGAACTTCCTGATGTAGGCCCACTGCTCGGGCTTGTCGGGATCGCCGTACTCGCCCATCCAGGAGGCTCCGGCCAGCAGGTGGGTGTAGCGCTTCATGTCCAGCAGGGGGACCTGGCAGACGATGGCCCCGAAGAGCTGGGGATAGCGCGTGAGCATGTTGCCCACCAGCAGACCGCCGTTGCTGCCGCCCTCGCAACCGAGGTGCTTTGCGGAGGTCACCTTGCGCGTGATGAGGTCCTGGGCCACGGCGGCGAAGTCCTCGTAGGCCCGGAGCCGATTCTGCTTCAGGGCCGCCTGGTGCCATTTGGGCCCGTATTCCCCGCCGCCGCGGATGTTGGCGAGCACGAAGACGCCGCCACCGTCCAGCCAGCCCAGGCCGCGGAGGCCGCTGTAGGTGGGCATCTCCGAGACCTCGAAGCCGCCATAGCCCGAGAGCAGGGTCGGGTGGGAACCATCGAGCTTCAGCCCCTTCCGCGAGACCTGGAAATAGGGGATGCGCGTGCCGTCTCTGGAGGCGACAAAGTGCTGGCTGACCTCCAGGCCGTCCGAGTTGAAGAAGGTCGGGGCGGTTTTGAGCTTCACCGGGGCCTTGCCGAGGACTCCGTGCGACAGGGAGTCCGGGGTGAGAAAGTCGCTCACCCGCAGGAAGAACTCGTCCGACTCGTCCGCATCGACGCCCCAGGCCGAAGCTGTTCCCAGGGTCGGCGCGCCCACGAGGGGCTCCAGCTTCCAGGTCACCTGCCCGGGGGTGAGGACATACAGGCGGTTCTTGACGTCCTCCAGCAGGTTGAGGATGAGGTGGTGGCGAGTCCAGGCGTAGCCCTCGAGGGAGGTGGTCGCCGTGGGTTCGAAGAGCACCGTGAAGGCCCGCTTGCCGGCCATGAATTCGTCGAACCGGGTGGCGATGAGGGAGCCGGCCCCGTAGGTCCTGCCGGCCACGGTCCAGGGCGTCCGGGGCTTCACCAGCAGCCACTCCCGGGTCACGGTGCTCTCCGCGTCGGCGGGCACTTCGAGCTTCCGGGTGGTGCCGTCCTTCCCGAGCAGGAAGGTCTCATGGGTGAAGGTGGTGGGAGCGCGGCGTGCGAAGTCCCGTTCGAAGCCCGGGGTCGCATCGTGGTAGGCCTCCACGCCCACGTCCGAGGCCTTGCCCTCGAAGACGACCTTGGCCTGAGCCAGAGGCGTGCCGCGTTTCCAGATTTTCGCGATGCGCGGGTAACCCGAGGTCGTTAGCGAGCCGGGACCAAAATCCGTGCCGACGAAGAGGGTGTCCTGATCGATCCAGCTCACTTCGCTCTTGGCCTGGGGCAGCTGAAACCCGTTCTTCACGAAAGCCCGGGCTTCCACATCGAATTCCCGTACCACCGCCGCGTCGGAACCGCCCCGGGACAGGGACACCAGGCACTGGCGGTAGCCGGGCCGCAAGAACTCGGCGCCATGGAAGACCCAGCTTTCCTTTTCCGCGGCCCCCAGGGCATCGATATCGAGGACTACTTCCCAGTCCGGCTCCGCCTTGCGGTACTCGGCGAGGGAGGTGCGGCGCCAGAGGCCCCGGGGGTGCTTCGCATCGCGCCAGAAATTGTAGAACCAGACGCCCGACTTGGTGATGGCGGGGATCTTGGCCGTGGAATCGAGGATCTTGAGGAGATCGTTCTCCAGGGTCTTGTAGGCTGGGGTGTCCTCCAGTTCCTTGGCGGATTCCGCATTCCGGGCCTTCACCCAGGCTAGGGCCTTCTCACCGGTGACGTCCTCCAGCCAGAGGTAGGGATCGCGGGCCGAGGCCTGGGCGGCGGGAGCTTTCTTGGCCTTCCCCGGTGCCGTCTGGCCCAGGAGGGAGAGACCCAGCACGCCGAAAATGAGGAGCCTTTTCATGATGACCTTTCCTGGCGGCTCACCGCCAATGCGCATGTCTGACAGGGGGCGGGCGGGCGCAGGCCGCCGATCATGGCTGGGTCGATTGCGCCCGCGCGACGAAAGCCGCGAACAGGTCTCGTGCAGCGTCGCCAGCGGGGCCCTTGAGGGTGACGAGGTTCTCGGGGTGCCACTGAACGCCGAACACCCAGTGGTTGGGATCGCGGGCTTCCACGGCCTCGATGACCGGGCCGGTGTCGGGGTGCACCGTGTCCAGGTGCCAGCCCACGGCCACCAGCGGCGGCGCCACGCGCTGGACGGCCTGGTGGTGGCGGCTGTTCACCAGGAAGACATCCTCGCCCAGCAGGGCCCGCAGGCGCGAGCCCGGGGCCAGCTGCACCCGGTGGTGCATGTCCGGCACCTCGGGCGTACCGTGCTGGTGGCGGGTGGGTTCACAGCCGTAGTAGTCGGGAATGTCCTGGAGCAGGCTGCCGCCCAGGGCCACGTTGAGGATCTGTTCGCCCCGGCAGATGGCGAGGATGGGCAGGTTTTCCTGCCATGCCGCATGGACCAGCGGAATCTCCAGGGCATCCCGGTCTTCATCCACTTCGGCCCGCGGATGCACGGCCTCGGCGGTGTTCCAGTGGCGGGGATGAATGTCATAGCCGCCCGTAAGCACCAGACCGGCGATGTCCACCAGGGCCGGCACCGGGTCACCGGGTGCCAGCATAAGGATGGGGCCGGTCCAACCGGCGGCCACCAGGGCGGGAAGGTAATGCTTCTCCGCACCGGACTTGTTTTTACAGCTCACCAGGAGCTTTGACTTGGCACTTGACATGACTTTCCCTCGGGAGAATCCTCATCACCCTACCACCCCCTCAGATGGTCTGAGTCGACGGTGCGGCGGAGAGCTCCGCCTAGATAAGGAGGACATCATGTCCGGTTCATTGAACAAAGTCATGCTCATCGGCAACCTGGGAAAGGATCCCGAGCTGAAGGCCACCCCTTCGGGCCAGAGCGTCGCCCGCTTCTCCGTAGCCACCACGGAGACCTGGAAGAACCAGCAGGGCGAAAAGCAGAGCAAGACCGAGTGGCACAACATCGTGGTTTGGGGCAAGCAGGCCGAGATCGCCGAGAAGTATCTGCGCAAGGGCAAGCAGATCCTCATCGAGGGCCGCATCCAGTACCGCGAGTACACCGATCAGGCCGGTGTGAAGAAGAACTTCTGCGAGATCCGCTGCGACAACTTCGTCATGCTGGGTCGCGCCGACGAGGGTAGCGGTGGCAGCCGCGATTCCGGCGGCTACGGCGGCAAGGCCACGGGCGGCGGTGCCCAGGACTTCGAGGACCACGGCGCCCCTGGACCCGCCGGCTCCGGCGGTGGCTTCCCGGACGACGACATTCCGTTCTAGGATCGGGTTCCGCCGAGCGCATCGGCACGGCTTCAAAACGGCGCCAAGGGGCGCCGTTTTGAAGCTAGAAAAGGATTGTCTCGGCGGCGAAGCCGCCTGACTCCAAACGGCGCCCGTAGGGCGGTGTTTGGAGCGCACCTCCGACAGAGAACACCCCTCGGAAACCCCGACCAACTGCGGTAAGATAATCGGTTCGGGAGTTTCCATGCTTGCAGTGCAAAACGTCACCATGCGCTACGGATCCAAGATCCTTTTCGAGGACGTGACTACGACCTTCAACCCCGGGCGGCGCTATGGCCTGACCGGGCCGAACGGATCGGGAAAGTCCACCTTCATGAAGATCCTGTC
>JBBRZL010000121.1:0-10842 GCA_038236735.1 Holophagales bacterium | reverse complement strand
TCCCCGCGGCTGGATGCACCACCGCCAGAGCGAAGGCCGTGGCCACAGCGGCGTCCACCGCGGAGCCGCCCTCGCGCAGCACCTGGGCGCCCGCCGCCGAGGCCAGGCGTTCCTGGCTCACCACCACGCCCCGGGGCACTTGCGCCGAGACCAGCAACGCGGCAAACAGGCAGAGGATCGGACGGATTCGCATGGAAGCTCCCGAGGACCATCTTCCTAGAGTCTGTTCTCAAAGTGGGGTGTGGCCGCGCAAGGGGCGCCGCCCAAGCGAGACAAGGAAAGCGACGAAGGCAATAGCGGTACTATTGACGAGGAGTTTGACGCAGTATCGCGCCGGGCGCCGCCCCTTGCCCTCCGGGACGGGCCCAGCCGCGCGCCCAGGTGCGTCACCGCGCTTGAACGATGTCCCGCATCGCCCTGCACGCGCTTCCTTCCTGGCTCACGCGGCTGGACCCGTCGCGGCTCGCATCCACTTTGGGAACAGACTCTGGAGTCTGTCATTCTTGGGGCCATGTCCCACCTGGCTTCCATCAATGTATCCACTCCTCAGACGCCCGCTGAGGAGCTCGCCAACAGCATCACGCATGGGCTGGGCGCGGGCCTGTCCATCGCCGGCTTGGTGCTCATGGTGGTGGCCGCCGCGAGACTGGGCACGGCCCGGGACGTGGTGGGCGCAGCCATCTTCGGTTCCACGCTGATCCTGCTCTACGTGATGTCCACGCTGTACCATGCTTTCCGCGGGCCCCGGGTGAAGATGGTCTTCAAGATCTTCGACCACTCGGCCATCTTCCTGCTCATCGCCGGCACCTACACGCCCTTCTGCCTGTCCACCCTGAGCCGGAAGCACCCAGGCTGGGGCTGGGCCCTATTCGGCCTGGCCTGGGGCTTGGCCGCCCTGGGCATCACCTTCAAGGGCGTCTTCTACGGCCGCCTCGCCCACGAAGCCTTCCGCCCCGCCCCGCTGGACCACTTGCACAGCCTGTCCGGCCGGCCGGAACTGAACCCCGCCTTCGTGCAACGCATGGGCTGGATCTCCACGCTCATCTACCTGCTCATGGGCTGGATCATCGTCATCCCCATCCTGGCTGGCCTCGTCGCCGGCCTCCCCATCGGGAAGATCCTGTCCCCCCAGGGCTTCTATTGGCTCTTCGGCGGCGGGCTCTTCTACAGCCTGGGTGCCGCCGTCTACAGCCTGGAGAAGCTGCCCTTCCACCATGCCCTGTGGCACCTCTTCGTGGTGGGCGGCAGCACCTGCCACGTGTTCGCCGTGCTCTTCCACGTTATTCCCGGGAGGTAGCATGCTCCCCCTGGCCCTCCTTCCGGGCTACGCCCAGTGGGGCGGCCACCTCGATGACCTGCTGGCTCGTCCGGAGGCCCTGTGGATCTGGGGCCCCGCTGGTGCGGGGGTGTCAAGCCTGGCCAGGGAATTCGCGGCACGGCGGGGCGTCTCCTGCCAGGACACCCCCGATGCAGCGACCGCCGCAGCCTGGCTGGCCGACCATCCCCGCGGCGTGGTGGCGGCCGGCACGGCCCCAGCGGCAGCGCTGGCCGGAGCCCTGACCTGCCTCGTCCTGCGTCTGCCCGGCCTGGAGGAGGAGCCTACCTGCATTCCCGGGATCCTCGCGGCGCTGGCTGTCGAAGAAGGCATCGCCACGGCCCTGCCCCCGGCCCTGGCCGCCCTGCCCTGCCCCGGCAACCTGCGCGAGCTGCGGAACCGGCTGCTGCGCTGGAAACTGCTGGGCCAGCTCCCCGCGGCCGAACCCACGAACGTACCCCGCTTCGAGGCCGAAGACCTGGCCTCCAACCTGCATGACCTGGAGCGGTTCCTGCTGCACCAGGCCCTGCGGCGGGCCTACGGCAACCGCGTGGAGGCCGCCGGGCGTCTGGGGGTGAGCCGACGCCACCTCTACCTGCTCATCCGCCGCCACGGCGACCCGGTGCGCAGCGAGGCCCCCACAGGTGAATTGCCCCTCCGGCTGAAAAAGCGGCAAGGGGGAGGTGGCCCACCCTCTTTCTGAAAAGTGTGCCCTCTGCCGGACGGCCGGGTCGGAGATGCTCCACGGGATCTCAATCCTCACCCCCATGGAGGCCTCATGCGCCCAGTGAACGCTTTCCCCCTCCCCCGCCAATGGCAGTGCGCCAGTGCGACGGCCTTCCTGGCCCTGGCCCTCACCCTCGCCTGCGGCGGCGGCTCCTCATCTTCAGCACCAACGCCGACTCCGGCTCCGGCGCCGGCGCCGGCGCCGGCGCCCACTCCCGGCCTGGTGTTCACCAAATACGTGGGATCGAGCGCGGACCTCTGGTTCGCCCCCGCGGATGGCAGCCCCGCCATCGCCCTGGCGGATTCACCGGATCAGGAAACCTTCATCCAGGCCAGTGCCGACCGAGTGCTCTACTGGCGCGTCAACGGCACCCAGTACACCCTTTGCAGCGTGAAGCGGGATGGTTCTGCCCGCGCGGTCCTGGCCAGCGGCTTGAGTGATTCCTGGGGATTCCGGGGCGTGCTGGATGGCCGGGCCATCGTGTATCAGGGAGGCACGCCTGAAAAGGTGATCTCGGTCGTCCTCGATGGCACGGCACCCCTCACCCTGGGAGAAGGGCCCGGTCTGAACCCCACCCTGCTCGACAACAAGCTCTTCATCGGCACCACCCAGGACAACACCTACACCACCGGCAGTCTCATCACCATCAAGGCAGATGGCACAGGACGCGTGGTCCTCCAGGATGTGCCCGCCTACGCCACCATCTCTGCCAACGGCAAAGTGTTCGCCCTGGGCATGAGCGACCAGGAACACGCCTACCTGGCGAATCTCGACGGCACGGGCCGCCAGGACCTGGGGCTTTCCCGGCTGAGCCGCACAGGCTGGTACAACTGGGACAACGCCACCGAGCGTTGTTTCCTCTCCGGTGACAAGGTCTACGCCGCCCTGGGGTACACCGCGACCAGCACCTGGGCCATCGTCGCGTTCCCCCTGGCCACCGGGGTTCCGGAAACAGTCATCAGCGGGCCTGCACCCCAGTACCTCTGGACCGTGACAGGGGGCCGCACGATCGCCTCCAGCACCCCGGACAATGGCAACACCGGCACTCTGCTCACGGTGGACCCCGCCTCCCACCTGGCCACGCCCTTCCCCACCCAGGGCCTCACCACCCGGTTCGCCATGATTTTCCAGGGCAAGGTGATCTACACCGACCAGACCAGCAGCACCTGGACCGATGTCACCCTGAAGGCCGCCAACCCTGATGCCACCGCCGCGGTCACCGTGGCCCTCGCCCCTCTGCACACCCTCAGCGACCTGAACGACTCCCCCCTCAACGGGCGGTTCCTCAGCTCCACGAGCGACCGGCTGGTGTTCCGCAAGTCGGTGAGCGGCCAGAGCGAGGTGTGCAGCGCCCTGGTGGACGGCACGTCACCCAAGACCGTGAGCCAGGGCAGCGGCCCCAAGCACCTGGAGGCGGTGGTGGGGAATGTGCTGGTCTACCGGGCCGTGAACAACAACCAGGGTGACCTGTTCGCCGTGAACGCCGATGGCACCGGCCACATCCTGCTCACCAACGCCCCGGAGGACGAGGCCTTCGTGGTGATGATGGGACAGAACGTCGTGTTCAGCCGGAAGGGACTCGACGGCACGGTCAGCTACTACACCGTGCCCCTCACCGGGGGTACACCCAAGCTGCTGGTGGCCACGGGTGCCGCCAGTGCCTGGGGCGCAGCAGCGATCTAGGCGAGGTTAACCTCCCGACGAGCCCCTCCCAAGCCAGGGAGGGGCTTTTGCGCACCCCGTCACCAAAACTCCAGTCCCGTTTGGGGCATCCGATAACAGAAGAAGCGGCCGCGCTGGCCGCATGGATGCTCAGCTATGGCGACTCCCCTTCGGGTGCTGGTGGTGGACGACGATCCCGGGATGCGGGATGGCATGGCCATGAGCCTCAAACGCTCCGGCTTTTTCGCGGAACAGGCCCGGGGCGGCGAAGAGGCCCTGCGCATGGTGCGACCCGGCGCCTTCGACGCCGTCATTACCGATTTGCGGATGCCCGGCATGGATGGCCTGCAGCTGACGGCCCGCCTCAAGGCCGTGGACCCCGGCCTGCCCGTGCTGCTCATCACCGCCTTCGGCAGCCTGGAATCCGCCCGGGAGGCCATGCGCCTGGGGGCCTTCGATTTCCTATCCAAGCCTTTCAGCCCTGAGGAACTCACCAGCGCCCTGAACAAGGCTCTGAAGGCCGACGGCCATCTCAAGGCCGAGGAGCCTGCCGAGGCACCCGTGATTCTCACCCAGGATCCGGTGCTGGGCGAGACCCTGGCCCTGGCCCGACGCGCCGCGGACAGTCGCGCCACCATCCTCATCCAGGCCGAGAGCGGCACCGGCAAGGAACTGCTGGCCAAGCTCATCCACGGCGCCAGCCCGCGCCGGAACGGGGCCTTCGTGGCCATCAACTGCGCCGCTATCCCTGAAAACCTGCTGGAATCCGAACTGTTCGGCTACGAGAAGGGGGCCTTCACCGGCGCCACGAGCATGAAACTGGGCCGCTTCGAGCAGGCCGACGGCGGCACCCTGGTGCTGGACGAGGTGGGCGAGCTGCCCCTGGGCCTCCAGGGCAAGCTGCTCCGCGTGCTGCAGGAGCGCACGGTCGATCGACTGGGCGGCACCCGACCCATTCCCGTGGACGTGCGCCTCATCGCCCTCACCAACCGCGACCTCCAGACCGAAGTGAAGGCTGGCCGCTTCCGTGAGGATCTCTACTATCGGCTGAACGTCATTCCGCTGGACCTACCCCCCCTGCGCGATCGGCCGGGCGACCTGAGCCTGCTGGCCGCCCACTTCACCGAGCGCTACGCCCGGGAGAACGACCGTCACGTGCCCGAACTGGTGCCCAGCTTTTTCGCCGCGCTGGCGCGCCATCCCTGGGCCGGCAACATCCGGGAGCTGGAGAACGTCATCCAGCGCTGCGTGGTGCTCAGCCAGGGCCGTCGCCTCAGCCAGAAGGACCTGCGCTGGCTGCTGCCCGCCGACGCCTTCGAGGGACTGCCCGAGGATCCGCCGGAAAGCCCCGCCATCGAGGCCTGGACGCCGCCCGTCACGGTGCCGGCGCGCCGGGACGCCGCCCTGCCCCCCGGCGCCGTGGTGGCCGATCCCCGCAAGCCCATGGTGGGCGTGGCCCTGGGCACCCCCGTGGTGCTGCCTCTGGGGCTCAGCCTGCCCGAACTCGAACGCTTCTGGCTGCTTTCGACCCTCAGCGCCCTCAAAGGCAACCGCACCCACTGCGCCGAACAACTCGACATCGCCCTCCGCACCGTGCGCAACAAGATCAACGAGTACAAGGCCGATGGCTACACCATCCCGGCCAGCCAGCGCGGGCGTGACGAGGAGTGAAGGTGGGGTGGTCGCATGGAACCAGCTGACTACCAGGCGATCCGGCAACTGCTTGATGACTATTTGTGGATGTACGCTTCCCGCGACGATGGACTGACTTCGCAGTTCAGCGAAGATTTCTCCGGTTTTACCGGAGGCGGGGATTTCCTGGTCAAGGACCGGGCAGCCTGGGTGGCGATCACCCGCCAGGACTTCGCGCAGATCAAGGAACCGATCCGCCTTGAGCTCAAGGATCTGGCCATCCAGTCCCTGGCGGAGACAATCGCCGTGGCCACCACCTTCTTCACCATCCACCTGCCCATCAAGGACCATGTCCTGTCCCGGGAGACCGCCCGCCTGGTGCTGATCTTCCGCAAGGAAGCCGCCGGTTGGAGGATTTGCCACAGCAGCATCTCCATCCCCTACCACCTGGTCCGGGAGGGGGAGGTCTACCCGCTCCAGGAGCTGATGGAGCGCAATCAACTGCTGGAAACCCTCGTGGCCGAAAGAACCGCGAAACTGAATGCCCAGAATCTCGATCTGTCAGCAGCCATGACCAACATCCGCACCCTGCGCGGACTCGTGCCCATCTGCGCCGCCTGCAAGAAAATCCGCGATGATACGGGGTACTGGCATCAGGTGGAGGCCTACGTCCATGCCCATACGGAAGCGGAGTTCTCGCATGGCCTGTGCCCGGAATGCTCCCCGCAGTATTTCCTTCAGCCCTAGGTCCAGGTCATGGGAGTGCCTCGCGCTGGCGGCGCCGACGAGGCGTGAAATCGGGCGGTGGCCTCTGCGGTGAATCGGTTCGGCTTCAATTCGGTCTTTCCGGCTCTCCGGCCTTCACGCGCAGCCAGGGCGGCACGGTGATCATGCCGGTCTCGTGGCGGTAGAAGGCGGCAGTGATCTCGGCGCCCAGCAGCAGGATGGCGCAGCTGTAGTAGAGGAAGGTGAGGCCGGCCACCATGCCCAGCAGCGAGCCGTACATGATGCCCCAGGTGAGGGTGTGCTTGAGGTAGACGCCGAAGCCCCACTTCGCCAGCCACCAGAGCGCCGTGGCGACGCCCGCGCCCAGGAAGGCGTGGCGGAACTTCACGTGCAGGCGGGGAAGATGCTGCAGCACCATCGTCATCACCAACAGGCCCAGGAGAGGGCCCAGGTAGGGCAGGAAGTCCACCTGGTTCCACGGCAGGAACTTCCGCACGGCCCCGCCGAGCACCAGGGCGAGGAAGATCACCATGACGAGGAGGCCCACCACCAGGAAGGTCACCTGGCGCAGCAGGTGGTTCTTGCGGGTCTGGCGGTGCTTCTTGATGCGCAACCCAAAGACATGGGCCAGGCTGGTGTCCAGCTGACTGATGCCCCAGTAGCTGCCAAAGAGCAGCACGCCCCAGGACAGGCCCATGCCGCCGATCTTCTGGCTGTTGGCCAGGGCATCGATGATGAACTCGCGGGGCAGGAAGGGCACGATCTCCTGCAGCGTCCTCATCATCGCCGGACCAAAGGCCCGGCTGCCCAGAATGGCGCCCAGCAGCTTGAAGAGCAGCGTCGAGAGGGGCACCAGGCTGACAATGAGCCAGAAGCTGAGGCCAGCGGCGTAGCTGAGGCAGTCGTCCTTGTGGTACTTGCCCAACACCTCAAAGGTGAAGGAGCCGGCGCGGCCCAGGAGGGGCACGGCCCGAGCGATGCGATGCCACAGGGCCACGGCCGCCTGCCAGCCCTGGCTCGCTCTGGCCATCGCCGCAGCCCAATGGCCTTGGACCTGCTCGACCACGGCGCCTCCTTCCCGGATCAGAAGCGCACGGGATGCCGGGGCAGCAGGTACATCAGCCAAGCCAGCGCGAGCCCGATGCCGATGAGCCCCGCCGCGTGCTTCAGGATCGAGGCCCGGGTCCGCTCCGGCCGCGTGGTCGGATGCAGCAGACCCAGCACCAGGGCGATGCCCAGGCCCATGACCAGGAAGTGGAGGACGTGGCTGGCGAGAAAGCGCATGGATTTAGCGTAGCAGGAACGGCGGTGGGCTCTGGGCTGTGGGCTAAAGCCCACCAGCTACTGCGCCGCCGCCGGGTTCTCACGCGTGGGGGTCGGGTGCGGAGGCACCGCGCCTTCGGGCCCCAGGGGCTCCGGCATGCGGGTCAGGGCCAGTTGGATGACCTCGTCCATGTGGCTCACCAGATGGATGCTGAGCTGTTCGCGGACTTCGGCGGGGATCTCCTCCAGGTGCCGGGCATTCTCGCTGGGGATCAGCACGGCCTTGCGGCCCTGGCGATGGGCGGCCAGGAGCTTTTCCTTCAGCCCGCCGATGGCCAGCACTCGGCCCCGCAGCGTGAGCTCGCCGGTCATGGCCAAATCAGCCCGGACGGGGATGCCCGTGAGCACCGAAATCAGGGCCGTGGCCAGGGTGATACCGGCGCTGGGGCCGTCCTTGGGGATGGCGCCCTCGGGCACGTGGACGTGCAGGTCCACCGAATCGAGGAAGTCGCGCTTCAGGCCCAGGCGCTCGGCCCGGGCGCGCACGTAGCTGAGGGCGAGATTGGCGCTCTCCTGCATCACTTCACCCAGCTTGCCCGTGAGCTTGAGGACACCCTTGCCGGGCAGCACGGCAGCCTCGATGGTGAGCAGTTCGCCGCCCGTAGGAGTCCAGGCCAGGCCGTTCACCACGCCGGGGGGCACCGTGTCCTCGGCACGGGTCTCCAGGATTTTCTCGGGCCCCAGCAGCTTCGGTACGCGTTCTACGGTGATGACGGGATCAAAGCTCTGGCCCTTCTCCGGCTGCAGCGTGTGCCGCGCCAGCTTGCGGAGGATGTTGGCGATCTCGCGCTCCATCTGGCGCACCCCGGCTTCGCGGGTGTAGGACTGCACGAGCTTTTCCAGGGCGGCGGTCTCGAAGCGTACGCCCATGTTCTTCATGCCATGGCCATCGAGGGCGCGCGGCAGCAGGTGCTTCTCCGCGATGGCGAGCTTCTCTTTGGTGGTGTATCCACTCAGTTCCAGCACCTCGAGGCGGTCCTCCAGGGGTTCGGGGATCTGGTGGCGGACGTTGGCCGTGGCCAGGAAGAGCACCTGGCTGAGGTCGAACCCCACGTCCAGGTAGTGGTCCTGGAAGGCGGCATTCTGCTCGGGATCCAGCACCTCCAGCAAAGCGCTGCTGGGGTCGCCGCGGAAATCCGAGGCCATCTTGTCGATCTCGTCCAGCAGCATCAGCGGGTTGCGGACTTTGGCCTTCTTCATCAGCGAGATGATGCGGCCCGGCATGGAGCCGATATAGGTGCGCCGATGCCCGCGGATCTCCGCCTCGTCCCGCACACCGCCCAAGGAAAGCCGCACGAAGGGCCGGTTCAGGGCCCGGGCGATGCTGCGCGCCAGGGAGGTCTTGCCCACGCCGGGGGGGCCCACCAGGCAGAGGATGGGGCCGCGTAGCGGGGCGCGTTGCCCCGCTTCGCCGGGTAGGGGCGGGATGTTGCGCAGCCGCGCCATGACGGCCAGGTGTTCGAGAATACGGGCCTTGATCTTCTCGAGGCCTGAGTGGTCCTCGTCCAGCACCCGCTCCGCTTCCACCAGGTCGAGGCGCTCGTCAGCCATGGCCTTCCAAGGCAGCGCCAGCAACCAGTCCAGGTAGGTGCGGCTGACCGTGGCCTCGGCGCTCTGGGCCGGCATGGCCTCCAGCCGCTCCAGTTCCTCCAGCGCCTTGGCCTTGGCTTCGGGACTCATGCCCGCGGCCTCGATCTGGTCCTTGAGCCGGCCGCCCTCGTCCTTTTCCTCCTTCTTGCCCAGCTCCTGCTGGATCACGCGCATCTTCTCGTTCAGCACGTACTGCTTGTGGTCCTGGTCCAGGCGCTGGCGGGTCTTTTCGTCCAGGGTGCGGTCCACCTCGGAGCGGGCGGCATCCAGCTCCAGCAGGTGCATGAGCGCATCGCGGCGCGGCCCGATCTCCAGCTGCTCCAGGATCTCCTGCTTCTGCTTCACCTCGGCAGGCACCAGGCCGGCCACCGTGTCGATGGCCTTGCCCAGGGTCAGCTCGCGGATCTGGTCCATGCTCAACAGCCGGGAGGCGTCGGAGTTGCGCCCCAGGAAGAACTCCACGGCCTGATGGAAGGGCTGGAGGGAGATGCCGGGCTGGGGCGACGGTTCCGCCAGCAGGTAGGCCTCGGCCTGGATGACTTCGCCGGTGTCGTCGTAGCGCAGGAGGGTGACGCGACCCACACCCTTCACGCCCACCTTGTAGTAGTCCTTGGGCAGGGCGATGACCGATTCCACCAGGGCCAGGGTGCCGACATCGTAGAGGTCGGCCTGGCCGGGGTTCTCCACCTTGGCGTCCTTCTGGGTGAGCATGAGCAGGTGGTCGCCGGCCTTGATGGCCAGTTGCAGCGTGCGCACCGAGGCCGAACGGCCCACCACGAAGGGCACCCGCGTCCCCGGGAACAGCACCATGTCCCGAATGGGAAGGGCAGGCAGGGTGAGCGTCTTGGGGGTGGCCATGGCCGGAGCTAGCCGGCGGCGGAGATGGGCTGGGAAGGCAGACCGAGGACTTCTTCGACCTTCTGCCGGGTGATGCGCAGGGTCTCGCGGGCCGTGCGCTTGTCCGAGGGCAATTCGTACATGGGTTCCAGCAGGATCTGCTCCACGAGGCTGCGCAGGCCGCGGGCGCCCAGCTTGCGGGTGAGGGCCTGCTCGGCGATGGCGTTGATGGCGCCCTCCTCGAAGCTCAGGTCCACGTCGTCCATGTCGAAGAGCTTCACGAACTGTTTGGTGATGGCGTTCTTCGGCTGGGTCAGGATGGCCACTAGGGCGTCGCGGTCCAGGGGCGTAAGGCCCGCCACCACGGGCAGGCGGCCCACCAGTTCGGGGATGAGGCCGAACTTGATGATGTCCTCGGGCTCCACCAGGCGCAGCAGGTTCTCCTTGTCGTCCTTGGAGGAGGGCGTGGAGCCGAAGCCCACGGCCTTGGCGCGGATGCGCTGCTTGATGATGTCGTCGATGCCCACGAAGGCGCCCCCGCAGATGAACAGGATGTTGCTGGTGTCCAGCTGGATGAACTCCTGGTGGGGGTGCTTGCGACCGCCCTGGGGCGGGACATTGGCCACGGTCCCTTCCACCAGTTTGAGCAGGGCCTGCTGCACGCCCTCGCCCGAGACGTCGCGGGTGATGCTGGGGTTCTCGCTCTTGCGGCCCACCTTGTCGATCTCGTCGATGAAGACGATGCCCCGCTGGGCCCGCTCCACGTCGTAGTTGGCGGCCTGGAGCAGCTTGGTGAGGATGTTCTCCACGTCCTCGCCCACGTAGCCGGCCTCGGTGAGCGTGGTGGCGTCGGCCATGGCCAGGGGCACGTCCAGGAACCGGGCCAGGGTCTGGGCCAGCAGGGTCTTGCCGG
This sequence comes from Holophagales bacterium, assembly GCA_038236735.1. Lineage (GTDB taxonomy): Bacteria > Acidobacteriota > Holophagae > Holophagales > Holophagaceae > Geothrix. The sequence continues at coordinate 117 of JBBRZL010000121.1, read as the reverse complement.
TGCCCGTGGGGCCCAGCAGCAGGATGTTGCTCTTGGACAGCTCGACCTCGGTACCGCCCAGGGCCTTCCGGGGGGTGAGGATGCGCTTGTAGTGGTTGTAGACCGCCACGCTGAGGC
>JBBRZL010000120.1:0-10925 GCA_038236735.1 Holophagales bacterium | reverse complement strand
TTCACCCACGATCCGGTGGAGCAGGCCCTGCTGTGGAAGATCCGCTCAGGCACCTTCCCCTCCGTGGGCGCGGTCCGCAAGCGCGGCACCACCGTGCTCATCGAGGACGTGGCCTTCCCCATCGCCAGCCTGGCCGACGCCGCCGTGGATCTCACCCAGCTCTTCGCCAAGCACGGCTATGACGAGGCCATCATCTTCGGCCATGCCAAGGACGGCAACCTGCACTTCGTCATCACCCAGTCCTTCAACGACCAGGCGGCCGTGGACCGCTACGCCCGCTTCATCGACGACGTGGTGGAGCTGGTCGTGAAGAAGTACGACGGCGCCCTCAAGGCCGAGCACGGCACGGGCCGCAACATGGCCCCCTTCGTGGAGGCCGAATGGGGTCCCGAGGCCAAGGCCGTCATGGAGCAGCTCAAGGATCTGGTGGATCCCCTGCGCCTGCTGAATCCCGGCGTCATCCTCAACGCCGACCCCAGGTGCCACCTGGCGGATCTCAAGCCCATGCCCGGCGTGGAAGAGGAAGTCGACAAGTGCATCGAGTGCGGCTACTGCGAGCCCAAGTGCCCCAGCCGCGAGCTCACCCTCACGCCCCGGCAGCGCATCGTCGTGCGCCGGGAGATGGCGCGCCTCGAAGGCAACCACGAGAATCCCGCCCTGCTCGCCTCCCTGCAGGGGGACTTCGACTACATGGCCCTGGACACCTGCGCGGTGGATGGCCTCTGCGCTACGGCCTGCCCCGTCAGCATCGACACCGGGCAGCTCACCAAGCGCTTCCGCCGGGCCAGCCATAGTCCCCGCGCCCAGAAGATCGCCCTCTCCGTGGCCCGCAACTTTGCCACCATGGAGCCGATCATGCGGGTGGCCCTGCGGACTGGCCACCTGGTGCAGAACCTCTTCGGGCCCCAGGTGATGCCCTTCCTCACCCGACTCCTGAAGCCCATCGGCACTGGCCACCAGTGGAGCCCTGAGATGCCCAAGGCCGCCAAGGCCCCGCTGCCGGTGACGCAGCTGGAAGGCGCCCAGGCCATCTACTTCCCCGCCTGCATCTCCCGCATGATGGGCCACCTGCCTGGGGAGCCTACCGAGCTGAGCCTCGTCGAAGCCCTGGTGAAAGTCTCCGCTCGCGCGGGCGTGCCCCTCCACATACCTCATGACGTCGACGGCACCTGCTGCGGTGTGCCCTTCTCCTCCAAGGGTTTCGACCTGGCCCATAGGTACACCCTGAACCACGCCATCGAGAAATTCTGGGAGTGGAGCCAGGAGGGCCACCTGGCCATTGTCATGGACACCAGCCCCTGCACCTACGGTGTGGTCAGCAGCCGCGCCTACCTCAGCCCCGAGAACCAGGTGAAGTTCGACAAGCTGAAGATCATCGACAGCACCGCCTTCGCCCACGACGTGCTGCTGCCCAAGCTCCAGGTACAGCGTAAGGTGGGTTCGGTGGTGCTCCACCCGGTCTGTTCCGTCACCAAGCTGAACCTCCTCCCCAAGCTCGAAGGCGTCGCCAAGGCCTGCGCCGAAGTGGTGGTGGTGCCCCGGGATGCAGGCTGCTGCGGGTTCGCGGGCGATCGCGGCTTCACCCATCCCGAACTGACCGCCTCGGCCACGAAGCACGAAGCCAAGGAAGTGAACACCCAGGCCTTCGACGGCTACTACGCCAGCAGCCGCACCTGTGAGGTGGGCATGACCCGCTCTACGGGCGAGGTCTACCGCAGTTTCCTCTACCTGCTGGAAGCGGCCACCCGCTGAAAGGAGTCCCATTGAGTGCCACCCTCGAGGCCTTCAAGACCCGGGCCGAGGCCGTCAGCGCCGAAGTCCACCACTTCACCAGCCGCAAAGAGGCCCTGGCCTTCATCCAGGGCGTCCTGCGGGAGGAGGCCGTGTCCGAGGCGCCCCAGTGCGGCGCCGTGTGGGCCGCGGCGGGCTTCCTCGATGGGGCTGAGCAGGCGGACTTCTCTGCTCGCGTGCCCGGCCTGAGCTTTCTAGTCACCCGGGAGGCCTCGGCAGCGGCCAAGGTGGGCATCAGCCAGCTCGACTGGGGGATCGCCGGCACCGGCACCCTGGTCCAGGACGCCACGGCAGTGGAGAAGCGGCTGGTCTCGACCCTGCCGCCCATCCACATCGCGTTGCTGGGCACGGACCACATCCTCCAGGACATGGGCAGCGTGCTCCAGAAGCTCCGCCCCGAACAGCTCAACTACATCTCCTTCATCACCGGCCCCAGCCGCACCGCCGACATCGAGCGGGTGCTCACCATCGGCGTGCATGGACCCGGAAGACTCATCATCGTCGTGGTGGACGAGCTCGGCAGGGTGACCCAATGACGACCCAGTTCAAGGATTCCATCGAGACTGCCCTCCACAATCCGAACCTCACGGGCGCCCTGGGCCGCTTCTCCGAGGCCTACCGCATCAGCCGCGCCAAGGCCTACGAAGGCATCGACTTCGAGGCCGTGCGGGACAGCATCGCTGACATCAAGTGCAGCGCCTCTTCCCACTTCGAGGAGCTGGCGGAGCAGTTCAAGGCCAACGCGGAGCGCCGCGGGGCCAAGGTCTTCCGGACCTCGGATCCCGCCGCCGTGAAGCAGTACATCCTCGACCTGGCCAAGGCCCAGGGCGTGCAGCGGGTCGTGAAATCCAAATCCATGGCCTCCGAGGAGATCCACCTGAACAAGGCCCTGGAGCAGGCCGGCATCGAGGTGGACGAGACGGATCTGGGCGAGTGGATCATCCAGCTGGCGCACCAGACGCCGTCGCACATGGTGATGCCCGCCATCCACATGACCAAGGAGGAGGTGGCCGAGGTCTTCAGCCAGGAAGTGGAAGAGGGCCAGGCCCCGGACATCCCCAAGCTGGTGAAGTTCGCCCGTGGCAAGCTGCGTCCCAAGTTCCTGGGCGCGGACATGGGCATCACGGGCGCCAACATCGCCGTGGCCGACACCGGCAGCCTGGTCATTGTCACCAACGAGGGCAACGCCCGCCTGGTGACCACCCTGCCCCGCATCCACGTGGCCATCGTGGGCATCGAGAAGCTCGTGGCGCACGTGGAGGAGATCCTCCCCATCCTCACCGCCCTGCCCCGCAGCGCCACGGGGCAGCTGCTCACCAGCTACGTGTCGATCATCTCGGGCCAGGTGCCCAACACGGATGACTCCCCCAAGGAACTCCACATCATCCTCATGGACAACCACCGCTCCGACATGGCGAAGGACCCCAAGTTCAAGGAGGCGCTGCAGTGCATCCGCTGCGCCACCTGCCTGAACGTGTGCCCCGTGTTCCGGCTGGTGGGCGGCCATGTCTTCGGCAAGACCTATACGGGCGGCATCGGCACCATCCTCACGGCCTGGTTCGATGAACTCAAGAAGGCCGACGACATCCAGGGCCTCTGCATCCAGTGCGGCAGCTGCGTCCCCCTGTGCCCCGGCAAGATCGACATCCCCGGCCTCATCCTGGAACTGCGGCGGCGCCTGGTGGTGGAAAAGGGCCAGTCCCTGGCCATGAAGGCCATTTTCGGCGTGGTGAACAACCGCCGGTTGTTCCACTCCATGCTGCGCATGGCCTCGGTGACGCAGAAGCCCTTCAAGCAGGGCCGCTTCATCCGGCACCTGCCCCTCTTCCTGTCAGACATGACGGATTTCCGCAGCCTGCCCGCCGTGGCGGCCGTGCCCTTCCGGGACGTGGTCAAGACTATCGTCCAGCCCAAGGGTGGCGAGAAGGTGGCCTTCTATGCAGGCTGCCTCATCGACTTCTGCTACCCCGAGATGGGCGAGTCCCTGGTGAAGATCATGAACAAGGCCGGCATCGAGGTGCTCTTCCCCGACGAGCAGACCTGCTGCGGCGCCCCGGCGCGTTACAACGGCGCCTACGAGGTGGCGGGCCAGAACGCCCGGGACAACATCAAGGCCCTGCTGGCCACCGAGGTCACGCACGTGGTCTCGGCCTGTCCCACCTGCACCGTGGCCCTGAAATCCGATTTCATCGACACTTTCAAGAGCCTGGGTGCCACGGACGCCATGGAGGACGCGAGGCGGCTTTCCGCCAAAACCATCGACTTCGCCACCCTCGTCAAGCAGCTGGTGGACGCAGGCCGCCTGACCTTCATCGAGGGCGAGACCCTGGAGAAGATCACCTACCATGATTCCTGCCACCTGAAGCGGACCCTCAAGGCCTCGGACGAGCCCCGGGACCTCCTCCGGCAGGCCGGCCATGAGATCACTGAGATGTACGAATGCGACACCTGCTGCGGCATGGCCGGGTCCTATTCCCTCAAGCTGCCGGAGATCTCAGCCCCGATCCTGGAGCGCAAGCTGAAGCACATCAAGGAAACCGGCGCCACCAAGGTGGCCATGGACTGTCCGGGCTGCGTCATGCAGATCCGGGGAGGCCTGGACAAGGACGGGGCGCCCATCCAGACAGCCCACACGGCTGAACTGCTTGCGGACCGTTTCCTGTAGGCTGGGCCAGGACCCTCTGGGCCTTGAGGAGAGCGGTGTGCGAGAAGTGTATTTCTACGGCACCTGCCTGGTGGACCTGTTCTTCCCGGACGCGGGCATGGCCGGCATCCAGCTGCTGCGGCGGGCCGGGGTGAAGGTGCGCTTCCCCGAGGGCCAGACCTGCTGCGGCCAGCCCGCCTTCAACTGCGGCTACTGGGAGGAGGCCCGGGCCGTGGCTCGCACTCAGGTGGCCCTCTTTCCGGAGGACCTGCCCGTGATCCTGCCCTCGGGCAGCTGCGCGGGCATGATGAAGGTTCACTACCCGGAGCTCTTCCACGGCCAGCCGGACGAAGCCCAGGTGCGGGCCTTCAGTGCCCGGGTGTTCGAATTGACTCAGTTCCTGGTGGACGAACTGGATGTGCAGCTGGAGGATCTGGGCGAACCCGTGAAGGTGACCTGGCACAGCTCCTGTCATGCGGTGCGCGACCTCGGCCTGAAGGGCGAGCCCCAGGCCCTCCTCGGCCAGCTGGCCAACGTGGAACTGGCGCCCCTGGCACGGGAAGCGGAGTGCTGTGGCTTCGGCGGCACCTTCGCCGTGCGCCAGCCGGAGATCTCGGCGGCCATGGCCTGCGACAAGGCCACGGAGGCCGAAGCCACTGGTGCTTCGGTGGTGCTGTCCACGGATGGTGGCTGTCTCCTCAACATGAACGGCACGCTGGAGGCCAGGCACAGTCCCCTGCGCGTCCAGCACATCGCCGAATTCCTGTGGGAGCGCACCCGTGCACGCTGAGCATGACATTCTTTTCCGCGATGCCGCCGCCCAGGCCCTGCTGGATCCCCAGTTGCGGGCCAACTTCCGTCGGGCCATGGATGGCCTCATGGCCAAGCGCAAGGCCCAGTTCCCCGACCCCGCCGATCTGCAGGACTTGCGGCGGCTCAGCACCGCCATCCGTTCCCGCAGCCTGCTGAACCTCCCTGAACTGCTGGAACAGTTCGAAGCCAAGGCCACCCAGAATGGCATCCAGGTCCATTGGGCCGAGACCTGTGACCAGGCCAACGAACTGATCCTGGGCCTCCTCCGCGCCCGGGGCGCCAAGACGCTGGTCAAGGGCAAGAGCATGGTCTCCGAGGAGATGCATCTCAACGCCTTCCTTGAGCAGCACGGTATTGAGGCCCTGGAATCCGACCTGGGCGAATACATCATCCAGCTGGACGGCGAGACGCCGAGCCACATCATCATGCCCGCCATCCACAAGAATAAGGATCAGATCGCCCGGCAGTTCAGCCAGAAGATCAAGGACGCGAAGTACACCGAGGACGTGGACGAACTCACGGCCATGGCGCGCAAAGTGCTCCGCCAGAAGTTCTTGGATGCCGACGCGGGGCTTTCCGGCGTGAACTTCGCCGTGGCTGAGACCGGAACCCTCTGCCTGGTGGAGAACGAGGGCAACGGCCGCATGAGCACCCACGTGCCGCCCCTGCACATCGCCGTCATGGGCCTGGAGAAGGTCGTAGCCACGCTCGAAGACGTGGCGCCCCTCTACGCCATCCTCACCCGCTCGGCCACGGGCCAGGCCGTGAGCACCTATTTCAACCTCATCACCGGCCCGCGTAGCGAGGGGGAAAAGGACGGGCCCCGGGAAGTCCATCTGGTCATCCTCGACAACGGCCGCTCGCGGATCTACGCCGATCCCCAGCTCCGCGCCACGCTGCGCTGCATCCGCTGCGGCGCCTGCATGAACCACTGTCCCGTCTACACCCGCGTGGGCGGCCACGCCTACGAAGCCGTCTACCCCGGCCCCATCGGCAAGATCCTCACGCCCCAGATCGACGGGGTGGGCGTGCGTCACGACCTGATCCATGGGTCCAGCCTCTGCGGCGCCTGCGCTGAGGTGTGCCCGGTGGAGATCCCCATCCCCGAGATCCTGGTGCGCCTGCGCCGGGAGGCCACCCACGAGGATGCGGATTCGAACGTGATCGGCAAGGGCACGGGTCGTACCGCCACTGAGGATTGGGCCTGGCGAGGCTGGGCCGCCGTCACCCGGCGCCCCTGGTTGTACCGGCTGGCCACCTGGTTCGCCACTCGGTTCGGCCACGCGCTGCCGGCCGGTGCGCCGCTCATCAAGGAGTGGACGCGGACCCGCACCAAACCCGTACCGGCCCGTCGTTCCCTCAACCAGCGTATGCGGGCCGAAGGAGGCGACCATGAGTGAAGCCCGTGCCGCCATCCTCGGCCGCTTGCGCGCTGCCGGCGAGGCCAGTTCCCTGCCCGTTCCCTTGCCTGCCCTGGACACCGCCGTCCTCGAACGCCGCCAGTGGCCCGTCGCCGAGCGCGTGGCCCGCCTGCGCAGGGGCATGGAGGCCGTCCACACGGAATTTCTCGAGGCCACGCTGGATACCTGGCCCGCCGTGGTCCAGGCCTTCTGCGACAGCCAGAATCTGAAGACCCTCCTCTTCGGGCCCGACAGCGAAGTGGGCGCGAGACTCGCCCTCTCCTGGGCGCCCGGTGGCGCCCACCTGATGCCCTACGACCGCCCCGTCGAGACGTTCAAGAAGGAGCTCTTCTCGGGGGTGGATGCCGGCTTCACGGGCACCGTGGGCGGCGTCGCCGAGACCGGCGGCCTGCTGCTCATGCCCGGCCCCGCCGAGCCCCGCTTGATGTCCCTGGTGCCGCCCATCCACATCGCCCTGCTACGCAAGTCCACCATCCAGAACAGCTTCTGGTCGGCCGTCAAGGCCCTGGGCTGGGGTCGCCACCTGCCTCCCAACGCCCTCCTGATTTCCGGTCCCAGCAAGACCGCCGACATCGAGCAGACCCTCGCCTATGGCGTCCACGGCCCCAAGCGCCTCATCGTGGTGCTCGTCGACGATCTCCCGTAGACCCACGCCCGCGCCCACGCTAAACTGTTCCTTCATGGCTGGGTAGCTCAGGTGGTTAGAGCGAGGGTCTCATAATCCCTAGGTCGGCAGTTCGAGTCTGCCTCCAGCCACCAACGAACAGGGGCCCTCGGGCCCCTGTTCGTTGGTGGAATGTTGGGGAGGCAGACTCGAGCTGCCGAGAAGCAGTGGCGGCCAGGCAGCCCGCAGCGAGCCAGGCCCCAGTGGGGCCTGCGCAGCGCCCGCGGGCGTGGCCAGCCACGTGCGCAGTTCGAGTCTGCTGATGGGACTGCACATACCTGGATGAGGGTTCTGCCGGCAGGAGGTGGCCGGGATGACATCGGCCCGCACAAGGACCATCCGGCCCTATTCAGGCAAGATCGTTCGTCCAGTTTGGGTGCACCCCAGTCGATCATTGGATCGCTGTCGGCATCGCGACGATTAGTCACGATGCCGAGCCCATCGCCCAGATCTGGTTAGGCCAGGCGGAACCCCGGCACCCATCCCAACGCCGCCTTGGCCTTGGCGATGGAGGCCACACCATCGTCCTCGGTGATGTTATAGATCCCAGAATCACCCGCGGTCATGGCCCGACGCGCAGCATCCGCAGCGTCGTCAACATGCAGGGGGCTACCTTCAGGGGCGGTATCGAAGCCGGTCCCCGGACCGTACAACTTCCCGTAGCGCAGCACGATCCCGGTCAGGGGTGCCGTCAGGACCTGCCGTTCGAGGCTCAGCACGGCCTGCACGGTCTCCAGGTAGGCGGGAACCTCCAGCAGCAGCGGCGCGTCCTCGCGGTAGGGCATGGGCCCGGCCGCATAGACGAAGCCGAGGCTCTGGGCGATCAACCGCGTTGCGCCGGACGCCACCGCCGCGGCCACCAGGTTGCCGGTGCCGACTTCACGCAGGCGGGCGTTGCGCACCAGGGCCTTGGTCATCAGCGCGGACTCCAGTGCCGGGGGCAGATCGGTGAGCTGGTGGACGACGATCCCCGGCTCGGCCTTCGCCACGGCCTCGCGCAGGGCCGCGGTATCAAACACATCCACCACCACCGGGGTCACGCCCAGCTCGCGCAGAAGGGCAACCTTGGCCTGGGATCGGGTGGTGCCGGTGACCTTCCAGCCATCCTGCACCAGCAGTCGGCAAAGGCTGCGGCCAATGGCTCCGGTCGCACCCGCGACGAATACGTTCTTGTTCATGCCTGGACTCCTTTGGGTTTGTTGCCTGGATCGGGTTGGACACCACGGCGCGCGCGCCGCTGGGCCTGGAACCATTGCGCGGTCTCACCCGTGAACCTCTTCGGGGTCTTGCAGCCCAGTTCACAAGCGAGGTCGGCGATGGTTTTTGACGCCAGAAGCTCCTTCAGTTTCTGCTCGGTTTCCTGCATGAAGGCGTGGATCCGGCAGGGGCCCGCGATGGCCCACCTGGGTGGGCTTTCCTTGAACAGGGCGCAGTTCTGGCGGATCTCGGCGCAGGCAAAGAGGGCCCGTTCCGGATCCACCGCCTCAAGAACCTGAAGGACGGGAATCTGGTCCGCAGGTCGGGCCAATGCGAAGCCGCCGGAGATACCTTCAGTCCCCAGGACGATCCGCGCCGCCTTGAGCCGGGAGAAGACCTTGGCGAGAAACCGCTCGGGGAGCTGCTGGTACCTCGCCAGGTCCCGGACGCTGACGGGCTCATCCATGGAGGCGAGGATCAGCAGCGAGTGAAGCGCGTATTCGGCCCCGGCCCCGTACATCGCTGATGTCATACTATCACCTCGAAGGTGTTAGTTTGATTCAACTCCCCTCATCATCAAGTCCTTTTCGGGATGCTTCGTTGTTTCATGCGAGTGATGGGATATTGGCACCGAACAGCAACACTACCGGCAGGACAGGCAGTGGTGTTCGATGTTGGGCTTGAAGGCAGCTGCGCTCGTGCGGGGACATGGTGGTCCCCGTACTGGGTCAGTCAATGCAGGCGTGGTCCGAGTTGAACTGAGGGCTTTTGTGCTTGGGCCACAACCCAGGCGGTCCATCCGCAAAGGCTGAAGCCCGTGCCCACAGCCACCACCCCCATCCATCCGAGGTGACTGTAGGCCGAGGCGGAAAAGAGGGAACCCGCAGCGCCCCCGATGAAATAACTCGTCATGTAGGCGGCGGTCAACCGGTTCCTGGCTTCGGGCCGGATCCGGTAGATGGCGGCCTGGTTGCTGATGTGCACCCCCTGCACCGCCAGATCTAGGAGCAGTACTCCGACCAGAAAGGCCAGCAGGGAAGTCCGAGACCAGGCCAACGGGATCCAGGACAGGAGGAGGATCGTGAGCCCAGCTCCAGTGGCCCGGTCGCCCTTGCCCCGGTCCGCCAGGCGGCCCGCGCTGGAAGCGGCCAGGACCCCGGCCGCCCCAGCCAGTCCAAACAGGCCGATGGTGCTTGGGGAGAACCGGTAGGGCGGCCCGGCCAGCAGGAAGGCCATGGAGGTCCAGAGCACACTGAAGGTCCCGAAGGCAGCGGCTCCCAGCAGGGCGCGGATGCGCAGGACGGGTTCGTCCCGGAACAACGCGAAGATGGAACCGATCAGCCTGGGGTAGGAGAGACTCACCGGTTGGTGGTACCGAGGCAGGGCGCGATGAAGCACCGCCGCCACCAGGATCATGGCTGCAGCCCCCACCCAGTAGACGGTGCGCCAGCTTCCCAGGCTGGTCAGGGCGCCCGCCACGGTACGGGCCAGGAGGATCCCGAGGAGCAGCCCGCTCATGACCGTGCCCACCACCCTGCCCCGCTCCTCCGGCGCCGCCAGGGTGGCCGAGAAGGGGACCAGAATCTGGGCCACCACCGAAACGACACCCGTCAGGGCGGTGCCGACCAGCACCATGGTCATGGTTGGGGCCAGGGCGGTGGTGAGCAGGCCCGCGGCGGATAGAAGGGTCATGATCACGATGAGCCGCCGGCGTTCAAACAGATCTCCCAGCGGGACGATAAACAGAAGACCGACGGCGTATCCCAACTGGGCGGTGGTGACGATGCTGCCCGCCTTGGCCGCGGTCAAGCGCAGCTCCAGGGCGATGGTAGGCAGCAGGGGCTGGTTGAAGTAGTTGCACGCTACAGCCAGACCCGTGGCCACGGCCATGATCAGGACAAGTCCCTGGGAGAGGGTATGGGGAGGCTCTGGAGCAGCACCGGGACCTGCTGGGCGGGAAGTGTCGTTCATGTCGGCCCCCCGCCTCCGCCGAGGGCAGCGACCGCGGTTGCGGTATCCCGCACCTGCCCCAACCCCGGGAAGATCTGCGTGAGACAGTGGCCGTGGGTCCGCGGACCTAGACCCAGGGTGCCCTGCTGGAGGTCGATGACGACGATCGCAGTCCTCGCCGGGTCCATCGTCAGATCCATCATGGGGTCCCCCGAACGCCAGTTGCTGTTTCCCCTCTTCTTTGAAGGGGCGGTTGGCGCCATGCCACCTCAGCCGTTCAGGTGGACCATGGCGGACTCGGCATACCTCGGGCCGGCCGCGACACCCATCGGGGCCAGGGCCTCGATCTGGGCCAGGTCCTCGGCGGAGAGCACGAGGTCGAGTGCCGCGATGTTCTCATCCAGGTGGCTCTGTCGGGTGGTGCCGGGGATCGGGATGATGTCGG
>JBBRZL010000119.1:0-11005 GCA_038236735.1 Holophagales bacterium | reverse complement strand
GAGCTCTCCTGTCAGCCTACAACAGGCTTGCGGGCCAGATGCCCCGCAGGGCATTGAGGCACCACAATCGGCCCTCCGGCACGCACGAGCGGGGGATCGGCCTGGCCTCGATCCGCAGGCCCTGGCCTGCGGCCCAGGCCGGCAAATCCAGGCGCTCAGCCAGACTGGCCACCCGCCCTTCCGGTGGCGGTACCAAAAGCAGGCCATCCAGTTCCAGGCCCACGGCGGCGATGGCCGTTTCGGCAAGCGTGTCATCCGGCCAGAGCAGGAGGGCATCCTCGCCACCGAGTCGATGAGCCTCCGCTTGTGTCGCGGCAGACCAGGGCCCTGACAGCCCCTTATGCGGGGCCCTGGGATTGGACCTTCCTTCCATCAGGGGATGGGGCATGGGCGCCAGGCGATAGGGGCTGGGATTGACAGGCAGAGCTTCCAGTCGGGCTGTGAAGAACCTGGATTCTGGATGGAGGACCAGCCGCAGCGCAGCGTCTCCGCCCTGGGCTTCGGAATGCAGCCACTCCCGGAGTTCACCCTTCAGGCCTTCAGTCCAGGGCGCGGGCCAACCCAGCACCACTGCCCCAGACTGCAGGCGGGCCAGGTGGGCTGCCAAGTGCCGGGGCTGGCCCTGGTGCACGGGCAGGGCCGTCCTGGGTAGTCCGCCTTGCGGGTATGGGGTACCTGGCAGGTCGGCCCCGGGACCGAAGGTGCGCTCCAGCATCAGGCCTCGGACGGGGCCACCCGGGCGGGCCAAACAGCCTGGTGGGCCCGGCCAGCCAGCCTCACTGCCAGCGCCGTGGCCTCGAGGAAGTTCTGGGCATCGGCCACCCACAGGCCGGCCTTGTCGAAGGCCGTGCCGTGGTCGGGGCTGGTGCGGATGAAGGGAAGGCCCAGGGTCAGGTTCACGGCCCGGGCCGGCTCCAGCAACTTGATGGGGATGAGGCCCTGGTCGTGGTAGAGCGCGACCACCAGATCGAACTCCCCGTGGGCGGCCCGGTTGAACAGGCTGTCTGACGCGAGGGGGCCAAAGAACTGGGGGTTGGGCCGGGCCACTTCATGGGGCCTGCCGGTGAGGAGGACTTCAAGGCCACGCTGACCGGCGGGGCGAGGCTGGAATGGGGCGGGTGTCTCAAAGGGGAAGATCTGCCAACCCTCCGGGGCCGGGCCCGCGGGAAAGGGTGACACCTGATCGGGATAGGGGCGTCCAGCGGACGAAGGGAATTCGAGAAAGGAGGCTTCAGCCTGCACCAGGGCGTCGACCAGGACCTGTTCCTCGTCCCCGAAGGCACCCTGTTCGCCTGCGTGGGGGTTCAGGGCGCACAGGGCCACGCGCAGGTTCAGGTTCCCGGTCAACTGCATGAACCGGTCCGCGGCGAAGCTGAGGGTTTCGGCCACGCCCTCCGCATCCAGGGTCTCCACCACGGAACGCAGACTCTGGTGGACGGTGTGCAGCACGACATTGAGGCGAGGGCTCACGAAGGCCATGCGCGTGATCGGTGCGCCGGACAGCTCCTGGAGGTACTCCGTATGGCCGGGAATGTCGAACCCCGCGAGGTGGGCTGCGGCCTTGGACATGGGGAGCGTGACCAGAGCGTCGGCAAAGCCGCCCAGCGCCATGAGGGCGGCCACCCGGATCGCCACCACCGTCGCCTGGCCCGACGCGGCGGATCCTTCCCCCAAGGTCAGCTGATCCCGCCCGATGTCAGGCGTGGGATCCAGCCAGAGCGCCTCGCCGATGACCTGACCGGAATGTTCACCCACCGAGAGCACTTGCAAGCCATAGGCCTTCCCGGTGAAGCCGAGCGGGGTGGCCTTGGTGGACTCGATCCAGCGCCAGGCCACTCGATTCCCGGGCAGGCCTTCCAGCAGGTCTGCCCCGGCCCGGGCACCGACCACCGTCACATCAGTCCATGCCTGAATGGCGGGCAGGCTTCCCAGCAGCAACTCGGGACCAATGCCACAGGGGTCACCAAGGCTGATGACGATGCGTGGACGACGGCTCATGGGGATTCCCGGTAGCTCATTCCTCGACTCAATCGAAGATGGGAATCTCAGCTTCCTGCACGGCGGATTCCTCCTTCTTGGCAGAGCGGCTGCGGCGGATCCTCGGTTCCTCATCCTGCTTGTAGATGTATTTGATGTTGTGTTTGGGCACGAGCACGTTGGGTTCCTTGATCCGGTTGATCTTCAGACAGTGCTTGTCATACCACTCGATGACCCCGCGCACCTTCTCGTCATCCTGGAGGACGATCACCATGGGCGTCTTGGACTGCATCTGCTTCAGGTAGTAGAAACTCTCAGCGTTGGTCTGTTCCGGCGGCGCGATCTTGCGCCGGGGACTGCCGAGGCCCTGGGGGGCCGTGGCGGCGGCCGGGTTGACGGCCGGGTTGGGTTCACCCGCGGCAGTGATGGCGGGCGGGGCAGGAGTCAGGGTCTCACCTCCACCCCCTTTGGCGGGGAGGCCGAGCTTGTCCTTCAATTCGCTGAGGTTCGGTCGAATGAGCTTCCGGTTCATGGCGGATCCTGGCCCAGGTGGCAGTGCAAACAATGTCAAAGGCAGTGGCTGGTGGTCGAACACCCCTGGAAACCTGGACAGCCTTACCCGGCAAGGGGAGGACCGCACACATTGATAGGGGATGGACCACTCTGGCAGGTGCCGGGTGGACCCTGCAAGGGTGGGTGCATGATTTGATGCCGGAAAGCTGCCGGAAGTTTAAGCCTGAACGGGGTCGGATGCCACCGGGTCTTCTTCGCGACAAGCGGGAATGGAAACCTCGACCCGAGTGCCCTCCAGAGGGACACTTTCGACTTGAATCCGCCAGCCCATGGCCTCAGTGAACTTGTAGACCAGGCTCATGCCCAACCCTGAGCCTTCATCGAAACTGCCGGCGAAGGGAACGAACAGCCGGTCCAGTTGTTCGGTTGTCATTCCGCAGCCGTTGTCGACGACGGCGATCTGGATGGTCGCATCGATGACCTCGATCTCCATCCGGACCGAGGGTTGGGAGACCCCCCTGACCGCCTTGCGGGCGTTGCTGAGCAGGTTCATCAGGATCCGGTGGATGCTTACGGGATCGGAACGGAACCTGACCGGGGGTACCGTTTCCATGTCCAGGGCCAGACCCCCTGTCCGGGGGTCCATCTCCCAGCTCGAGCGGACTTCCTCGAGCACCCGGGGCAGGAAGAGCTTCGACCCGGCGAGCGGCTCGGGCCTCGCGAAGTCGAGGAAATCAGACACGATGGCACCCACCCGCTGGGTTTCCCGATCCAGAATGCCAAGCACGCGACCCCGCACCTCTTCCGGGGCGCCCTCTTTCTGCAGAAGTTGCACACAACCGCTGATGGAGGCCAGGGGGTTCCTGAGCTCGTGGGCCAGCCCGGCCGCCAGCTGCCCGATGGCGGCCAGGCGCTCGCTGATGCGGGTGCGTTCCTCCAGCGCCTTGAGATCTGTCAGGTCTTGGAAGAGGAGCAGTTGCCCCGATTCACGGCCAGAGAGACCGCGCAGGGAGGCGAGGTGGCCTCCGAGGATGCGTCGCGTGGCGGGGGGATTGGTCAGGACCACCTCGAAGCGGTGTTCTCTCCCCCGGTGAGTGGGCAGCGGATCGCTGAGCGGGATGAACTCCTGAAGGGGAGCCCCGTGTGGAATGTCGCGCCGAAGTATCGACTCTGCCGCGGGGTTGGCGAAGGTCACCCGGCCTTTCAGATCGAGGGTGATGAGACCGGCGGTCATGGACTCGACGACGTGGCGGTGCAGGGCGGACAACTCGCCCACCGTGGCCTCGCTGACGCTGAGATCCGTGCGCAGGCGGTCAAGGTTCCGCCGGATCAGCACCACCACCAGGGTGGCAGCGAAGACCTGAAGCGATGCGATGCCCAGCAGGAAAGGGAGGCGGCTGGAATCTGGGTCGGCGATCTCCCGGGACAGGCCGAAAGGGGCCAATAGGCCCAGGGTGAAACCCAGCACCAGCGCCACATGGGTGAGGGCGGAAAGGACGCCGACCCACACGATTTCCAGCGTGCCAAGGTAGAAGGCAGAGGCCAGGACAGGGAAGATGTAGAGCGTTGAGAAGCGCTCCTGAGCCACCCCCTGGAAGGCAATGACCAGGGTGACGAGGGCCAGATCCAGGGCCAGGTTCCAGCGGATCCAGGCGACCCGGGGCGTGGGGAAGAGCTGGTCCATCGCCCGCAACCCGCGACCGGACTCCCAGACCGCTTCGCCCAGCAGCAGCAGGAGGGCGAGCAGGTAGATGGACTCCCCGGGACCCGAGGCGCGGCCCTCCACGGGAAGCGTGAGATGCAGCACCAGCAAACCGAAACTGGCGAAAAGTCGGAAGGAAAGGGGCAGAAAGGGGGCGCTGGACTCCGGCGCCTGCATGCGGCCCAAGGTTCTCTGGAGCATGGCATCCATGGTGCCCGAATCTGCCATCCTATGGCCATGGCCGACTCTGGCACTTCACCCACCCCCTCTCTTCGTGCTGCCGGCATGCGGCAGACGCCCCAGCGCGAGGGCATCCTGAGAGTCCTGAAGGATGCAGATCGCCCCCTGACGGTGGAGGAGATCTGGGAGCGCGTGCCGGAGCGCCGCTCAGGCCTTCCCACCGTCTACCGCAATCTGGAGCGGTTCGTGCGCGAGGGATGGGCCGAAAGCATTCTGGGATCGGACCAGGTGATGCGCTTCGTGCGCTGCGATTCCCGGCACCATCACCATCACCTCCAATGTGAGAGCTGCGGCCGCACCGCCGAGGTGAACGCCTGCGGTCTCGAGGAGTCCCTGAGAAACCTGGGGGCTCTTTCAGGGTTCAAGATCACCCGTCATCAGCTCATGCTCTTCGGGCTCTGCGGCACCTGTAGCGCAGCAGTCGCGGCAGGCGTGGAGGCCCAACAGTCGAAAACGAGCCGGAAGGACGGTGGGCCATGAAATTGGGCGTTGACCGGATCGCGCGCCATTGCTAGTCTTGATCTCTCACGCGGGTGTAACTCAGTGGTAGAGTGCAACCTTGCCAAGGTTGAAGTCGTGGGTTCAAATCCCATCACCCGCTCCACCATCCGGGCCGCATATGCGGCCCGGGTCGTTTGAAACCTTCATAGCACCAACGCAAGGCGCCGTAGCCAAGTGGTAAGGCCCGGGACTGCAAATCCCGTATGCATCGGTTCGACTCCGATCGGCGCCTCCAGTCGAGCCCCCGCAAGGGGGCTTTCTTCCGCCAGTCGGCTCAGTCCTGCCGGCGCGTCGCGGCCAGCCCCAGGATGAGTCCCAGGGCCAGCGACCAGAGGGCGGCCAGACCGACCTGGTAATCGGCGGGCAGGCTGAAGGTGATCGTGTGGGCGGGGATCCAGAACCAGACGAGGGTGCGCAGGGCCGGGGCCATACCCTCAAAGCCCCGGCGCCCGAGGATGAGGTTGTCCTCCAGGCGATGGAAGAGCATCATCTGCGGCCCGAAAAAGACATTGGTCAGCATGGAGAGCGCCAGGGCCCAACCGAACCCGGAGGACAGGGCCCCGGGCAGGATGTGATGGTCCAGGAGGGCCCGGCTGAAGCCCTTCATGCCCACGAAGCCGGCCTTGATCACTAACCCGAGCAAGGCCCAAGCCAGGACCTTGGCCAGAAGTTGAAGGGCGGTGCAGGGCAGGGAGAGCCGGCGGGCCTTCAGGCTGGCTGCCAGCACTTCACCGAGCGTGCCCAGCAGGCCGAACTGCAGGCCAGCAGAAAGAAAGGGGTGGGTCAGGACCCAGAGTCGGTAGCTATCCATGCCTGAAGGCTAGCGGAGCGATGGACAGGCGGGGATCACAGGACTCTGCCATCGATCCAGCCGCCGCCTAGTACCTCCCCATCCCGGTAGAAGACCACTGCCTGGCCCGGGGCAATGGCCCGCTGAGGGTCGGCAAAGGCGACTTTGACCCGGCCATCCGCCAGTGGGATGACCAGGGCCTCGGCCTCGGGGGAGCGGCTGCGGATCCGGGCCTCACAGGCCAGTGGACCCGTGGGAACTCCCTGAATCCAGTTGAGTTCCCGCGCCATGAGCGCACGGCCCAGGAGGTCGTCCTCGGCGCCTACCCAGACGGTATTGGTGTCGGGTTCGATCCTCACGACATAGAGCGGCGAATCGTGGGCGACGCCCAGACCCCGCCGCTGACCGACCGTGTGCCTCCAGTAGCCCTGGTGCCGACCCAGGAGCCGGCCATCCAGATGCCGGATCTCGCCCTCACCCCGGCCAGGGTCCCGGCCTTCCGATTCCAGAAAGCTGTCGTAGCGGTCCTGGGTGACGAAGCAGATCTCCTGGCTCTCCGGCTTGTCCGCCAGATGCAGACCCAGTTCAGTGCCAAGCCTCCGGACCTCGGGCTTGGTGAGGTGGGCCAAGGGGAAGAGTGTCCGCGCCAGGGTGGCCTGGGTGTGGTGGAAGAGAAAGTAGCTCTGGTCCTTCGCGGGGTCGAAGGCCTTGTGAAGATGCCAAGATCCCCCAGAGTAGGAAACAGTCGAATAGTGGCCCGTCGCGACAAAGGCTGCGCCCAGCTCGTCGGCTCGCTCCATGAGTGAAGAGAATTTGAGGTACTGGTTGCATCGAATGCAAGGACTGGGTGTTTCTCCATCCAAATAGCCCTGGATGAAACCCTCGATCACCGTCTCCCTGAAACGGGTCTCGAAATCCATGACGTAATGGGCGAACCCACATTCGAAGGCGACTCGTCGGGCATCCTGAAAGTCATCCAATGTGCAGCATTTAGCATCGGAACCTTGAGTGGTCTTCTTGTCGAAGAGTTGCATCGAAATGCCAATCACCTCAAAGCCGGCCCGGTGGAGTAGTGCCGCCATGACCGAGCTATCGACGCCTCCAGACATGGCGGCAAGAACCCGGCTCCCCGGGATGAGGGTGGGATGTGCTCGAAGGGACGTCAGGGCTTGATCCAGAATCTGGTTCACGGATCAGGTCCTCAACCGATGGAGTCTGAGCAGCGAAACTGAGACAAGAAGCAGGATGGGGGTGAGGACACCCCAATAGGCAGGGATCTCCGAGGCCCGAGCCGCACCGCCAAAGAGTGTCTGCAAGCCGAGGAAGACGAGGCCAGCCACGAGTCCTGCGCCTAGGGCCTGTCCCCGGCCCTGTCTTGGGCCGGGGAAGGCGAAGGAGAGCATGGACAGCACCAGGCAGGGACCAGCCAGGCACCCCAGAAGGCGCCCCCAGAGCATGTAGGCGCGTTCAGGGTCCGGGGCCCACTTTTGCCAACGAAAGAGGTCAATGGTGCTGGTTTCTTCGGCGCTGGAGGTCTCCCGGAGAGCCCGCTCAGGGAAGAGCCGCTCAGCGCTGGGCCCTTGGACCAGTTTGAGTCCACCCCAAACGAGGGCTTCGGAATAGGGTGCCCCGAGACGCCAGCGGAGGAGGAGGGGGGCCTCGCCAGGAGTTTTCAAGGGGAAGCCCCAGCGCTGGTCCGCCTGCAGGTTCCAGAGGACGCCCGTGGAGCCCAGATACAGCCATGGGTGTGCTGAAATTTGTAATTCCGAGCGGTTTAGAATTCGACGGTAAAGCTGGTTAGCACGGCCCATAGCCTTCGGCGCAACGCCCACCTGAAGCAGGAGGGTGAGTAGGGTCACCATGCCCCAGGCCCAGCGACTGCTCCAGATCCACCGAACCAGGCTGACACCCCCTGCCCGGAGTGCCAGCCATTCCCGGGACAGAGCCGCTTCTGAAAGCGTCAGGAGGGTGCCGAGAAGGAAGGCCATGGGTAGCGCGATGACCAGGAATGGCGTGAGATTCCAGAACCAATAGTCAATGAATACAATAAAATGAACACCATTCTTAGATAGATCTGCCCCAAGACTTGCGTACTCAATCAACAAATTGAGCACCAACAAACTGCCGAGGACAGAGGCCCAGTTGCGCCACCAGGCCAAGTTGGCCCAGTGGCGCAGGATACCGTGCTGGGTGCCTTTGCCATGAACCCATGCCAGGAAGGCGGTCCGGGTGCTTCCGATCCGGTCTACCGCCGGGACGATGAAGGCCTTGAAGGGGAGCAGGACCGGAATCAATTCATCCCAGACCCGCGCCGATCGGTGCGGTCTCAGGCGATGCCGGAGCAGCAACCAGCCACTCAGCAGGAACGGAAGCGGCACTAGAAGCAGTGGGTAGATCGTTGTTAACTTACCGCCCATCCACATGTTTTCAAAATACTTCATGACGAGGTAATAGAGCATGATGACGCCCAGGCTCTTGATCATCGCCCCACCTCGGTAGAACCGGGGATGGCCAAACCCCAGGGCGATGCCCAAAAGCAGGAGTGCCGCCGCGGCCAGGGGCAGGGTGGTTCGCCTGCAGAATTCCATGGCGGCCTTGAGCAGCAGGTCCTTGTTCTCCGGGGAACGCATCACACGTAGAAGGGCCGTTGAGCTCTCATAGCGGAGAGGGGTGGGGGGCAACAGCCGAGCCCCAGCAGGGAGCTCGAAGCGAAGGACCTGCTTCTCTTGATTGAGATGGATGACACTGCCTGAACCAGCGGTTTGGAAGAGCGCCCCTTGCAGCCCGGTAAGGTGCAGTTGCAACTCCGTGGAGCCATCTGCTTTGGCTTCCAGGGCATAGGTCATGGTGGAAGCTACGAGGTGCTGCACGCCTTGAGGGGTGCTCTCCATGATGTGGATCTGGCCTGAGGGTGATACCCAGAAGGCCGAGTTCGGGGCGCTGGGCGGAAACCAGGGCGGGGCGCCTGGACGCAGGAACCGGGCCTTGGCTTCTTCGGCCATCTTCATGCGGGAGGCCTGTTGGACCCTGGCTGCGATGGGGACGAGGAAGTGGGCGTTGAATGCCGCCAGGATCACCAAGAGCGAAGCCATGATCAGCCAGGGTTTTGTCCAGGTGCGCTGGCCTGCACCCAACCCCTGGGCAGCGACCAGCTCGGAGCCTTCCATCAATTGTTGGGTACCCATCAGGCCACCGAGTACTGCAGCCATCGGCAGCACGAGCCCCAGGTTCTCTGGAAGAGAAGTCAGCAGCAGCGGGAATAGCCAGCGAAGCGGGGCCCCTTGGGAGAAGATTTCCTTGGAGATCTGGACCATCTCCCAGGAAAGCAGCAGGAAGCCATAAAAAAAGAGGGCCCCAAGGAAGGGGATGGTCCAGCGGCGGATGACGTATCTGGTCAGGACGGATGGCAATGGAGGCCTTCGATTAACTTTCGATAATGTATATTATGTAACCTTAAACAATCAAATCTTCGCGTTGGTCTGGCTCATAACACCTTGGATGCCAATAAATCGTGAATGTGGAGCACGCCTACTGGTGTTCCTTCCCTGGTGGCCATCAGGAAGGTGATCTTGCGGGCCTCCATGTCACCGGCGGCCTCGATGGCCAGCGCATCTTCTCGGATGGTGGCAGGCTTCGACGTCATCAATTGCGCGGCGGTCAAACTCAATGGATTCTGCCCATTCTGCTCGGCAATGGCCAGCGCTCGCCTGAGGTCTCCATCGGTAATCACGCCCAGCAACACAGCCCCATCCATGACGCTGGTCATCCCCAACCGTCCATCCGTCATGGCTCGCAGAATATCGGTGAGAGGTGCCTTCGCTGGGACTTGAGGCCAATTTGTGTGCATTAATGCATTTACTTTTAATAATTTAGCTCCGAGACTTCCACCTGGATGATTCAAGGCGAAGAGATCTCGGGTGAAGCCCCTCTGCTCCATGAGGCAGGCAGCCAGGAGATCCCCCAAAACCAACTGGAGGGTGGTGCTGGCCATGGGCGCGAGGTCCAGAGGACAGCCCTCCCCCTGCGGCAGCCGATAGCAGAAGGTCCATTGCGCAGCCTGGCCGAGGCTGCTGTCTTTCCGAGCGGTGATGGCGGCGATGGGAATGCCCAGGCGAAGGAGGCTGGGGAGCAGGCGGACGATCTCTTCGCTTTCGCCGCTGTTGGACAGGGCCAGGATCGAATCCCCGGTGGTGACCATGCCCAGATCGCCATGCAGGGCCTCGGCGGGATGGAGGAAGAAACTCGGGCAACCTGTCGATGCCAGGGTCGCGGCGATTTTCTGGGCCACCAGCCCGGACTTGCCCATGCCCGTAAGGACCACCCGTCCACTTCGGCCCAGGACCATCTGGATCCAGGCTTCCACGGCCTCTGAATCCCAGGATTCCCTCAGTTCCGAGATTCCCGAGCGGGTCGCCTCCAACACGGCATTTCCCGCATCCACCGGTCGCACGACATGGTTCTCATCCTTCACTGTTCCGACTCCGATGGGTTGAGCAGTAAGGTGTCCATGCTACCAGCCATTCTCCCTCTCTTCCCCCTGCCCCGGGTTGTGCTCTTCCCGCAGACCTTCCTGCCGCTCCTGGTCTTTGAGCCCCGGTACCAGGAAATGGCTGTAGACCTTCTCAACTCCCATCATCACCTGGTCATCTCACTCATGCGGGAGGACCCTGCGCAGGGTTCCTTTGGCGAAACGGTGGCGACTTTCGACATTGGGTGTCTCGCCGAGGTGGTCCGGGCCGAACCGCTCACGGGAGGACGATGGAAACTGCTCGTTCAGGGCAAGGAGGCCGTACGCATCCTGGGGGAATACGATGGCAAGCCCTATCGCCAGGTGCAGACGGAGGTGCTGCCCTTCGACAGCGACCAGCTTTGGCATGGCCCCCATCGACAACGGCTCATGGAAGCCTTGCGGGACTACGCTGCCACCGAGGGCGTCGAGGTGCAACTTAATGAACTCCTGGATCTGCCGCTCGAGGATGCAGGACGGCTGAATACGTTGGCCATGGCACTGGATTTTGAACCGACCGAACGACAATTCCTCCTGGAAGCCAGGGATCTTCCCACCCTGGCCGACCGGCTGCTCCAGCTCCTGGATTTTGCAGTGGGTGGGCGGGCCATCCGGGGGCTTTGAATAGGTTCAGGAGGCGCCTTTGCTACACTGGCTCCGGCCCTGTAGCTCAGCGGTCAGAGCTGGCGGCTCATAACCGCTTGGTCGTGGGTTCGAACCCCACCGGGGCCACCATTTGCCAGGATTGGCAAATAGGACGGTATCGACGTAGTCG